>NZ_JBDZYD010000006.1:470482-489944 GCF_040064235.1 Amycolatopsis melonis
GGGGGCACCGGCCCCCGCTTGGGCGGGGGGGGCGGGGGGTGGGGGCCCGGGGCCCCCCACGAGGGCGGGGTCGGGCGGCTCCATCTCTCTGGACTTGTCAAACACCTTGCCTGCCGCCGAGTCAGGCGGCGGGGCGTTGCTGCTGGGTCAGGACCGCGTGGCCTGCCGCTGTCAGGACTGCCGGGACCAGCTCTCCCGGCCTGCCCGGGCGGGCCGCGCGGAGGAGGCCCTGGTGGGCCAGTGCGTGGGCCGCGAACTGGTCGCCGCAGGAAAGGCCGTCGATGAACAGGTCGGGCTCGCTGCTGCACGACACCCTTGCGCGGCCCGCCGCGACCGCTCGGAGCATGGCGCGCATCCGGTGGTTGACCGCCGTTCCGGTCCTGTCGTTGGCGTTCATCTCGGTCCCTCCCGCTCGTCGTTCGGCCTCTTCTGCCTATGCGTCGAACCGGGGACCCGGATTTCGACCGCACCCGCGAGGAGCGTTCTCCCATCGTCACCGCCGGCGGTCGAGAGCGGGTCAAATCCCCGTCGACCGGGGACGGATCGGGTCAGAACGGGGGATCGCCGACCGCCACCGGCTCCGGGGTCCAGGTACTGCTGCCCTCGGCGCCGGTGGCGCGGATGTGCTTGGTCACCTTGGCCGTGGCGTAGCGCAGGGACGGGCCGACCTCGTCGACCTCCAGCTCCGTCACGGTCCGCCGCTCGCCTTCCTTCGTGTCGTACGTCCGCTGCCTGAGCCTGCCGTGCACGACGACGCGCGCGCCGCGGCCGAGGGACTCCGCGACGTTCTCCGCGTACTGCTTCCACACACTGCAGCGCAGGAACATCGGGTCGCCGTCGCGCCAGGCGCCGGACTCACGGTCGAACGTCCGGGGTGTCGACGCGACCGTGAAGTTCGCGACCGCCGTGCCTGCCTGGGTGAACCGCAGTTCGGGGTCGGTCGTCAGGTTGCCGACCACGGTGACCGTCGTTTCGCCTGCCATCGGGCTCCTCCTTCGCCTCGGGGTGCGGGGTGCACCGCTCTTGCCGACGAGGAGAGCACGGGGGTCCGACAATTCCGGGCCGGACCGCGGGCTGCCGTCACCCGGCCGGGGGTGGTTTCCGCGCCGCCGCGACCGCGCCCGGGCACGCCGGGCGGCCGGTCCGCGAAAGTGGTCACACGCTGGGCGAACGTGTCCGGGAACAGGGTGGGCGTGCGGGCGGTTTCGCCGCCGCGGATCTCACCCGGACGGGTGGCCTTCAGCGGTCCTGCTGGGGGAAGCCCTGCGGCTGGGAAGGGTGCTGGACGCCCTGCGGCTGCGGGTATCCCGGTGCGACCTGCGGCTGGCCCTGCTCCTGCGCGTGCAGGCGGACCGCGTCCTCCTTCGGGATCCGGTTCTCGATCCCGCAGAACGTGCACTGTGCGCTGTACTTGACGCTGATCGGGAACAGCGGGATGAAGAACAGCGTGAACTTCGTGACCGCCTTGCGCACGGCGTGCGCGGCGGGGTTGCCGCAGCGGGCGCACAGGAAGGTCGTCATCGCCAGCAAGGAAATCTTGGTCCGCCAGCCCCAGATCAGCATCGGTCTTCTTTCTTTCGGTCCTGCGTTCGCCGGGCAGCCTCGCACACCGGTGGCCGGTGCCGTGGCGGTTTCGGGGAACTCGCCAGGCGCCGGACCGGGCAAAGTGGACAATCGGCCCGGACGGCTGCCGCGGGGGCCCGGCGCTAGATTGGAAGCATGCCGAGCGACTTCGCCCTCAAGGCCATGAACGCCGTGCACCGCGGCCTGATCAAGCTCACGGGTGGGCGGGTGGGCTGGCAGGTCGCCATGCCCGTCCTCGAACTCACCACGATCGGGCGCAAGAGCGGCCGGCCGCGGTCGGTGCTGCTGACCTCGCCGCACCAGGACGGCGACACCTGGGTCGTCGTGGCTTCCCGCGGCGGCGACGACACGCATCCCGCGTGGTTCCTCAACCTCCGCGACAACCCCGACGTCGAGGTGTCGCTGAAGGGCGGGCCCAAGCAGCCGATGCGGGCGCGGGTCGCCGACGCCGGCGAGCGGGCCCGGCTGTGGCCGAAGATCACCGCCGAGTTCAAGAACTACGGGCAGTACCAGACGAAGACCGAGCGGGAGATCCCGCTCGTCTTCCTCGAACCGCGCTAGCTCCGCGCCGTCAGGTAGGCCGGGTCCGGTGGGGGGATCGGCTGGTCCGGGACCCCGGCCAGCAACTGGCTCATGGCGTGGAAGTACGGCGGTGCGGCCACCGTGCCGCCGAACGCGCCGTGGCCGCACTCGCCCAGGTGGACCGGTGTGCCCGGGCAGATCTCCTGTGGGTGGGGCCCGTCGGCGAAGACCATGGACGACACCGCGTAGTCGTTCACGCCGCCGACGAACGCGACGGACTCGCTCTGCTGGGTCGTGCCCGTCTTGCCGATGTCCGGGCGGGTCCAGCCTGCCGCGCGGGCCGCTTCGGCGGACGTGCCGCTCGTCGTGTCCTTGCTCAGGCCCGCTTCCAGCGTGTTCGCCACCCCCGTGGGGATGACCCGCTCGCACGCCTGCTGCCGCACCGGCACCGCGTTGCCGTTCCGGTCGGTCACCGACAGGATCGGGTTCGGCGGGCACCACACCCCGCCGCTCATCAGCGTCGCCGAGACGTTCGCCATCTCCAGCGGGCTCACCGGGCTGTTGCCCAGCGTGAACGACAGCAGGTTCTTGAAGTACTCCGACTGCGGCTCGCTGTACTGCGGGTTGCCCGACTTCGGGTCCGGCGTGCGGCCCGCGTCGTTGGTCGCCAGGGTGTTCCGCAGCCCCAGCTTGTAGGCCATGTCGAGCACCGCGGGCATGCCGACCTGCGACTCGAGCCCGACGAACGCGACGTTCGGCGACGTCGCCAGGCCGTCGGCCAGGGTGATCGGGTCCGCGTAGTGGCCGTCGTTGTGGACGGTGTAGCACGACGAATGCGTGTCCGGCACCGGGAAACACTCACTGTCGGGGTTGGGCAGCGGGGTGTTCAGCCCCGCCTTGCCGGTGACGAGCGCCGCGGCCGAGGTGAAGATCTTGAACGACGAGCCCGCGCCGAACTCGTTGCTCGCGTTGGCCACGATGTTCGTCGACGTCTCACCCCGCGCCGGGTCGGTGCCGTAGTTGCGGTTGGCGACCATGGCGAGCACCTGGTGCCCGTCCTGCCCCGGCTGGACGACGGCGAAGGTGTTCGCCACGCCGTCCTGGGTGGTCGGCACGTTGGCGTCCACGGCGTCCTTCGTCACCTGCGAGACGCGCGGGTCGAGCGTCGTCTTGATCGTGTACCCGCCGGTCGCCAGCTGGTCCGCGGTGAACCCGGCGTGCACGAGGTAGCTTTCCGCGTACGCGCAGAAGAATCCCGCGTCCGGCGCCGCGCCCAGGCACGTGCCGGACGGCGTGACCGGGCCGTCCGGCAGCAGCCCGAGCGGCGCCGCCTTCGCCGTCGCCGCGTAGGAGGCGGGGATGGACCCGTTGGTGACCATGTCGTCGATGACGAGGTTGCGGCGCTGCAGTGCCTTGTCCGGATGCGTGTACGGGTTGTAGATGCTGGGGTTGTTCACCATTCCGGCGAGCAGGGCGGCCTGCGGGACGGTCAGTTTGTCCGCTGTCGTCCCGAAGTACGCTTTCGCCGCGGCACCGACTCCGTACACGGTTCCGCTGAATTCGACCACGTTGAGGTAATTCGCCAGAATGTCGTCCTTGCTCATCGTGGCGTTGAGCTGGACGGCCATTTTCGCCTCACGCAGCTTGCGGGCCAGCGAGTCCTCGCGGTCGGCCTGCTGGGCGAGCGGGTCGGTCCGGTCGACGACGTTGATCAGGTAGTTCTTGACGTACTGCTGGGTGATCGTCGACGCGCCCTGCAGCGCGCCGCCGGTGCTGTCGTTGACCGCCGCGCGGAGCATGCCCTGCACGTCGACGCCGCCTTCGGTGTAGAACCGGCGGTCTTCCACCGCGACGATCGCGGCCTTCATCGCCGGGGCGATCCCGGCCGCGGCGACCGGGAGGCGGTACTGCGCGTAGAGCGTCGCGATCGGGGCGCCGGTGCGGTCGGTGACCGTGGTGGTCAACGGCGGTTCGGCGGCGGCGAGCTGTGCGGAAATGGCGTCCACCGAATCGCTCACGCGATTCGACAGCAGGCCCGCGCCGATGGCGGCGGGCGCCATCGTGCCGGCCACGAGAATTCCGGCGAGCACGCAGAAAGCGGCAAAAGGGACCAGGGCCTGACGACGTTTCACGGAATCGAGATTAGGCATTCCGGCATGAGGCTTCCGTTCGGTGAGACATGTGCCTCACCGGGCCAACCGGCCGAGCAGTCCCGAAGCGGCGGCGATGGCCACGACCGTCGACGCGGCCAGCACGGCGAAGTCGGCACCGAGATGCATCGGCGTGCCGATCAGCAGCCCGCGCAGCGCGTCGACCTGGTAGCTCAGCGGGTTGCCGTGGCTGAGCACCTTCAGCCACGACGGCATCAGATCCACCGGGTACAGCGCGTTCGAGCCGAAGAACAGCGGCATGGTGATCGCCTGCCCGATGCCCATCAGCCGTTCCCGGGACAGCACGATCCCGGCGATCACGATGGACAGGCAGCAGAAGAACGCCGAGCCGAGCACGAGCACCACGGCCATGGCGAGCAGCTTCAGCGGGTTCGCCGTCAGCCCGACGCCGAGCAGCGCGGCCAGCACCAGCACCATCAGTGCCTGGACCAGCGCGCGGACCCCGGCCGCGAACGCCTTGCCCGCGACGAGGGCCGCGCGCGGGGTCGGGGTCACCAGGAGCTTGGCGAGCACGCCCGCGTCACGCTCCCAGATGATCTGGATGCCGTAGAAGATCGCGATGAACAACGCCGACTGCGCGAGGATGCCCGGCGCCAGGTAGTCGAGGTAGGGCGTCGAGCCGGTCGGGATCGCGCGCAGCCGGGTGAACGTCTCGCCGAAGAGCAGCAGCCACAGCGCGGGCTGGATGGCGCGGGTGAGCAGCTCGGTCTGGTCGCGGCGCAGCTTCTGCAGCTCGACCAGGCACATCGCGCCGGCACGCGCGAACAGCACGCGCAGGCGGCGCAGCGGGCCGGGGTCAGCCGAGACGGCGGGCGGTGCGGCGAGCGGCACGGACACTGCGGATCCCTCCTTCGTCCCCGTCGAGGCGGTCGCCGGTGACGGCGCGGAACACGTCGTCCAAAGAGGACTCCGGACCGAGCCCGGCCGCCAGCCCGGCCGGGGTGCCGAGCGCGCGGACCCGGCCGGTGTGCAGCAGCGCGACGCGGTCGCAGTACTGCGCGGCCTCGTCCATGTAGTGGGTGGTGACCAGCACGGTCATGCCGGTCGCGGCCCGGATCGCGGTGATGCGGTCCCACACCGAGGACCGGGCGACCGGGTCGAGCCCGATCGTCGGCTCGTCGAGCACGAGCAACCGCGGCGAGCTGACCAGGGCCTGCGCCAGTTCCAGGCGGCGGATCATGCCACCGGAGTACGTCCCGGCCGTGCGGTCGGCGTCGCCCGCCAGCCCGACCAGGTCCAGCGCGAGCCGCACCTGCTCGCCGCGCCGGGCGCGCGGCACGTCGAAGAGCCGGGCGAACAACGCGACGTTCTCGCGGCCGGTCAGCGCGCCGTCGGCGGACAGCTGCTGCGGGACGTACCCGATCAGCCGCCGCACGGCCATCCGCCGCCGCGCCACGTCGACGCCGAAGACGGCGATCCGGCCGGGTGCCGTGGGCAGCAGCGTGGTGATCATCCGCAGCGTGGTGGTCTTGCCCGCGCCGTTCGGGCCGAGCAGGCCGAACACCTCGCCGGGCTGGATCTCCAGGTCGACGCCGTCCACCGCGCGGGTGGTGCCGAACGAGTGGCTCAGGCCGGTGCAGCGCACCGCGGGTTCGGTCATGCCTGCTCCTTCAGGATGCCCATGAGCTTTTCGAGGGACGGCAACGCCTTCCCGATCGCGTCGATGTCCTCTTCGGACAGACCGGCGAGGGCGGCGGCGACCAGCTCGGTGCGGGCTCGCCGCCAGTTCGCGATCCGGTCGCGGGCCGCGGCGGTGAGCTCCAGCCGGGTGGCGCGCCGGTCGGCCGGGTCGGCCTCGCGGCGCAGCAGCCCGGCGTCGGCGAGCTGGTTGACCAGCGTGCTGACCGAGTTGGCCGCGAGATGCAGCTCGCGGGCCGCCGCGGCGACGCCGATGCCGGGCCGGTCGGCCACCACGCGCAGGACTTCGAGCTGGGCGCCGGGCAGCGGGGTGCCCGTCAGCCCGGTGCGGGTCCGGCGGCGCACCACCCGGCGGATCCCGGCCACCGCGCCCAGCAGGCGTTCGGCGAGTTCGGTCATGCCTCCGAAGTTAGCTCTGACTCAGAACTATTAGCAACGCTAAATGTCTGGAAGGCGGGGAACGTCCGGAAAATCAGCGGGCGGCTTCGGCGAGGGCCAGGTCGAGCAGGCCGGGGAAGCGGGCGTCGAACTCTTCGCGGCGCAGGGCGTTCAGGCGCTGCGTGCCGCTGTCCCACTGCTTCAGCAGGCCGGCCGCGCGGAGGATCTTGAAGTGGCGGGACGCCGCGGGCTTGCTGACCGGCGGCATGATCGCGCCGCACGACTGGCCGGGTTCGCGGGCGAGCGCGGCGACCATGGCCAGCCGGTGCGGGTCGCGCAGTGCCTCCAGGGCCATGGCGAACGAGACGTCCTCGAGTGCCGGGTGCTCCAAGGGGGTCGCGGTGCGGCTGGCCATGTCCCGAGTATCCCTGGTTGCCGGGAGGCGGGCCGCTGTGCCATGGTCGATGTTAGCCGATTGGTTAACATGAGGGAGTTCCCCAGTGCGCGTCTACCGTCCCCGGGCCGGTCAGCTCGTCGAGCGCGAAGAGCCCATGCCCGAGCCGCAGCGCGGCGAAGTGCTCGTGCGCGTGCGGGCCGTCTCGCTCAACTACCGCGACCTGCTGATCCTCAACGGCGACCACTTCGTCACCGGGCCGGCGGAGCTGATCCCGGTGTCCGACGCCGCGGGCGAGGTCGCCGCGGTCGGCGAAGGCGTCACGCGCTTCGCCGCCGGTGACCGGGTGATCTCCAGCTTCCACTCGCACTGGATCGGCGGACGGCTGCCCCCGGCCGAAACCCTGCGCGGGTACGGCAACGCGCAGGACGGCTGGCTCGCCGAATACCGCGCGGTCTCCGAGCACGCGCTGGTCGCACTGCCGGACTCGATCACCTACCAGCAGGGCGCGACGCTGCCGTGCGCGGCCGTCACGGCGTGGACGTCGCTCAACGGCGGCACGCCGCTCGGCCCCGGCGACGTCGTGCTCACGCTCGGCACCGGCGGGGTGTCCCTGTTCGCGCTGCGGCTGGCCAAGGCGCACGGCGCACGGGTGGTCTCGACCACGTCGAGCCCGGCCAAGGCGGAGCGGCTGACCGCGCTCGGCGCCGACGTCGTGATCGACTACACCGCCACGCCCGAATGGGGCAAGGCCGTCCTCGACGCCACCGGTGGCCGCGGTGCGGACCGGATCGTCGAGGTCGGCGGGCCGGGCACCTTCGCGCAGTCGCTCGTCGCGGCCGGGACGCACCACGCCGACATCGCGCTGGTCGGCTTCGTCGGTACGAGCGGGCCGCCGATCGACGTGATGGACCTGTTCCGCAGCGGCGCGACCGTGCGGAAGATCTGGGTCGGCAGCCGCGACGACACCGAGGACCTCGTCCGGCGGCTCGCCGTTCACCCGATCGAGCCGGTCGTCGACAGCGTTCACCCGTTCGAGGAGGCCGGGGCGGCGTTCCGGCGGTTCGAAAGCCGGGGCAACTTCGGCAAGGTCGTCATCACCGTTGCCTGAGGCGAGAGGAATACCGCTGATCGGCTGAACTGCTGTACCGGTGACCGTTCGGCGGCGGGCCGGTGCCGTTCGCCGCGTAGCCGCCCGGTGCCGGTCCGGAACCGGGCGGCGCGGGCGCATGCTGTCCTTTCCGACCCCGCGTCCCCGCGCCTGACGTCCAGTGTGGACATTGCCAGTGCGCCCGGCCCGGCGGTCTTCTCGACCGGAGACAGGACACATGACTCTGTTGGACAGCAAGCTCGTCCGCTACTGGACGTCGCGCCCGCACCTGCAGTCGCTCTACACCCTCGCCGCCGCGGCCCCGCGGATGCGCGCCGCGCTCGGTCTCGCGCCCACCGGCGGCGGGACGATCGCCTTCCGGGTGGACGGCGACGCGCTCGCCCGCACCCAGGCGGAGCTGATCGCCGCGACGCCGTCCCGGCAGCCGGTGCACCCGCTGGTGACGCAGGACCTCTACGGCCGCTCGACGGTCCGGTGCTGGCGGCGCAACCACGACCTGCGCGTGCTGACCGGCGACCTGGTGGACGTCGCCGACCGGCTGACCCGGGCGGGCTACGGCGGCTGCCTGCGGTTCGCGGCCGTCGACTTCGCCGAGCAGGCCGGGCGCCGGGAAGGCAGGCTCGCGCTGGTGTACCTGTTCGACCGCGGCACCTTTCACGCCGCCGCGGCACCCGGCGGCAGGCCGCTCGACCGCGCGCTGGAACTGCGGGCCCGTGCCGCGCTGCACGGCACCCTGCCGCTGGAACCGGAGGCAGGCCGCCGGTTCGTCCTCTGAATTTCTGCCGATTGGCGCAACCCCGGAGGTCTGCGAGGATGCTGCTCTCTGCCGAGCGAAGGAGATGACCGTGGCTTCTCGCCTCAACCCGTACCTGAGCTTCCGCGATGATGCGCGGCAGGCCATGGAGTTCTACAAAGACGTCTTCGGTGGCACCCTGACCATGAACACGTTCGGGGAATTCGGTTCACCCGAAGGGGCGGACGCGGACAAGATCATGCACTCCCAGCTGGAAGCCGACAACGGCTTCACGCTCATGGCAGCCGACACCCCGGCCGGGATGGAGCACAACCCGGGGACCAACATCTCGGTGAGCCTCAGCGGCGACGACGCCGAAGACCTGCGGGGCTACTGGGAAAAGCTGAGCGACGGCGGCACCGTGACGGTTCCGTTCGAAAAGCAGATGTGGGGCGACGAATTCGGCGCCTGCGTCGACAAGTTCGGCATTCCCTGGATGGTCAACGTCGTCCAGTCCGGGTGACCGAGCCGTTGCAGGCGGTGCCTCCGTCGGTGACGATGGAGGCACCGGCGTGGCGTGGCGCCGGGCCGAAGGAGGCCCGATGGCGGGTTTTCCCTGGACGTGTGCGCAGTGCGGTGCGGTCAACGACGCCGCGGCCCGCCGCTGCGGCACCTGCGCGAACCTGGCACCGGGCCGGGCACGCGCCCGGGCGCTGTGGGTGTTGCTGACACTGATGGTCGTTGCCGGGGTCGCGGTGGGCGGGGTCCTGCTGTTCACCGGTGGCCCGCGCGGCAAGCAGGCCGCGACCGGCCCGTTCCCGCAGTACACGACGCCTTCGCTGCCGACGACCAAGACCGTGGTCTCAACCGTCGAGGCCGTCACCCCGCCGCCGGCGCCGTCCACTTCGGCGCCGGCGGACAAGCCGTGCCCGGCCGACGCGGCGCGCTACCTGCCCGGCGGCCAGGGGACGGCGCTGCTCGTCGCCCAGACCGCGAAGTCGCTCATCACGATCTGCCGGACGCCCGACGGCCGGATCTTCTACGACGGCCAGGCCCGCGGGAAGCCGGTTTCGGACGACACGCACATCGTGCTGCCCGCCGAGGCCTCGGGCGACGGGTTCGTGGCCACGAACGGCGAATACCGCTACGAGGTCGGCGGCGGCAGGCTCGTCGTGTCGGCCGGGTCCGCCGTGCTCTCCGACGAGGAGCTGGCGGTGGTCGGCTGAGTGCCGAACAGCTCGTCGACCGGTTCCGCGTCGAAGCCGAGGTCGGCCCGCATCCGGGCACGCATGACGCGGTAGCCGCGCTGGCCGGCGTCCCAGGCGGGCCGCATCCGGGCACGGTCGCCGTCGGGCTCCAGCAGCATCGCGGCCAGCCGCATCCGGGGGAGCGTGGCGTCGCTGACCAGCTGCCGGACCGCTTCCGGCGCGTGCAGCACGACCGGCCCGAGCGCGTGCTGGCATTCGCTGCGTACCTGGCGCAGTTCCGCGAGCTGGTGCTCGTCGAGTTCACCTTCCGACTCCCGGATCGCCCGGGCCTGGAAGAGCACGCCGTCGAACGCCTCGATGACACCCAGCAGCTGCGCGTAGGCGTCGGCGCGGGTCTCGTGCGTCCGGGCCTCGCGTTCGCGCTGCCACCGGCGCTCTTCCCGCGCGGTTTCCTCGGCCATCCGGCGGGCCTCGCGCCGTCCCGAAAGGACCTGGGTCAGCAGCACCCCGGCCAGGCCGAGCAACGCGACGACGATCGGAATCCACACCGGGACCTGGGAACCCACGCCCGCACCCTACCGACGCCGCTCACGATGTGGGAGCACCGCCGGGCCGCGGCCGCTTTCCGGATGCTGGAGCCATGGCTTCCCCGCTCGACAACCCCGCCTGGGCGTCGCTGGCCGGCCCGCACGCCCGGTTCGCGCAGCGGCGCGGGCGCGTGCTGCGCTACCCCGAAGACGTCGCGCCGTTCTTGGCCCTGCCGGACGACCCCGGCGAGCAGGACTGGCGGGACGTCGCGGGCCTCGCCGGGCCGGGTGCCGTCGTGGTGCTCGCCGCCACGTCCGCGCGGCCGCCGTCCGGCTGGGAAGTCGTCGACACGATCCCCGGCGTCCAGCTGGTCGGCGAGGAGGTTGCCGCCGCGGCCGACCCGGAAGCCGTGCGGCTCGGGCCCGCCGACGTGCCGGAGATGCTCGACCTGGTCGAGCGCACGCGGCCGGGACCGTTCCGGAACCGGACCGTCGAGCTGGGCACCTACCTGGGCATCCGCCGGTGCGGCGTGCTGGTCGCGATGGCGGGCGAGCGGCTGCACCCGCCGGGGTACACCGAGATCAGCGCGGTCTGCACCGACCCGGCGTACCGCGGGCAGGGCCTGGCGACCCGGCTGGTCCTGGCGATCGCGGACGGCATCCGCCAGCGCGGCGAGACCCCGATGCTGCACGCGGCGGCGTCGAACACCGCGGCGATCCGGCTCTATCTTTCGCTGGGGTTCGTGCTGCGGCGCCGTCCGGACTTCGTCGCGGTGCGGGTGCCGGTCGCGGTGGGTGTCTAGCGCGGGCCGTCAGGCGCCCGTCGTCGAGCCGGGGCGGACGATCATCAGCACGGTGACCGCGGCCCACAGCAGGTTGAACACGCCGGTGACCATGGCCAGCCGGGCCGCCCGGCCGCCCAGCGTGTCCGATGTGGACTCTCCGGCCAGCAGCCGCCGTTGTCCCGGCAGGACCAGCAGCGCCAGCACGGCCGCCGCCACCGCGGTCAGGCCGATCGACACGAGCAGCCACCGATCGCCCATGACGTGCATCGTGCCCGCGACGCCGAAGCCGAACACCGGTACCGCGATGGCCGCGTAGGTGTACACGCGGCAGATCCGGTGCAGCAGCGTCGCGGCCTTCAGGTCGTGCTTGCGGACCGCGGCGGGGAACATGCTGGCCGCGACGGCGACCGGGCCGACCGCCAGTACCGCCGCCAGGACGTGGACCGAGAGCAGGAATTTCGACACGCGCCGAAGCTACCGGGCCGCGGGCCCGGGGTGGGAGTGGCCGGACTGCCAGGAACCACAGAATTCCGGCCATGTGTCGATTCCCGCCGTGCCGGTTCGACGTCCGGGTGAGAGCGAAAGGGGAATCCGATGACCTGCACCGCCACACCGAACCGGGTCCGGAGCCTGCCGGTCCTGCTCGCCACCGAAGACGACGCCGAGGACATGGGCCTGCTGGCGCCGGACGACCGCCTGACCTGCCACGTGCACGGCCGCTGGATCCACCAGTGCGCCGCTTCGCCGTCGCACGTCAACCCGGTCACCCGGCACCGCTGGTGCCGCGGCTGCCGGAACGAGCTGACCGTCGCTGTCGACGAGCTGTCGGGGGAGGTGGCGATGTCGTGCCCCCGTTGCGGGCACGGCGGGAGTGCCGCCACCACTCGGCTGGTCGCTGCCTGCCGGGCGAGTCTGGCTGCCGAGCGGGCTGTCCGGTTCGCGGCCTGACCGCTCAGCCGGGCACCCACATCGTGACCCGGGTGCCGCGGCCCGGCTGCGAATCGACCGTCCCGTGGCCGCCGACCTCGGCCAGCCGGGCCACGATCGACTGGCTGATGCCGAAGCCCGGCGGCCGGTCGTGGATGTCGAAGCCCTGGCCCTGGTCCCGCGCCACCACCGCGATCCCGCCGTCGCGTTGCTCCACGCGCAGCACGACCTGCTTGGTCCCGGAGTGCTTCACCGTGTTGCGCAAGGCTTCCCGGACCGCCTCGACCAGTGCGCTGCGCCGGTCCTGGGACACCTTGTGGTCGTCGGCGAAGTCCGCGGCGACCAGCTGCGTGCGCAGGCCGTCGCGGGCCAGTTCCGTGGCGACGTCGGCCAGTTCCACCGCGAAGCTGCGCCTCGACCCCGTCGGCACCGGCTCGGTGATGTGGCGGCGCAGCTCCGCCGCCTCCGCCTTGGCGACCGAGCGCAGCTCCGCCAGCCGGGTCACCGCGTGCGTGTCGTCGCCCGGGGCCGAGATGGCCAGTGCCTCCAGCGTCTGCAGGACGCTGTCGTGCATGATCCGCCGGGTCCGGCGGCGCTCGGCCTCACGGCCGCGCCGCAGGCCGATGTCCACCGCGAACCGCGTGCCGACGCCGAGCAGGATCAGGATCGCCACGGCGATCACGATCGCCACCGCGAGCGCCACCAGGCAGCCGATCGACCGCGTCACCGCGAGCGGATGGGTCAGCGGGAGCCCGCCGGCCAGGGTCAGCGCCGCGCGCAGCGGGACGGCCGCCACGAACAGCCACAGCGCCGTGGGCAGCCCGGACGTCCCCGCGGCCATGGCGATCCCGCCGACCAGCCATGTCCACGGCACGTCGACCGCGAACGGCTGGATCGCGTCCGGCGCCGTCGCGGCCACCGCGAAGCAGAGCGCCACGCCCACGACGAGATCCACGGCGAGCGCCCGCCGGGTCAGGCGGGCCCGCAGCCCGCCCGCGCGCAGCACCCACACCACGGCGGCGGCGTTGGCGGCGACCGCGAACACGGTCGCGCCCAGGACCGGTCCGAGCCCGAGGCTGCCGTTCGCCGCGGTGAAGCCGATGAACACCTTCACGAAGGCGGCGATCCGGTAGGCCAGCGGCACGACGACCCAGTAGCGCGCGGCGCGGGCGAGGGTGGCGTCGCCGACGGCGGTGAGATCACCGTTGTCGACGGCGGCGCGGGGCGGATCGGCGGGGGCACCGCTGCGGAGCAGGGTGCGGACGAAGGCGCGTGGCGGCGTGGCGGAGCCCGCCTCGGGCATCGGTGGTCCCCATTCATCCGGCGTCCGGGCGCCTGAGCCTGGCAGCGCGGCGGGGGAGTCGTCAACCGTTCCGGGGCCGAGTCCAGCCCGGTGGAGCAGCCGACTCGCGTGCTTGAAGGGTCGACACGCGTGATCAGAGGGTCGACACGGGGTCAGTAGGCGTGGAACACGGTGTCCTCGGCCCAGCCCGGCGCGCCCGTCGCGGCGAAGCGGAGCCAGGCGTCGTTCAGCTCGCTCGCCAGTTCCTGCGGCGGCTGCTCGCCGAACAGGCCGCGCGGCCCGGTCACCGTGTCCAGTGCGTCGAACACGAACGGCAGCTCGAGCCCATGGCATGCGCCGAGCCTGCCGTCGAGGGCCGGGGAACCCCACTCGAACTCGTAGCGGAACGTGCGGCCCGTGTGGTGGGCCGCCAGGTCGCGGACGCCGTCGCGGAAGACCAGGTCCGTCAGGGCCTCGACCAGGACTTCGCCGGCCGTGCGGCCGGAACCCAGCCCGTACGCGTGCAGCACGCCCGCCGGGTCCGGGTGGGACACCGCGAGCGCCGCCACCGCTTGGTCGTCGGTGACCGCTTCCAGCGCGCCGGTGGGCACCAGGTACAGCCGCATCTCCTCGCTGCAGCTGCCCACGAGCAGGTCGACCCCGGCGCCCGCGCCCGCGCGGATCGCTTTCGCCGGGTGCTGGGGCAGGACGTCGTCACCGACCACCGGCAGGAACGGGCTGAGGCCGTACCCGCGGTCGTAACCCAGCGCGTCGCGCAGGTCGGGCGCGCCGCCCGGCCGCAGCACCGCGTCCTGCGCGTCGAGCAGCTGCTCGGTCGAGACCTTGCGGAACGCCTCGGCGGTCGCCTCCGTCTTCAGCTCGTCGGCGATCACCTTGGCCAGGCGCCGGGCCTGCACGCCGTCGCGGACCATGTCCGGGTGTCCGCTTTGGACGATCGCGCGGTGGAAGAGTCCCGCCGACAGCGGGGAACCGAGCAGGCAGGAAACGCTGACCGCGCCGGAGGCGGCGCCGAAGAGGGTCACGTTGGCGGGGTCGCCGCCGAATCCGGCGATGTTGTCCCGTACCCAGCGCAGCGCGGCGAGCTGGTCGCGCAGCCCGAGGTTCGTGGTGCCGCCCTCCAGCGGCAGGAAGCCGTCGACGCCCAGCCGGTACTGGACGGTGACCAGCACCGCGCCGCCCCGCGCGAACGCGGTCCCGTCGCACACCGGCGCCGAGCCGGTGCCGCCGATGAACGCCCCGCCGTGCACGAACACCAGCACCGGCAGCGCCGCGCCGCCCGGCTGCGGCGTCCAGACGTCCACCGTCAGGTACTCCGGGCCCGGCCGCCAGCCGGGGCCGGTGAGCGGCGCCAGGTCGAGCCCCGGCACGTCGTGACGGCGCTGCGGCGCGGTCGGCCCGGGTCTGGCCGTGTCGCGGACGCCTTCCCACGGCGGCGCCGGGACGGGTTCGGCGAAGCGCAGCTCGCCCTCGGGCGCGGCGGCGTAGGGAATGCCGCGGAACAACGCGACGCCGGCGGAGGTGAGCTGACCGCGGACCGCGCCGGACGTGGTGGGGACGACGGGGTCGGTCATGCGGGGAGTCCCTTCGTGGCACGGAGAAGATCCCGCCAGCCTAGGACCGCGGGCAACCCGCGTCATGACCCGATCGTCCGACACGGTCCCGCCGGAAAATCACCGGCAGGAAGGGCCCGTTGACGGACGGAACGGGCCCTTCCCGCCGGTCAGCCTTCGAGCAGATCCTCGATCGTGATCGGGATGTGCCGGACCCGGATGCCGGTCGCGTTGTACACCGCGTTGGCCACCGCCGCCGCCATGCCGACCGTGCCGATCTCCCCGAGACCACGCGCGCCGACCGCGTTGTGCAGCGTGTCCGGGTACTCGACGAAGTGGACGTCGACCTCCGGGATGTCCGCGTTGACCGGCAGCAGGTAGCCCGCGAAGTCGGCGTTGGCCGGACGGCCGTTCGCCTCGATCTCCAGTGCCTCGTGCAGCGCGGCCGAGACACCCCAGATCATGCCGCCCATGAGCTGGCTGCGAGCGGCCTGCTCGTTGATGATCCGGCCCGCGTCGAACACGCCGAGCATCCGCGACACGCGCGCCTCCCGCGTCCACTTGTGCACCCGGACCTCGCAGAACTGGGCGCCCCAGGAGGCGAACGAGTGCTTGGTCAGCTCTTCGCCGGGTGCCGACGAGCCGGTCACCTCGAGCGATTCGCGCCCGAGCGCACGCAGCAGCTCCCCGAACGTCAGCGACTCCCCGCCGGCGAACACGCGCCCGTCGGCGTAGGTGACCTCGCGCCCCTCGAACGGCGCGCCGGGATCGGCCGCGAGCGCGGTCAGCTCGTCGATCGCCTTGGTGGCCGCGATCATGATTGCGGTGCCCGCGCTCGCCGTCGCCGTCGAGCCGCCGGACATGCCACCCGGCGGCAGCGCCGAGTCGCCGAGCCGCGGGGTGATCCGGTCGGCGGGGATGTCGAGTGACTCGGCACCCACCAGGGACAGCACGGTCAGCAGGCCGGTGCCGGGATCGGCGCCGCTGGTCGCGACGACGGCGGTGTCGTCCGCCTTCAGCGTGATGCCGACGGTGGCCGGGAACCGCAGCGCGGGGAACACCGCGGTGGCCACGCCCATGCCGACCAGCCAGTCACCGTCGGTGCGGGTGCCCGGCGGCCGGTGCGCCCAGCCGAAGCGCTGCGCGCCGACGCGGAAGCACTCGTCGAGGTGCTTACTCGACCACTGCAGGTCGTGGCCGGGCGGGGCGGTGGAGTTGTTGCGGACACGCAGCTCGATCGGGTCCATGCCCAGCTTCTCGGCGAGTTCGTCCATCGCGCTTTCCAGCGCGAACGAGCCGGGTGCCTCGCCGGGGGCCCGCATGAACGTCGTCGGCGGGACGTTCAGCGGCACGAGCTTCTGGGTGATGGACAGGTTCCTCGTGGCGTACCACTCGCGCGAGGTGCCGTGCGACGTCGGTTCGACGAACGACCGGGCCGTGTCGGTGTGACACCACGAGTCGTGGCGCAGGGCGACCAGGGTCCCGTCCGGTTCGGCGCCGATCGCGAGCTTCTGGACCGTGGCGGCCCGGCCGGCGGTGGCGGTGAAGACCTGTTCGCGGGTGAGCGCGGCCTTCACCGGCCGGCCGAGGGAGCGGGCCGCCGCCGCGGCCAGGAACGCGGGCGTCGAGGTCCGGCCCTTGCCGCCGAACGCGCCGCCGACGAACGGGTTGATCGCGTGCACGGCCTCCGGGGCCAGGTCCAGCGCCATGGCGAGTTCGGCCGCCTGCATGTTGGACGCCTGGTTCCCGCTGTAGACGGTCAGCTCGCCGTCCTCCCACACCGCGACCGCGGAGTGCGGTTCCAGCGCGGCGTGGTTCTGCGTCGCGGTCGTGTAGGTCGCCTCGACGACCACCGGGCTCGCGGCCAGCGCGGCTTCGATGGATTCGACGCCGTCTTCCAGCACCTCGATCTCCGGCGGCGCACCGCTGAAGTGCGGCGGCGCGAGTTCGGCCGTGTCGAGGTGGTCGAGGAGCGAGGTCCGGGCGGGCTGCTCGCGATAGGCCACTTCGACGAGAGCCGCGGCGTCCCGCGCCTGCTCGAAGGTCTCCGCGACGACGAAGGCGATCGGCTGGCCGTAGTAGGTGACTTCCTTGTCCTGCAACGGAACCCAGGTGTCGCCGAACGCCGGCAGGCTCGGCGTGCGCAGCGCCAGCGGGTCGAACGGCGTGTACACCGCGAGCACGCCGGGCGCGCTCGTCGCCGCGGTGGTGTCGACGGCCTCGATCTCGCCGTGGGCGATCGTGCTGAGCACGACGTAGCCGTAGACCATGCCGGGCAGGACGCGGTCGGCGCCGTACCTGGCCTCGCCGGTGACCTTGAGCGGCGCGTCCAGCCGGGCGATCATCGGGAACTCCCCTCGGTCAGTTCGAGCAGCGCTCGGATGACGGTCCGCTTCAGCAGCGGCACCTTGAACGCGTTGTGCGCCAACGGCCGTGCGCCGTCGGCCGCGACGGCGGCGGCCGCTTCGAAGGACGCCTGGGTCGCCGGGGCGCCCCGCAGCGCGTCTTCGACGGCGGTGAGCCGCCACGGCACCGTCCCGACGCCGCCGGCCGCGACCCGGGCGTCGGCGACGATCCCGTCGCGGACGTCCAGCGCGACGGCGGCCGAGCACAGCGCGAACTCGTACGACTGCCGGTCGCGCACCTTGACGTAGGTGGAGTTCACCGCCCAGTCCAGGCGCGGGACGACCACCTCGGTGATCAGCTCGCCCGGCCGCAGGTCGTTCTCCAGCGCCGGGGTGTCGCCGGGCAGCTGGTAGAAGTCGCGGAGGGCGACCTCGCGCGTGCCGCCGGCGTCGGCCAGTCGCAGCCGCGCGTCGAGCGCGACCAGGGCGACGGCGACGTCACTGGCGTGCGTGGCCGCGCAGGCGTCGCTCGTGCCGAGGATCGCGTGCATCCGGTTCGCGCCGGTGAGTGCCGGGCAGCCGCTGCCGGGCACGCGCTTGTTGCACGGCGAGGCGACGTCGCGGAAGTACGAGCATCGCGTGCGTTGCAGCAGGTTCCCGCCGATGCTGGCCATGTTCCGCAGCTGCTGCGACGCGCTCAGCAGCAGGGCGCGCGAGATCGCCGGGTAGACGCCCTCGTGCGCGGCGATGTCGCTCATCCGCTCCAGCGCGCCGATCCGCAGGCCGTCGGAGGTGTCGATGCCGCGCAACGGCACCGCGTTGATGTCGAGCACGTGCTCCGGGGTGAGGACGTCGAGCTTCATCAGGTCGACCAGCGTCGTGCCGCCGGCCAGGAAGGTGCCGGGTGTCGCGAGCGCGGCTTCGACGGTGGTGGGTGCGGTCAGCTCAAAGGGACGCATCGGCCCGCCTCGCCTGCTCGACGGCCTTGACGATGTTCGGGTAGGCCGAGCACCGGCACAGGTTGCCGGACATGAACTCCCGCACGTCGTCGACGTCCTGCTCGACGGCGGCGACCGCCGACATGATCTGCCCGGCGGTGCAGAACCCGCACTGCAGGGCGTCCTGGTCGGCGAACGCCTGCTGCACCGGATGCAGACCGTCCTCAGTGGACAGTCCTTCGACGGTGGTGACCGGCTGCCGGACCGTGGCGGCCAGGGTGAGGCACGACAGCACGGGCCGCCCGCCGACGTGCACGGTGCAGGCGCCGCACTGCCCGCGGTCGCAGCCCTTCTTCGGGCCGGTGACGGCGAGGCGCTCCCGCAGCGCGTCCAGGAGCGTCACGCCGGGATCGACGTCCAGGTGTTCGGTTCTGCCATTGACTTCGAGTGAGATGTCCACTGGTCACTTTCCGTGGATCGGTCGAGCCTCTGTGGTGGGAGAGAGACGTACCGGATAGTCATCCGCTTCGTCTGCCGCGAGGCTAGCGGATTAGAATCCGCTTCGCAATGCAGTGCTCGTGCTGGAGTTGCTCCAGCTCTGGGTTAGATTCGGCGGGGACGGAACCGGGAGGTGTGCGATGACGACGGGATCGGTCAGTCCCCGCCGGGCGGACACCCGCCGTAACCACGAGCGCATCCTCGTCGCGGCGGCGGCGTCGCTGGCGGAGACGGGCGAAGTGTCGTTCAACGCGATCGCGAAGCAGGCCGGAGTCGGCGTCGGCACGGTCTACCGCCACTTCCCGACACCGGAGGCGCTGATCCTGGCGGTCTACCGCCGCGAGGTCCGGCACATCGTGGAGGTCGTCCCGGTCCTGCTGGAGAAGCACGAGCCGGGCGAGGCGTTCCGCCACTGGGTGACCGACCACGTGGCGCACTACATGATGACGAAGAAGGGCCTGGCCGACGCACTCCGCACGGCCACGGCGGCCCGCGGCCAGCTCCCGGTCGACGCGTACGAGGACCTGGTCGGAGCGGTGGCGGAGATGCTCGACGCCAACGCGGCTGCCGGGACGGTCCGGTCGGGCCTGGACCCGGTACTGGTGATGCGGGGCATGGGCGGCCTGCTCTGGCTCGACCCGAACGAGGACTGGCGCAGCGACGCGGCGAACCTCGCCGACCTGCTGTGGTACGGCCTGGCGGCGCGGTAGGGCCACGCGCTGAAAGGGACTTTCCTTGCATCAGGTGCGAGGAAAGTCCCTTTCGCTGCGCCGGACGAGACGAACGTCCCTTTCAGCTCACCCGTGGGTGCGCTGCCCGGCTGGGTGACCGCGATCGCCGCCGGGGCGGG
>NZ_JBDZYD010000007.1:0-142549 GCF_040064235.1 Amycolatopsis melonis
CACTTCCGCGGCAGCACGTCAGGGCGAGCTGTCGCGACCGTGCGGACCAGGGGGAGACGTTCGCGCAGCCGATCGCCCCAAGCTGGGTCAGGGACGAGCCGTCGCGACCGTGCGGAGCCGGGCTCCACCAGCCGGCCTCAGCAGAGCAGAGGTGCGCCCGGGCCACGGGAGACGTTCGCCAAGCCCAGCGCGGCCGACCGACCAGGGCGGGGTCAGCCGCCGGTCGACCGGAGCGGGACTTGACCAGCCCGGCCTGAGCTGCCGCGACCGTGCGTCAAGCCGGCCGATCCGAGCGGGGTCAGGGGCGAGCCGCCGCGCGGGCCGCCGCGGGGTCGGACGTTTCCAGGACCGCCGTCGCCAAGGCCTCGCATTCCGCCAGCGTTGCGCTTGCCAGGCTCGCGCCGACCGCACGGATCGCCGGCGCGTTCATCGAAAGGCTCGTCAGCCCCAGGCCCGCCAGGACCAGCGCCAGCCGGGGGTCCGCGGCCGCTTCGCCGCAGACGCCTGCCGGTTTGCCCGTGGCCTTGGCCGCGTCGCCGATCAGCTTCAGCAGGCGCAGCAGGCCCGGCTGCCACGGGTCGTTGAGCTGGGCTACCGCGCCCAGCTGGCGGTCGGCCGCGAACGTGTACTGCGCCAGGTCGTTCGTGCCGACCGAGACGAAGTCGACGACGTCCAGGATCTCGCGGGCACTCAGCGCCGCCGCCGGGATCTCGATCATCACGCCCGCCCTGGCGATGCCCGCCGCGCGGACGCGGGCGGCGAACCAGGCCGCTTCCTCGACCGTCGCGACCATCGGAGCCATCACCGAGACCTCGGCCCCTGAATCGGCCGCCGCGCCCGCGATGGCTTCGAGCTGGCGGTCCAGCACCTCGGGCCGGTCGAACGCCACGCGCAGCCCGCGGACACCCAGCGCCGGGTTCGGCTCGGCCTCCGGCGAGAGAAAGGCGAGCGGCTTGTCGGCGCCCGCGTCCAGCGTCCGCACGATCACCGGCTTGCCGCGGAACGGCGAAAGCACCGCCGTGTACGCCGCGCGCTGGCCGGCGACCGACGGCTCGTCCGCGGCGTCGAGGTAGCAGAACTCGGTGCGGAACAGCCCGACGCCCTCGGCGCCCGCGTCGGCCGCCGCCCGGGCGTCGGCCGGGGAGCCGACGTTGCCGTAGACCTTGACGCGGTGGCCGTCGGCCGTCGCGCCCGTGCCGTTCCACTCCGCGAGCTGGGCGACCGTCGCCGTGACGACCGGGGCCGCCGGGTCCGCGACCTCGACCGTGCCCGTGTCGCCGTCCACCGCAAGCGCTTGCGCGTCCAGGGCCAGCAGGCCGCGGACCGCGACGACGGCCGGGATGCCGAGCGCGCGGGCCAGGATCGCGGTGTGGCTGGTCGGGCCGCCCTCCTCGGTGACGAGGGCGAGGACCTTGGCGGGGTCGAGGCCCGCGGTGTCGGCCGGGGCGAGGTCGCGGGCGACCAGCACGCTCGGCGACGCCAGCTCGGGGACCCCCGGCGGCGCGATGCCGAGCAGCTCGGCGATCAGCCGGTCGCGCACGTCCCGGACGTCGCGGACGCGTTCGGCCATGTAACCACCCGCCGCGGCCAGTGCTTCGGCGAAGCCCTCGGCGGCCTGGTAGACGGCACGCGCGGCAGGCAGCCCCTGCGTCTTGACCAGCTGCTCGGCCTGCGAGGCGAGCGCCGGGTCGGCAGCCATCGCGGCGGTCGTGATCAGGATCGTCGCCGCCTCGCCGGTCGCGGTCTCGGCCTGTTTCTCCAGCCGGCCGGCGACGATCGCGGCCGCGGGCGCGATCCGGGCGGCTTCGGCGGCGGGATCGGCCGGGGCGGGAGTCGCGGCGGGCTCGCCCAGCGGCTCGGCAACGCGGACGACGGGACCACTCGCGCGGCCGGGGCTGACGGCGACCCCGGACAGTGACGACTCAGACATGGTCTAGACCATAGCTCAGATAGGCCTGGATATCTCGTGGTGGCGGGCACAAACCGCGTTGCCGTACCTGTTCGAGCACCGGCCGGACCTCCTCGTGCCACCAGGCTTCGGCCAGCTCGTCACGGCTGCGCACCGGCCGTCCGGCCAGCATACGGCGGAATCCCCAGGCCTCGGCCGAGTCGGCGAGCCGGAACCAGTCGGCGGGATCGTCGAGCCACAGCCCGAGGCGGACGTCGTCCGGCAGCGGGACGCGCTCCAGGAACATCCGCTCGGCGGTCTTGGACGGCAGGTCGGCCAGCGTGAGGCAGCGCAGCGCGCAGGCGACCGTGCTGATCCAGCGCACCCGCGCGCGGATGACCCGGGCCCCGCGGGCGCGGGCGATGCCGACGCGGTGATGGCCGTCCTCGACGAAGAACATGTCGGACAGGCGCACGAGCCGCACCGGCGGCAGGTCCGC
Organism: Amycolatopsis melonis; assembly: GCF_040064235.1. Classification (NCBI taxonomy): domain Bacteria; kingdom Bacillati; phylum Actinomycetota; class Actinomycetes; order Pseudonocardiales; family Pseudonocardiaceae; genus Amycolatopsis; species Amycolatopsis melonis. Next base: position 2,388 of record NZ_JBDZYD010000007.1, read on the forward strand.
CGACGTCCGTGTCAGGGACTCCCAGCGCTCGCGCAGCGCCCGGTTGCGCGGCCGGAACTCGCGGTCGAAGTCCCCGGCGCGGGCCACCGTGCCGACGATGCCCTCCACCGGCACGTCGTAGACGCCTTCGTCGACCTCGGTCTGCTTGCCCAGCGCCTGGAGCGTGTCGTCGAGCGGCATGATCGCGAGGTGGTCGGGGCGCCGCGCCTCGGCGATCGCCCGCAGCTGGGCGGCGTAGCCGCGCCACCAGGCCGAACCGAACGAATCGCCCATGTGACGGGCAACACGCGCGGCCCGGTGATCATTCCCCGAGGTCGGCGGCGGTCGGGTAGGACGGCTGGGCCCCGGGCCGCGTCACGCTGAAGGCCGCGACGCGCACGGCCCGCTTCGCGGCGGTGACCAGGTCGGCGCCGTCGGCGAGCGAAGCGGCGAGCGCGCCCGCGAAGGCGTCCCCGGCCCCGGTGGTGTCCACGGCGTCGACCTTCGGCGACGCGACCTCGGTGCTGCCCCCGGCCTCGACGACGACCGCCCCGGCGGCGCCCAGCGTGACGACGGCCGCGCGCGGCCCCAGGTCGAGCAGCTTCCGGAAGTCCGCGCCGGGCCCGGTGAGCCAGGCGGCCTCGTGCTCGTTGACCAGCAGGACGTCGATCCTGCCCAGCGTTTCCGGCGACAGCTTCGCGGCAGGCGAGAGGTTCAGCAGCACCTTGACGCCGTTTTCGGCCGCCCGCGCGACGGCGTGCTCGACGGTCGGCAGCGGCACCTCGAGCGAGACGACCATGACCTCGACGCCGTCGAAGACGGCCTCGACGTCGGCGGGTTCCAGGCTGGAGTTGGCGCCGGGGGAGACGAGGATGGCGTTCTCGCCGTCCGGGGTGACGGTGATGTAGGCGATTCCGGTCGGCCGGTCGCTGGTGCGCACGAGCCCGGTGTCGACCCCGGCGGCACGCAGGGAGTCGAGCAGCAGCCGTCCGTAGGGATCGTCGCCGACGGCGCCGAGCAGCGCGACGTCCGCGCCGAGCCGTCCGGCCGCCACGGCCGTGTTGGCCCCCTTCCCGCCGGGCGAGAGGACGGTGTCACCACCCAGCACCGTCTCCCCGCCACCCGGCCGCCGGTCCACCGCGACGACGAGGTCGGCGTTGGCCGATCCCACAACGAGCACGTCAGAGTTCATGCCCGAACTGTGTCACGAACGGGCTTGGACCAGGTCAGCGAGGATGGGCAAGGGGAAAGTGAAGGTTTTTGTAACTTATCCGGTGCCGGGTGCGACAATCATGCGTGCAGCGGCTACCCGTCACTCGATCGGGGGATGTCCGTCCCCCGGCCGTCACTTCGTGACCCCGGTCCCGCTCTCCAGGTGCGTCATCACGCCGGTCGTGATGACGTTGCCCCATCCGGCGCGAGCCGGGCAGGGCATCGGGTCGCCGGCGCCGATCACGTAGCCCCCCGAGTGATCGACGCCGGCGGCGCCCCTGCGGTTTTCCCCACCCGGCCTTACGGACAACCGGCTGTCCGAGCCGCTCGGCGGCTCCTAGCGTCGGGTTCATGAGCATTTCCGACTGGAAAAGGACGTTGTACGCGGTTCTCGCGCTGCCCGCGTACCTCGCGGGGCCGGGCGCGAGACGGTGGCTGGCGCGACGCTGCCTGGACGCGGAACCGCGAGGCGGGAAGGCGTTTTTCGCGTGCCTCGCCGGCTTCCCGCTCGGGCTGCTGATCTGGTACCTCGTCGGCCGGATCACGACCTTCGGGTTCTTCTGGACGGAGGAGGGCGCGGCCGGGTCGTGGGGCGGTCCCTCGCTGATCGGCGCGTGGACCGTGCACTTCTTCGGCGCGCTCGGCATGGCCGTGGTGTGCATGTGGGTGCTGCGGCCGCTGACGCGCCGGCAGGTGCGAACGGCTGACCTGGGCCGATTCCGCACACGGCCGGTGAGCGATGAGGTATCGTCCGTGACGGAGGGGTGATCGAACGCGAGGGGAGCGCGGTTCGGTGGGGTTGTTCGGAGACATGCTCGACGCTGCGAAGCACGTCGGGTCGGAGATCGCACACGCAGTCGAGTCGGGTGGCGAGGGGATCGGCAAGGTCCTCGGCGGCGCGGGCGTCGGCTTGCTCGCGGGCGGGCCTCTCGGCGCGGTCGCCGGCGCGTATGTCGGATCGCAGACCGGGACCGGGGCGAACAATCCGCAGGCGGCCGGGTTGTCCCCGGCGCAGCTGGTCCAGGCCGTCCTGAGCGGGCCGGGCACCGAGTCGCTGCAGCACGTGCACCGCGCGGGCCTGGAGCAGGCGGAATACCAGCGCCGGCTGGAGCAGGGCACGCGCGAGCTGACCGCCGGCCTGGAGTCGGCGTGGACCGGCAGTGCTTCGGACGCGGCCAGGGAGCGTCTCAAGCCGTTGACGGCGTCGGCGACCTCGGCGTCGGCGACCCTGGAGCGGAACTCGACGCTGTCGCAGGCGCAGATCGACCAGTTCCACCAGATGAAGAACTCGCTGCACCCCGACGTCACCGGCCGGCCGCCGACGCGCAGCGCCTGGGACGTCGTGACGCCGTGGGACACCGACACCGAAGACCAGATCAACCAGTACAACCGGAAGGCCGCCGAGAACGTCGAGCGGTACAACGCCTACGCGCAGCAGTCCAGCTCGAACACCGCGGCGCGGACAATCGACTACGGCCAGCTCCGCGAGTACACCGGCGGCGACTTCCAGGTGAAGGACCCGGCCGAGCGGCCGAAGCAGCGGTCGCGTTCGGACGTCGGCAGGGATGACCGGCCGATCGGATCGCAGGTGCAGCCGCCACCGGCGGTTCACCCTGCGGTGCATCCGCCCGTTCAGCCGCCGCCTCCTGGGCAGGTCGTGCCGCCGGGTTCGCACACCGGGACACCAGGAGTGGACGACAGTGTGCGGGCGCAGGGGTACGTCCCGCCGTCCCCTGGCTATCGGCCGGACGTGCCGTCGCCGTACTTGCCCGGCGGATCCGGACCCGGCTTCGGCCCGGACGGCGGGTTCGGCCCAGGTGGCGGGTTCGGCCCCGGCTCGGGTCCTGGTTCGCGTTTCGGCTCGGGTTCCGGCTCGGGTTCCGGTTCCGGGGCGTCCGCGGGTACCGGCCCGGGTGGCCGGGCGACCGGAGCCCTGCCCGGAGGCGGCCGGGGCAGCGGAGCAGGAATGCCCGGCGAAGGCCGTCCCGGTGCGGTCCGCGGCGGTGGTGCCGCCGGGAAGCCGGGCGCGCCGGGCATGGGTGCCATGGGCGCCGGGGCAGGCAAGGGCAAGCAGGAGGACGAGGAGCACCAGCGGGCGTCGTACCTGGTGGAACCGGATCCGGAGAGCGTCTTCGGCGGGTCCGACGAGCGGACGGTGCCCCCGGTGATCGGGCTGTGAACACGCTCTTCTTGCCGAAGACGGCGTTGCTGACGGCCTGGGAGTGGGAACGCCACGGCCCACCGCCCGCGGTCCTCGGCCCGGACAACCTGTGGCTCGGCGACGAGACCCGAAAGAGGCTCGAGGAGAAGGTGCTGGACGTCCTCGCCTCGCTCCGGCTCGCCACGGGCGGCACGCTGACGCGCGAATTCCGTGACGTCCTGCGTGTCCTGGCGAGGGGCCCCCGCCGGTTGACGGCGTGGCTGGGCGACATCGAGGCGGACGAGTCGGGCACGGTCCTGGTGGCGGCGGACGGCCCGGACGCGCTGCGGCTGATCCGGAAGGACGACACGGTCCGGATCGACGCCGTGGACCGGATCGCGGAATCCCTGGTGGACGTGCTGCCCCCGGTCCCGCCGGCCCGCATCGAAGCGGTGTCGATCCCGCAAGCACGGTTCTCGGCAAGCGCGGCAGAGGAGTCGTACGACCTCGAAGACCCAACAACCGACGACGGCGGCCACGACCCACTGCCCTGGGCCCGCCGGCTGATGTCGGCCCGGCGGACGGGCCTCCACCAGTGCTACGCGGTGAGCCACGGATCTCGCAGCGCCCCGATCACGGCCGTGGACATCGCCGGAACCGGCCGGGTACTGACGTACGTGCAGCCCGGGCGGCTGGTGAGGTTCGAGCCGGGGACTCGCGCTGCGCTGGCCGAAGTGCTGTACGCAACGCTGGACGGGCTCGGCGGAGGAGCACGATGACGGAACCGAGAAGCGCGATCTTCAGCGGGGTCGGGTTTTGGGCCACCGACGCGCCGGGCGCTTCGCGACCGGCTGGTGGACAGGGGTTCGCGATGAGCTCCGAGGAGATGCGGGCGATGCTCGAGAAGGCCAAGACTCAACGCGAAGCACTCGTCCAGCAAATGCGAGCGGCCGATCACTTGTCGCAGGCGAGGCCACCGGCCGAAGAACCGGTCAGTCAAGCCGCAGTGAACGGGCCGAACGGAATCAATGAGGCCGGCGCGTACTACCAGGGTCATCTCCGGTACCAGTTCAGCTACTTCACGGAGCTGATCCGCAGGTTGCAGCAGGCCCTCGGCATCACGGAGGCCGCGGACCAGCAAGCAGCAGACTCGACCAAGACGATCAAGGGGTCGCTCCAATGAGCCGTCAAGTTCTCCTGGCCGCTGTCGCAGTCACGTTGGGAGCGGCTTTGTTGACGTCATGCACCGGCAAGAAGCCGACGAACGGCACAGCCGTCCCCGTGCCGACCAATACCGCGGCACTGCCGAACAGCGGCGCCCCGAAAGTCGACAACCCTCTCCCGGCGGCGGCTTTGGCCGGCAGTCCCTGTGATTCCGCTCTGACAGCCGAACAACTCATGGGCTACCTCGGGCCAACCACCACGCCGAAGGCGAGCGACACCGAACTGGGACCCACGTGCGACTGGGCCAGCGCCTCCGGAACGGCAGCTGGAATCCTGGTCGGATACGACACCAAGACAGGGCAAGGGCTGAGCCTCACCTACAAGAACGAGAAGCCGAAAGCCAAACGGTGGGTCGACACACTGGAGCCGATCCAGGGCTATCCGGCGGTCGGTTATGTGGACACCGGAACCACCGACAACCGCACCTGCGTGATCGTTGTCGGAGTCTCGGACGAGCTGGCCTATTCCGTCTCGCTGAGCATCGGTGACTCCGCGGTCCAGGCCGGCAAGGACGCCTGCCAGCTCGGACGCGGCGTCGCCGATACGGTCATGACCAACCTCAAGGCCCGGGCCTGAGCGGATTCGAATGAACAGGCGAGGAATCACTGCTGTCACCGTCGCCGCCGCTTGCGCGATCTTGCTCGCGGGCTGCGCGGGCAAGCGGGGCACGGCCAGTCCAGCTCCCTCGACAGCCGAATCCACTGCCGCGACTCTTCCGCACACCGGAGCACCCACGGTCGACTCGCCGCTCTCGCCGGCGGTACTCGACGGCAGCCCGTGCGACAGCGCCCTCACCAGCAGCCAAGTCGATCACCTCCTCGGGCAGCCCACCCCGGCCAAACCCAGTGACACACAGCTCGGCCCGATGTGTCAGTGGAGCAGCGCTTCCGGCTCAGGAGCAGGCATCACCGTCGCCTACCAGACCAAGTCCGACCAGGGAATCAGCCTGGCCTACCAGAACGTGCAGCCGACAGCCGCGCGATGGAAGTCGCTCGCACCGATCCGGGGATTCCCCGCCGTGGCCTACACCAACTCCGCCGACAAGCGCGCCTGCGTCATCGTCGTCGGAGTGACCGACAAGCTGGCGTTTTCGACGGGGTTGACGCTCGGCGACAAGGCCGCGGGCGAAGGCAAAGACTGCTTCGACCTCGCTCCCGAAGTGGCCGGCACCGTGCTGACCAACCTCAAGGCGCGGGCCTGAGCTGCACCTTTCGTTACGGCCGACATCGCGTTAATGCGAAAATTGTCGTAGTAAGCACCTAGACTGTCCGGATGAGCCACCCCACCCGGAGGGGTCGCGCGCGTGCGGCTACCGAACAGGACATCCGGCGGACCGCCCGGAAGCTGCTGGTCGAGCAGGGGCCCGAGGCGGTCACGCTGCGGGCCATCGCTCGGGAGCTGGGGATCACCGCGCCCGCGCTCTACCGGTACTACGAGTCTCGGGATGACCTCGTCGAGAACCTGCGGCTGGACGTCTGTGCCGATCTGGCGGACGAACTCGCCGAGGAGATCGCCGAGCTGCCCGACGACGGGATGCTGCAGCTCTTCGCCATCTGCAAGGGCTTCCGGCGGTGGGCGCTCACCCACACGAAGGAATTCACGCTGGTCTTCGCGTCGCCGACCGGGGGTGTGGGCTCGGCGGCCGGAAGTGCGCTGAGCCGGGTGGATGAGCCTTTCGGGCGGATCTTCCTCGCCGCCGCGGGGCGGGTTCTCGCGCGCCACGACATCGTGCTGCCCTCGGCCAGCGGGGTGCCCGACGAGCTGCGGGACGACCTGCAGACCTTCCAGGAATCGCTGGTCGCCGTGCTCGTCGAGTCCGACCAGGACGTGCCCGTGGAGAAGATCGACCTCGGCGTGACGTACCTGATGATCCAGTTCTGGGCCCGGCTCTACGGGCACGTCACGCTCGAGGTCTTCGGCAACTACCCGATCCCCATGTCCAAACCGGACGTCCTGTTCGAGGCCATGCTCATCGACCTCGCCCGGGAGATCGGGCTCTACTCCGGCTAGGCCGCGTGGCCGCCGTCCACGGCCAGCACCGTTCCCGTCACGTAGCCGGCGCCCGGCGAGGCCAGGTAGGCGACCGCGGCCGCCACCTCGGCCGGTGAGCCGTAGCGGTCGAACGCCGTCATGGCCGCCTGGTCCGCCGCGTACGGGCCGTCGGCCGGGTTCATGTCCGTGTCCGTCGGGCCCGGGTGGACCAGGTTGACCGTGATGCCGCGCGGCCCCAGCTCGCGGGCCAGTGCCTTGGTCAGGCCGAGCATCGCCGCCTTGCTCGTCGCGTACAGGGCCATGCCCGGGCCCGGCACGCGGTCGGTCACGCAGCTGCCGATCGTGATGATGCGGCCGCCTTCGCCCAGGACTCCGGCCGCGGCCTGGGTGGCCGCGAACACGCCGCGGACGTTCACCGCCAGCACGCGGTCGACGTCGTCGAGGGACGTCTCGGCCAGCGGTGCGACGAAGCCGACGCCCGCGTTGTTCACCAGCACGTCCAGGCGGCCGAACTCCGCCACCGCGGCCGAAACGGCGGCCGAAACCGCGGCAGCGTCCGCCGAGTCCGCCTGGATCGCCAGCGCGCGGCGGCCGAGGTTCTTGATCTGCTCGACCACCTCGGCCGCCTGCGCGGCGTTGTGCACGTACGTCAGTGCGACGTCCGCGCCGTCCTCGGCGAGCCGCAGTGCCGTGGCCGCGCCGATGCCTCGGCTGCCGCCGGTCACCAGCGCCACCTTGCCGTCGAGGGTCATGCCCGGTTCTCCTTCGATCGAACGTGTTTCCTTGACCGCTCAATCAAATCGGGAACGCGGCGACGGCACCGGCGTATTTCCGACAGGGCGCTACAGCACGATGTTGACCAGCCGGCCCGGGACCACGATCACCTTGCGCGGCGAGCCGTCGCCGACCATCGCCGCGACCTTCTCGTCCGCCAGCGCCGCCGCCTGGACCTCGTCCTGGGACGCCGAAGCCGCGACCGTCACCCGGGAGCGGACCTTGCCGTTGACCTGGATCGGGTACTCGACGGAGTCCTCGACCAGGTACTTCTCGTCCACCACCGGGAACGGGCCCTGCACCAGCGAGTCCGCGTGGCCCAGCCGGTGCCACAGCTCCTCGGCCATGTGCGGGGCCAGCGGCGCCAGCATCAGCACCAGCGGCTCGGCCAGCTCGCGCGGCGTCGCCGCCGCCCCGCCGTAGACCTTGGTGACGTGGTTGTTCAGCTCGATCAGCTTCGCGCCCGCCGTGTTGAACCGCATCTCCGCGTAGTCCTCGCGGACGCCGGCGATGGTCTTGTGCAGCACCTTGCGGTCCGCCTCGGAAGCGTCCTCATTGGACACCCGCAGCTCGCCGGTCTCCTCGTCGACGACCAGCCGCCACAGCCGCTGCAGGAACCGGTGCGCGCCCACGACGTCCTTCGTCGCCCAGGGACGCGACATCGCCAGCGGGCCCATCGCCATCTCGTAGAACCGGAACGTGTCGGCGCCGTAGTTCTCGGCCATCTCGTCCGGCGTGACGACGTTCTTCAGGCTCTTGCCCATCTTGCCGTACTCCTGGGTGACTTCCTCACCGTCGTAGAAGTACTTGCCGTCGCGCTCCTCGACCTGCTCGGCCGGGACGTAGACGCCGCGCGAGTCCGTGTACGCGTACGCCTCGATGTAGCCCTGGTTGAACAGCTTCCGGTACGGCTCCTTGGAGCTCACGTGGCCCAGGTCGTACAGCACCTTGTGCCAGAACCGCGAGTACAGCAGGTGCAGCACGGCGTGCTCGACGCCGCCGACGTACAGGTCGACACCGCCGGTGTCGTCCGCGCCGTACTCGCCGGGGCGGGGGCCCATCCAGTACTGCTCGTTCTCCGGCGCGCAGAACGCCTCGGAGTTCGTCGGGTCCAGGTAGCGCAGCTGGTACCAGCAGGAACCCGCCCAGTTCGGCATCGTGTTGATGTCGCGGCGGTACTTCTTCGGGCCGTCGCCCAGGTCCAGCTCGACCTCGACCCAGTCGGTCGCGCGGGCCAGCGGCGACGACGGCGTCGACTCGCGGTCCTCCGGGTCGAACGTCACCGGCGAGTAGTCGGCGACCTCGGGCAGCTCGACCGGCAGCATCGACTCGGGCAGGGCGTGGACCTCGCCGTTCTCGTCGTAGACCACCGGGAACGGCTCGCCCCAGTAGCGCTGGCGCGAGAACAGCCAGTCACGCAGCTTGTACTGGACGGTCCCGGTGCCGGCACCGTTCTCGGTCAGCCAGGCGATGATCGTCTTCTTGGCCTCGGCGACGTCCATGCCGTCCAGGAAGCCCGAGTTGATCGCCGGGCCGTCACCGGTGTACGCCTTGCCGTCGAAGCCCTCGGACGGCTGCACGGTCCGGATGATGTCCAGGCCGAACTTCTCGGCGAACTCCCAGTCGCGGACGTCCTGGCCGGGGACGGCCATGATCGCGCCGGTGCCGTAGCCCATCAGCACGTAGTCGGCGACGAAGACCGGGATCTGCTTGCCGTTGACCGGGTTCGTCGCGTACGCGCCGGTGAAGACGCCGGTCTTCTCCTTGTTCTCCTGCCGGTCCAGCTCGGACTTCCGCGACGCCGCGACGCGGTACTCCTTGATCGCTTCGGCGGGCGTCGCCGCGCCGCCGGTCCAGCGCTCGTCGACCTCCGGCGGCCACGCGGCGGCGACCAGCTTGTCGACCAGCGGGTGTTCCGGCGCCAGCACCATGTAGGTGGCGCCGAACAGGGTGTCCGGCCGGGTCGTGAAGATCTCGATCGCCTCGTCACCGCAGGGGAAGGTGACGCGGGCGCCGTGCGAGCGGCCGATCCAGTTCCGCTGCATGGACTTGACCTTCTCCGGCCAGTCCAGCAGGTCCAGGTCGTCGACCAGGCGGTCGGCGTAGGCGGTGATCCGCATCATCCACTGGCGCAGGTTGCGCCGGAAGACCGGGAAGTTGCCGCGCTCGCTGCGGCCCTCGGCGGTGACCTCCTCGTTCGACAGCACCGTCCCCAGGCCGGGGCACCAGTTGACCGGCGCTTCGGAGATGTACACCAGCCGGTGGTCGTCGATCACCTTCTTCCGCTCGGCCGCGCTCAGCGCCGCCCACTCGCGGCCGTCCGGCGTCGGGCGGGAGCCGTCGGCGAACGCGGCCTCCAGCTCGGCGATCGGCCGGGCCTTGCCCGCCTCGGTGTCGTACCAGGAGTTGAAGATCTGCAGGAAGATCCACTGTGTCCAGCGGTAGTACCCGGGGTCGATCGTGGAGATGCGACGACGTTCGTCGTGGCCCAGGCCCAGGCGCCGGATCTGGCGCAGGTAGGTCCGGATGTTCTCCTCGGTCGTCTTCCGCGGGTGCTGCCCGGTCTGGACGGCGTACTGCTCGGCGGGCAGGCCGAACGCGTCGAAGCCCATCGTGTGCAGCACGTTGCGCCCGATCATCCGGTGGTACCGGGCGAAGACGTCGGTGCTGATGAAGCCCAGCGGGTGCCCGACGTGCAGGCCGGAGCCCGACGGGTACGGGAACATGTCCTGGACGAACAGCTTGTCGCTGGGCACCTGCTGCCCCTCGACGGCGAGCGGCCCGACGGGGTTGGGCGCGTGGAAGGTCCCCTGGTCGGCCCAGTGGTCCTGCCAGCGCTGCTCGATCTGCCCCGCCAGCGCCGCCGTGTAGCGGTGCGCCGGGACGTCGGTCCCTGTCGCCTCAGTCATGACGTCGTCCTTCGTTTCAAGCTCGAGGCACTCTTTCCCGCCGAGAGCTCATCGATACAGCCGCTCCAGAAACAACTCGACCCCCCAGCCACCAGGGCATGAGGGGTCGCCGCGCCGGCCGGGCCGGGCCCGGTCAACGCGGCAGGCTAAGGAGCAGCCGAGCCGTGTTCACCCCTTCATCGTAACTTGCTGGTCAAAGCCGTTCGGAGGGGACCGCCAGTGCGACGAACTGGGTGACCTGGGTCGCGGAGAAGTTGTTGTCGCTGACCAAGATCAAGCTGCGCTCCCCGTTGGGCAGCTTCGGCCCCCACGTCATGCCCTCCAGGTTGTCCACAGTGGACAAGCCGAGGTCGGCGGCGTCGAAGAGCAGCCGCTTCTTCACCGGCTTGACGTGCTTCGCGTCAGCGAGAGACTTCACGTTCAGGACGTTCGTGGCGCCCTTCGTGTCGATCTCGTAGACGCGCACCTTGTTGCCGACGCCGGTGCTGAACGAGCGCTCCATCATGAGGAACTTCGTCGGGTCGGCCTGGTCGACGGCCAGCATCGAGGACACGCCGGTGGTGGCGAACGCCGTCGGCGGCACCGGCGCGGCGAACAGCGGCTCCTGCGGGTAGGCGTACTGCGCCAGTACCGGCCCGAACCGCGACTGCAGGGTGATCCGCGACAGCGCGCCGGACGTCGTCGTCGGCTCCGGGCCGTCCTGCAGCAGCGGGCCCTCGACCTCGCTGGCCAGCAGCGAGCCGAACCCGGTGAACGTGATGCCCTCGAGCACGAGGTTCTGCCGCGGGCCCGCCGTCGGCGTCATCTTCTCGTTCGCGGGAATCGGCAGGTCACGGACGTATTCGCCGGTGCGGCGGGCTTCGCGGATCGACGGGTCGATCAACGTCGTCGCGGTCCGCTCGCCCTCCTGCGACCAGTAGTAGTCACCGGTCCACGGGTCGACGCGCAGCTCTTCGGGGTCGATCGTCTGCTCGTTCTGCGGCAGCGACGGGTCGTTCTTGGCCAGCGGCGGGTACGGCGTGCCGTCCGGGCGCAGCAGCGGCTTCGTGCCGGTGAAGGTGACGTCGCCGACACCGTCCGCGGACACCGGGAACGTCGCGGTGTAGAACCGGGCGGGGTTGATCGCCGAGCGGTCGTCGCAGATCAGCGCGTAGCCGCCGGTGCGGGGGTCGTAGTCGATGCTGGACAGGCCGCCGACCGTCGTGCCCTGGAACGGCAGGGCGTTGGGGACGATCTTTTCGCCGAGCAGCCGGATCGGCCGCTGATGACTCTCGGTGGCATCCGCCGGCGCGGCGGCGAGGAGTCCCCCGATCAGGGCAGTGGCCAGGACGGTGGGGAGTACACGCGGTGACATGGCCTGTAGCACAGTCGATCAGGGTATCCGGCAGGTTGCCGGGACGTCACGCTTATCCTTGACCTCGTGTTCGCTATCGCGCTGGTTCCGATCGTGCTGGGTCTGTTCGTCGGCTTTGGTGGGTTCCTCGGTTTCCGCGAGCGCTTGACGCGCGAAGGCGGGACCGGCGTGCGCACGCAGGCCGCGCTGCGCAGCGAAGAAGCGTTCAAGCTGGCCAACCGCGTCGCCGGGCTGCCGACCATGGCGGGTGGCGCGATCGCCGTGCTGTCCGGGCTGGCCGGGCTCGCGATGCCGACGACCGGCGGGCTGGTCTCCGCCGCGCTCGCCGGTGTCCTGGCGATGCTCCTGCTGGTCATGGGTGGCGGCGTGCTCGGCAACCGGGCCGCGCTGACCGTCCCGGCGCCGGCTCCGGCGGCCCCGGCCGGGTGCAGCGGCTGCGCGTGCGGCGGCTGCGGCGTCTTCAAGAAGGACGACGCCTAATTCCGCTGGAGGTCACCCGGGTGGGTGGCCAGCAGCGCCATCGGGATGCCCTGGCGGCGCAGCACCTGGCTCCACAGGTCGCCGTTCGGTGACGCCAGGATGTCGCTCGGCAGCGCGGGCACGATGAGCCAGTCGTCGCGCTCGATCTCGCCCGCCAGCTGCCCGGAGTCCCACCCGGCGTAGCCGGCGAAGACGCGCACGCCGCGGACCTTCGGCACCAGCACCTCGGGGTCGGTGTCCAGGTCGACCAGCGCGACCGGGCCGCGGACCGCGATCACGCCCGGCACGCTCGCCGCCGTCTCGCCGGTCCGCAGCGCGGCCAGGCACAACGCCGTCTTCTTCTCGACCGGCCCGCCGACGAACACCGCCTGCGGCTCGGCGACGTGCCCGCCCCAGTTGGGCAGCACGTCGTGCACGGCGACGTCGCTCGGCCGGTTCAGGACCACGCCCAGCGTGCCCTCCTCGCGGTGGTCGATGACGAACACCACGGTCCGGCGGAAGTTGGGGTCGACCATCGTGGGGGCGGCGACCAGGAGCGTTCCCGGTTCAACCTCGGCGTCCGCTGGCACGCGACCCATGATCCCACCCCTGGCCCGGCGAATTACTTCGGCTCGGGAACAATCGTCCCATCAGCCTCGTTCGAAACATGTGGCCGGCGCACTCCGTGTCCCCCGGGCTCACTGAAGAACCGCCTTTGTGGAATACCGTCCGGCTGGAGCCACACTGCGCATAGCCGCCGAGAGGCGACCTTAGTGCGTCGGCCACCCTTTACTCTGGCATCGTGACGATCAGCGCCCAGTCGGCAACAGCGCGAAGAGGCCCTCGGGAGCTGCTCAAGGACCCGGACTTCCGGCGTCTGCTGTTCACGCGCTTCGCGGCGAGCTGGGGCGACGGCGTCTTCCGCGCCGGGCTCGCCGGCGCCGTGCTGTTCAACCCCGAACGCGGCGCCGATCCGCTGGCCATCGCGGGCGGGTTCGCCGCGCTGCTGCTGCCGTACTCCGTCGTCGGGCCCTTCGCCGGTGCGCTGCTGGACCGGTGGGACCGCCGCCGGGTGCTCGTCTTCGCGAACCTCCTGCGCGGCCTCGCGATCGTCGCCGCGGCCGCCGCCGTCGGCTTCGGCTTCGGCGGGTTCGGGCTGTTTTCGCTGGCACTGGCCGCGGAAGGGATCACGCGCTTCATCGGCTCCGGACTCTCGGCGTCGCTGCCGCACGTCGTCGAGGAAGAAAGCGTCGTGACGGCGAACGCGTTCGCCACCACGCTCGGCTCGGTGGTCGCCGTCCTGGGCGGCGGCTGCGCGATCGGCCTGCGGGCGCTGTTCGGCAGCGGTGACGTCGGCTCGGCGGAGACCACGGCGTTCGCCGTGCTCGGCACGCTGGTCTCGGCGTTCCTCGCGCGCGGGTTCGCGCGTGGCCTGCTCGGGCCGTCGGTGGTCGACGAGCCGCCGAACCCGGTGCTGGCGGTCGCGCGCGGGCTCGCCGACGGCGCCCGCCACGCCTGGCGCGCCCCCAGTGTCACGGCCGGGTTCGTCGCGCTGTTCGCGCACCGGGCGTCGTTCGGGGTGTCGCTGCTGGTCACCGTGCTGCTGATGCGCAACCACTTCACCGACAACGGCGTCTTCCGCGCCGGCCTGCCCGGGCTCGGGCAGATGGCCGCGCTCGGCGGTGCCGGGCTGCTGCTGGCCGGCCTGCTGACCGCGCGGCTGGTCCGCGTCTTCGGACGGCTCCGCGCGGTGCTCGGCGCGCTGGTGCTGGCCGCGGCCGCCCAGGCGGCGCTGGGCCTGCCGATGGTGCTGCCACTGGCGCTGCTGGCGGCGTTCCTCATCACCGGCGCCGGGCAGGTGCTGAAGCTCTGTGTCGATTCGTCGATCCAGCTCGACGTCGCCGACGAAGCCCGCGGCCGGGTGTTCGCGCTGTACGACACGCTCTTCAACATCACGCAGGTGGCGGCGGTTTCGCTGGCCGCGCTGGTCGTCCCGGCCGACGGCCGCTCGCCGGGCCTGCTCATCGCCGCGACGGTCTGCTACCTCGTCGGCGGGGCCGGGTACCTGCTCGCCCGGCGGCGCACGATTCGCTGAGGCAAACACCCGAACCGGTCACCGGGACTGCTCCATTGGCATTAGGGTGCCCCTTAGTCATTAGTAGGTTCGAGGGACACCGGGGGCACCTGTGACCACCGCCGGCGACGACCGTGCGCAGCTCGAAGCACGCAATGCCGCGATGAAGGACCGGATGGACACCCTCCTGGAGAACTTCGAGCGGCAGACCGCGCAGCTGCGCGACGCCCAGGCCGCGGCCGCCGCGACGACGGCGGAGGTGACGTCCCCCGACGGGCTCGTCCGCGCAACCATCGACGCCGGCGGCAGCCTCGCGAAGCTCGAGTTCGCGCCGAGCACGTTCGAGCGCACGACGCCCGCGCAGCTCGCGAACACCGTCCAGACCCTGGTGCGGCAGGGATCGCTGCAGGTCAAGCAGAAGATCGCGGACCTGATGGCGCCGATCACCGAAGGCCTGCCCGACCTCGCCGACCTGGTCGAGGGCGCGCCGTCGCTGGCCGGGCTGGTGCCGCCGATCCCGGACTTCGCCGAGGAAGAGCCGCCCCCGCCACCGCGCCCGGAGTCGTTCGAAGACGGCGGCTCGATCCTGCGCAACGAACAGGCACCGCCTCCGCCACCGATGCCTGCGCCCAAGCCCGCGCCCAAGCGCGTCCGCCCACCTCGTGACGACGAAGAGGAAGAACCGCCGTCGTCCTGGATGACGAGGGGTAACTGATGCCGGCGGGGGGAGCCGGTTTCACCGCGGAGCCGGACGCGGTGCTGCGCGCGTCGAACGGCCTGATCACGGCCGCGGACGGGCTCGACAACGCGGTCAAGGCACTGCAGGGCGCGCTCGCCGCACAGGGCGAATGCTGGGGCGGCGACGAGTCCGGCAAGGAGTTCGCCAAGGACTACGTGCCGGGGGCGCAGGGCGCCGTCGAAGGGTTCACCAACCTCGTGCAGGGGTTGCGGGGGATGCAGCAGAACGTCGCCAAGTCGATGAAGGCCCTGTCGGGCGCCGACGAGGACGTGACGTCCCAGCTGAGCAAGGGGCAATGACGCGTGGGGGTGGAGATGCCCGACGCGGTCAAGTGGCTGCTGCCGATCGTCGTCGGCGAAAGCTGGCCGGAGGGCGACGAGACCAAGCTGCGCGCGCTGCGGGACGCGTGGCACACGGCGTCGGCGGCGATCGCACCGGCGTCGGAAGCGGGCAACAAGGCCGCGCAGGGCATCCGCGACAACTGGACCGGCGACGGCGCCGACGCGTTCGCGGAGCAGTGGAAGAAGTTCGTCGAAGGCGACGAGGCGTACTTCAAGCAGCTGGCCGACGCGGCCAAGGCCCTCGGCGACTCGTGCGACCAGACGGCACTGGACGTCGAGTACACGAAGTACATGATCATCATCTCGCTGATCGTGCTGGCGGCCCAGATCGCGGCGATGATCGCGGCGGCAGCGGTGACGTTCGGCGGCTCGACGGCAGGCATCGCGCCCGCCCAGATCGCCACCCGGATGACCGTGCAGATGCTGTTCCGGCAGCTGCTCGAGAAGCTGGCGCAGCAGGGGTTCAAGCAGGTCGCGAAGGAGCTGCTGGAGAAACTGCTCAAGCAGGGCCTCAAGAAGATCGGCATGGAGGTCCTCAAGAACGAGGCGATCAACCTCGGCATGGACGCGGGCATCCAGGGCCTCCAGATGGCCAAGGGCGACCGCAAGAACTGGGACTGGTCGAAGACCTCGGACGCGGCAATCTCCGGAGCGGTCGGCGGAGTCGTGGGAGCGGCCTCGGGTTCGATCGGCCGCGGCGCGACCGAAGGGCTTTCGCACAGTGCCGCCGGGCAGGTTGCGGACGCGGCGATGCGCGCGGGAGCCCGGGGAGCGGTCGAGGGGGTCGCGCAGACGGTCGGGCAGGCGGCGGTCACCGGGGATCTGGGGTCGTTGACGCCGGAGCAGCTGCTGATGGGCGCGTCCAGCGGGGCGGTCGGGGGTGCTGTCGGGGGCGCCAAGGAGCAGATGCACTCGGTGCACGAGGCGAACATTCCGCGGGCTGATGGGGAGTCGGGGTCTTCCGGGAGTTCCGAGTCTTCTTCGGCTTCCGAGTCTTCGGAGTCTTCCGAGTCGCGGCGGGAGTCCTCTTCGGAGGGTTCTTCGGAGCCCGAGTCGCGGGAGTCTTCTTCGGAGCGCGAGTCCGCCGGCGAGCCGGAGTCGCGACGGGAAGCGTCGTCGGAGCCGGAGTCGCGCGGCGAAGAGGCGCGGCGGGAAGAGCCACGGTCTGCGGCGGAACCCGAGCGGCGCGAAGTGGCGTCGGAGCCGGAGTCGCGACGCGAGTCGTCCTCGGAGCCCGAACCACGGCGAGAAACGCCGTCCGAGCCTGAACCGCGACGGGAGGCGCCTTCCGAGCCCGAGCTGCGGCGAGAGGCGCCAGCCGAGCCCGAGCCGCGGCGAGAAACGCCGTCGGAGCCGGAGGCGCGACGAGAGGCGCCAGCCGAGCCGGAACCGCGGCGAGAAACGCCGTCTGAGCCTGAGCCGCGGCGGGAGGCGTCGGCGGCGGAGACGAGGGCGGCGTCCGAGCCGGAGGTTCGCCGGGAGGCCGAAACTCAGCAGCGCGCGGAGAGCACGCCGAGCCAGGAGCCCCCGGCCCCGGAGCGGCAGTCCGCCGAGCCGTCGCACCCGGGCGAGACGGAACGTCCGGCTTCCCCGCAACCCGAATCGCATCGGGCGGAGGCCACGGGCGGCGGTTCCCCGAGCGGGACGTCCCAGGGCGGCTACGGCATGGCCCCACCCCCGGGCCACGGCCCGGAACCGGCGCGTCCGAGCGTCGGACGTCCCCAGGACAACGTGGGAGCGGCCGGCTTCACCGGCGGCCAGAGCCAGCCGTTCGCGGCGGAGGCCGGTGGGCAGTTCCAGAACGGACCGTCGCCGCAGCAGGCACCGGGCGGGTTCACGCCCCCACCCCCGCCACCGGCCGGACAGCACCAGCCCCCGATGTCACCGCAGGCCGGGGGACCGCGGCCGCCGGACCCCCGGCGGATGTTCCAGCAGCAGCCGCCGGGTGGCGCGCAGGCACCGTCGCAGGGTCGACGGCCGGCGCCGCGCCCGAACGGCCAGCCAACGCCGGGCGGACACCCGCAGGCAGGACCACGTCACCCGGCCCAGAGTGGCCGGCCACAGCCGGGCGGCCAGCCGCCCATGGGCCCGAACGGGCAACCACACCCGGTCAGCCACCCGCAGACTGGGCCAGTCAGGGGCAGCCAACCACCGGTCGGGCAACCACATCCGGGCGGACACCCGCAGACAGGCCCGGTCCAGGGGCAAGCACCGATCGGCCACCCGCATCCGGTCAGCCAGCCGCAGGCAGGCCCCGCCCAGGGCCAAGCACCAATCAGCCAGCCGCATCCGGGCGGACACCCGCAGGCTGGCCCGGTCCAGGGGCAAGCACCAATCAGCCAGCCGCATCCGGTCAGCCAGCCGCAGGCAGGCCCCGCCCAGGGCCAAGCACCAATCAGCCAGCCGCAGACCGGACCAGTGCGGGGCGGCCAACCACCGATCGGACCGAACGGCCAACCGCACCTGGGCGGACACCCGCAGCCCGGACCGGTCCAAGGCCAATCACCGATCGGCCCGAACGGCCGGCCACCGGCCGGACCAGCCCAGGGCGGTCAACCACACCCGAGCAATCACCCACCGACCGGACCGGTTCAGGGCGGCCAGCCGCCGATGAATGGTCCGGGCGCGCCACCCCGGCAGCCGGGTGGGCCGAACTGGCAGTCGCCGCCGCGGGGTGGGCAGCCTGCGGGACCGCAGCCGTCCGGGGGACAGCCTGGGATGCCTGCGCAGGATCCGCGACGGATGCCGCCGCAGGGTGGGCAGCGGCCCGCGGGGTACCCGAGCCAGCCTCGGGGACCGCAGGGTCCGGGCCCCGCCGGCGGCGGACGGCCGCCGATGCCGCCTCCGCCGGGTGGCCGCCCGCCGGTGCCGCCGCAGGAGCTGCGGCTGGGACCGGTCCGTCCGGCTGGGACGCCGCAGGTTCCGCAGCCGCGGTTCGAGCAGCCGCGGCCGATGGAGCGTGCGCCGGAACAGCCGCGGCCGGTCGAGCCCGCGGCCGGGCAGGTGCCGGAAGGGCCGACCCATCACGTGCCCGCGGAACAGCACCTCGCCGAGCAGGACACGCTGGCGGGCGAGCGGTCTGCCGAACACGCAACCCCAGCCCGCGAGCAGCAGCCCGCCGAGCAGGGGCCGCGTGCGGACGAGCACGCCGCCGAGCAGCACACCCCGGCCGAGGACACGGCACGCACAGCCGAGCCCGAAACCCCGACCGGCGAACAGCGCCCCGCCGAGCACGAACCAGCCGCGGGAGAGCACACACCCACCGAGGCGCCCACAACCGAGCACGAAACCCCAACCAGCGAACAGCCGGCCGCCGAGCACCAACCCGCCACGGCCGAGCACACCTCGCCTGAGGAACCGGCGCGCACAGCCGAGCCCGCGACTCCGGCCCACGAACAGCGCCCCGCCGAGCACCAATCAGCCACGGCCGAGCACACCCCCACCGAGCCGCGCACAGCCGAACACGAGACCCCCACCAGCGAACAGCGGCCCGCCGAACACGAACCAGCCGCGGCCGAGCACACCCCCACCGAGGCGCCCACAACCGAGCACGAAACTCCGACCGGCGAACAGCGGCCCACCGAACACGAAACCCCGGCCAACGAACAGCAGCCTGCTCCCGCTGACGAACCCGGGCCCACGCCCGAACACAGGCACACCGGCCCAGACGAGCCCTACCTCACCGATGAGCACTTCCGCACTGACGATCCCGAAGGGATCCGGCGGATCGAAGACACCTTCATCGACTCCGCGAAGACGAGTCACCAGGACGGTGAGTGGCGGCACGAACAGGTCCACCGCGAAGCGCTCGAAAAGCGTGACCGGTGGCATCCCGGCATGTCCGACGCCGGGGCCGTGGCCGTGCATGCCTACACGCGGACCGAGATGGTCGGGCCGCTCAACCACGCTCTGCGGACAGGCAGTCCCGAACTCGCCCACCTCGCTCCTCAGGCGGCCGCGCTCGTCTCGGGGCTGAACGAGCTGCCGCCGCATGAAGGGCTTGTCTCGCGGCGGGTCGACTTCAAGGGTGATCTTTCGCGGCTTCAGGCCTTCCTGGCTCGGTTCCACGACGGTGCGCACATCACCGAACCGTCGTTCCTCAGCTCGTCGAAGGTCGATGCCGAGCATCCGCGCAGCACCTTCCCCGGTGAAGTCGAGATGCGGATCCAGTCGAAGACCGGCCGGGACGTCGAAGCGCTGGCCAGTCTCGGGCACGAGCGGGAAGTCCTCTTCAAGGCCGGGACGCAGTTCAAGATCACCGGCATCGAAGAGGGACCCGGGCATCCCAACCACAAGCCGAAGCCCGTGCGGGGTGAACCGCACTACGTCGTGCATGCCGAGGAAATCCCGCCAGGGGATCCGCGGCACCTCGGGGAGGCCGACGCGCGGCGGGCGATCGACGAGCGGCGGGCCGGGGAGCAGGCCGACGAAGCGCGGTTCCAGCGGGAAGCCGACGCCAAGCTCGAGAAGTTCTACCAGGAGAACCCCCAGCACCGGCCGAGCAACGACCTGGCGTCGAAGATCAACCCCTTCGACGAGCCGGGTGCTCCGCCGCTGCCCGAACGGCCTCCGCCCGCCACCGGGGAGCCCGCGGGTGGCTGGTCGCAGCTCGCCGAGCCGCTCGCGCCGGGCGGCACGCCCGTCGTGCATGCCGGGTCCGTCGAGACTCCGCAGCAGCATGCGCGGTTCGTGCGGGATGCCGTTCCGGAACTGGGGGCGGTCAACACCCGCAACCACTACAGCCCGGACGGTCTCGCCAACGGCTACCGCACCAACGCCGCCGAGTCGATGGTCGCCTTCGAGCGGCGGATGAACGGCGAGGACGTCGTGGCCGGGCCGTCGCAGCAGCGGGGGCTCGCGCACGTCAGCGAGCAGCTCGGCGGCCAGTGGAGCAGCCGGGACAGCTTCGACCGGGTGGCCGGTGAGCTGGGCGAACGTCCCGTCGGTGCCCGCGCGGCCGTCGCCTTCGAACACGCCGGGGAGTCGCGGCTGGTCGCCGCCGTGCACACCGAGCACGGGATCGCGTTCGTCGATCCCGTCACCGGACGGCTGGCGGAGCTGCCGCCCGGCGCCTCGAACATCCACACGCTGCCGCTCGGGGGCGGGGAAGCCCCGGTCCACCACGAGACCTCGGCCATCGACGACCGGCTCAACCCGGCGCCCGAGCGGGTCGTGCACGACGAGGGCTACCTCTTCGACGACGACCACCGCGGGACGCCCGCCGACCACGAGAGCATCCGCCGCGCGGTCGGCAACGACGACCTCTACCAGGAGATCCACGACCACGCGCTGGCCAAGCGCGACGCCGCGGAGAACCTGGCGCACCTGACCGACGAAGGCGCCGTCGCGCTGCACGGCTACACGCGCGGCGAGTACGCCTACGACGTCAACGAGGCCCTGCGCCGCGGTCCCGAGCATCCCGGGTTCGACCTCGCGCAGCAGAACGCCCGCGCGATCATGGACGGCCTCAACCAGGTCGCACGCGAGTCCGGGGAAGCCGTCCGCGCCTTCGACGTCCGCGGCGACGCGCACCTGGCCGACCTGGTCGCCAAGCCGTACGAACCGGGCTCGGTGGTCGTCGAGCCCGCGTTCTCCAGCGCGTCGATCAAGACCGGCGAGTTCTCGACGTCGAAGTTCGGCGACGACGTCGAGCTGCACATCCGGTCGGACAACCTGCGCGACATCTCGAAGCTCGCCGAGAACCCCGGCGAGCGCGAGACGCTGTCGCCACCCGGCACCCAGCTGCTCATCCACGAGAAGCGGCTGGAGATCGTCGACGGCCGCCGCAAGTGGGTCATCGTGGCCGAGGAGATCGGCCCCGGCCACCCGCGGTACCTCGACCCCGAGACCGCGAAGCAGAAGATGGCCGAGCGGCGCGCCGAGAACGAGCACAACGCGCCCGAGTTCGAACGGCGCAAGCAGGCCGCGATCATGGAACGGCTGCTGGGCGGCACCGAGCCGGAGCACGTCGCGGCGCCGCCGGAACAGCCGAAGGTCCACGACACCGTCCAGGACGTTGCGCCCGAGCCGCCGACGGCGCCCTCGCCGGTGCACGACTACTCGCGGCTGGCGCGGGCGACGAACCCGCCGGCGGAACGGGCCATCCACGCCGCCGGGACGACGGAGAGCGAGCGCGCGGCCTTCGTCCAGGACCGGCTCCCGCACCTGCGCGACGTCAACCCGGGCTTCCGCGAGCCGGGTGCCTTCGAAAACGGCTACATGACGAACTGCACGCGCGGCCCCGAGCCCTACATGGACCGGCTGCGCGGCGGTGACATGACGGCCGAGCCGATCCTGCCGCACGAGATGGGCACCCGCGGCACGCTCGAACACCTCGAAGGCCGCTTCGGCGAGACGTTCTCCGCGCGGGACGGCTACGACGACGTCATCCGCGAGATGCGGGAGAAGGCCCACGATCACCACGCCGTGATCGCGGTGAAGTACGAGGGCCCGAACGGCGTCGTGTACGGACACGTCGCGATGGTCGTGCACACGCCGGACGGGGTCGCGTTCATCGACCCGCAGTCCGGGGACCTCATGCACCTGCCGCAGCCGCCGAAGAGCATCAAGCTGATGCACCTCGGCACGCCGGACGAGGTGCACGTCCAGCCCGAGCACGGCACGGGAACCGCGGACCACGGCGGCTTCGGCTCGGCCCAGCCGCACGAGGCGTTCCTGGCCCGCGACGACGTCGCCGCGGCGCTCGACGGGCACGCCTCGGCCGGGTACATCCGCGAGCACCTCGGGCAGCATCCCGAGCTGGTCCGGATCGTGAGCGAGCCGGGCAACGACTACCTGACGCGCTCGCTGCTGGACAACCCGAAGACCATCGAGAGCCTGCTCAAGCACCCCGAGGCCATCCCGATCCTCGAGGACGCCGTCCGGGAGGTGGACCAGCGCGGTTACCCCGTGATCGACGACGTCCACCAGGACGGCGTCGAGCCGTTCGAACCGACGCCGGAGCAGGCCGCGATCGTCGGCGACGTGGCGGAAACGGTCGCCGGGACCGACCGGGACGACATGGTCCAGGGCAGCTTCGACCGCGAACGCCGTGGCGACGAGGCCTACTGCCGTCAGTGGCTGGCCGAGGAACGCGCGAGGTGGCGCGACAACCAGGACACCCTGAACGCCATCGCCGAGCGCGCCGCGGGAGAGGACGGCGACGTCAAGGGCAGGCTGGAGCCCAAGGAAGACGAGCGGGCGATGGCGAAGATCCGCAAGTACGGCTTCGACGGCGCGAACCTGACCGACCTCGTCGGCGCCCGGATCCAGTTCGCGCGGGTGGCCGACCTCTACCGCGCGCTCGACCAGCTGCGCCAGGACCCCGGGGTGCAGATCGTCGAGTTCGCGGACCGGATCGCCGACCCGAAACCGAGTGGCTACCGCGACCTGCAGATGTCGGTGCGGCTGGGCAACGGGCACGTCGCCGAGCTGCGGCTGCACCTGAAGGACATCGACGACGTCGCCGACTACGAGCACGCGCTGTACGAAGTGCGACGCGACTTCGAGACACTCAGCCGCAAGGAAGGCCGCGAAGGCCTGTTGTCCCCCGAGGAGGCGGCCCTCGACGCGGCGATCGTGGAGCAGGTGCGCGGGCGGTTCGAGGAAGCGCTGCGGCGAGGACTGATCACTGAGGAGGACGGCTGATGGCCTTCCGGACCCCGATGTTCTTCAAGTACTACGCCCAGACCTACCGGATCGACTCGACGCCCGACGGCGGCCTCACGGGCACGATCCTCGATCTGGACACCGGGTTCTTCCGGGAGGACAACAGCCACATCCGCGAAGTCGTCTGGTCGACCACCGAGTCCGACATCCGCGGCCCGTTCGACGAAGAGCGGTTCGTCCAGGAGACCGAGCGGGAACGGGACTACCACCTGACCGGGGACGGGCCGATCTTCGCGCTCTACGAGACGGTGGCCGGCCTCTACGAACAAGCCCGCAAGCGGGAAAGCCGTCGCCTGGAACCCCAGGAAGCCGCGCTGATCCGGTCGATATACCAGCGCACCTTCAAGATGTGGGAGGACGAGGCCGCCCGGCGGGCCGCGGGGGAGCCGCCGTCGTTCGAAGCGCGGCGCAGGTATCCGGTCCGCCGCGCGGAGCAATGATTCACGTGGAACATTCGCCCGAAGCGCAGCGCGCTCTCCTGGTCCGGCTGGGCAGGCTCGTCCGCGAGCACCGGTCCGACGCCGCCCGGCCCGCGGTCGCCGACTTCCGCCAGGTCGGCAAGCACGCCGAGCTGGTCGGCCACAACACGGCGACCCCGGACGAACTCGCCGTCCTCTTCACCGAACTGCGGGCCGCGATGTACGCCGAGGGCCGCGGCACCTGGCTGCAGGCGCGGTTCACGCTGCACCCGGACGGCACCTTCGACTTCGACTTCGCGCTCGACGACGATCCACTGTGGACGGACGCGCCGGGTGCCGCCGCCTACCCCGAAGAGCTGGCCACGTTCCCGCGCGCCGACGAGCACATCCCCGACTGGTGGCGGCTGCGCGCCGGGCTGCCGCTGGGCGTCGTCTTCCGGCACGCCGAGATCGGCGGGCCGGACGTCGAACGGCCGCCGCTGACCGACACCGAGGCGCCGCTGGTCCTGCAGTACCTCGAACGCGAAGCCGTCGTGCACGAAGTCGACGGCGAGCGCTTCCACACCGACGGCACGTGGATCTGGTCCTCGGCGGTGCCGGACCTCCTCGCCGAGCACGGCGTGCCGCCCGAGCCGGACCTGGTCGCGCACATCCGCCGCCACCACTTCCAGCCGCCGTACGTCGAGCCGCTGGTGCGCCGGACCGCCGAGGCGGACCTGCTGGGCAAGCCGCGGCCGAAGCCGGGCCGCGCCGACGTGAAGAAGACCGCCGGGGACGTCGCCGCCGAGCTGGAGACCACGCCGGATCCGAAGCTCGCCGACGACGAGCTGCTGACCGTGCTGGTGCAGCGGCTGGGCGAGCACGGCGTGTGGCCCGAGGCCTACCGCGTCGGGGACCGGGCGGACGGCACCTGGTGCCTCAACTACACGCCCGACGGCTGGGAAGTCGCCGCGTACGCCGGCGGCGAACCACGCGAGCCGAAGTACTTCGCCCGGCTCGAAGACGCCGCGCAGCAGCTGCTGGGCGCGTTGCTGCTGCACCCCGCCCGGATGACCGCCGGGCACGAAACACCGCTGGAGACCGCGAAGGAGCTGGACGACTGGCCGGTGCACCCGGCACCGGGTGAGCCTCCCCTCACCCTGCTCCGCAACAAGCGCATCACCAGGCTGGTGGCGGGTACGGTCGTCCTGCGCTTCGGCGAGGAACCCGGCAACCTCGTCCACCACGGGGAGGTACGGTTCGCCACGACGTCGCTGCCGCTCGAACGGGAGCGGGTGCGGCGGAGCTACCGGTTGAGACGCCCCCTGCACG
Source organism: Amycolatopsis melonis (assembly GCF_040064235.1). Classification (NCBI taxonomy): domain Bacteria; kingdom Bacillati; phylum Actinomycetota; class Actinomycetes; order Pseudonocardiales; family Pseudonocardiaceae; genus Amycolatopsis; species Amycolatopsis melonis. Next base: position 26,983 of record NZ_JBDZYD010000007.1, read on the forward strand.
TGATCACCGGCATCACGGTCCCGTGGGCGAACCTGCCGGGTGGTGCGGTGGCCTTCGTGCTGCCGAAGACGATCGCCGAGCACGAGTCCGACGGAAGCCTGGAGAGGATCGAGTAGGTGGAAGCGGCGGAAGCGATTGCCAAGGTCGGCCAGTGGCTGCGTGCGGTGCACGGCCCGGACGTCTCCGGTCCCGCGGGCCTGCGGGTGGACACCGAGAAGGTGCTGCGCATCCCCGAGGGCTGGTCGGTGCCCTACAACACCATCGCGTTCCTCGACGAGGGCCGTCCGGAGAAGGAGATCTTCCCGCCGCCGTCGGTCGTCGTCCGCGAGCCGGACGGCGAGCTGCGCCAGGCGCACCCGCATCCCGGCGGGCTGTCGGTGCCGGTGGCGTTCCCCGGCCAGGAGAACTGGCGCGAGGTCGTCGACCCCGAGTACGTCAAGGCCGGGCTGGGCGAGCTGGGCGTGCCGCTGCAGGCCGTCGCGGGCTGGGTGAAGGTCGACGCCGACGGCAACCAGACCGGCGAAGAGCGCGAGAACCCCGAGTACAAGGCCGGGCCGATCCGCCGCGGCTACCCGAAGCCGGAGAACACCCTCGAGACGCTGCTGTCGTTCGCCAGCGTCGGCTGGCTGACCCGCGAGCTGCTGCTCATCGGGCTGATCCGCTGCGAGGTGTACGTCCCGCTCGACCTGGAGACCGGCAAGACCGACCGCTTCTACTTCGCCGAGGAGCGCAACGAACTCAAGGTGTTCAGCTCGACGCGGCACCTGCCCGCGCGCGAGCACGGCTGGTGGAAGGTCGACGTCGCGACGCTGGCCGAGTTCGAGCACCCGCCGAACCTGGTGATCAACGGCGGCCCGACGACCATCGAGGACGTCTCCAGCGGCGAGCTGGCCGAAATCGTCAAGCGGTTCCCGCGGCACGAGCCGCGCATCGACCTCCACGGCCGCTGCCCGGAGGCCGAGGAGGACCTGATCCGCGTCGCGGCCGAGACCGCGGCCCGGATGGGCCTGCCGGAGCCGGTCAAGCCGCCGCTGCTGGCGGCCGAAAAGGCCCGCAAGCGCGGCTTCGAGCTGACCGCCGAGGAGTGCGCGAAGACCATCCTCGGCGAGTCGTGGCTGCGGCGCATGAACATGCCGGAACCGCCGCGCAGCAAGCCCAACGACCTGCGCGCGAACGGCCTGGCCCCGGCCTACGACAACACCGGGCGGACCGTCCCGCGGCTGGACACCTTCGGCAAGTACTTCGAGCGGGACCTCGACGGCTTCCGCTACGGCTGGCAGCGCGTCACGGGCGCTTACGTCGGCTTCGCGCTCGGCGAGGCCCTCGGCGCGGCCGTCGACCGGATGCCGCTGCACGACATCCACGCGAAGTACGGCATCGACGGCGTCACCGACCTGCTGCCGGCGTTCGACCAGCCCGGCCGGATCGGCTCGCTGACGCAGCGGCTGCTGTTCTACACCGAGGCCGTGATCCGCAGCCCGCACCGCGAGCAGCCGGAGTCCCGCGAAGCCGAGCAGCTCTTCCCCGGCGTCGTCCGCGGGGCGCTGCAGCGCTGGCTGCGCACCCAGGGCGCGCCGATGGACGCCCCGGACGGCTGGCTCGTGCAGGTCCCGGACCTGCACGCCCGGCGCGACATCGACGACGCCGAGCTGAACGGCTACCACCAGCTGGCGACCGGGACCGCGGGCGCGCCGATGACCGGCCCGGCCGCGCTGATCCCGGCGTTGCCCGCCGCGCTGACCATGGCCGGGCCCGGCAGCGGCTTCAGCGGCGGCGCCCGGCAGGCGGTGCGCGAGCTGGCCGGCGTCACCCACCCCGGCGAGCAGGACCTCGCCGCCGCGACCTACCTGACCTGGCTGTTCGAGCAGGCGCTGACCAAGGACGCGTTCAGCTTCCCGATCTGGAACCTCAGCCGCGAGATCCTCAACCCGGACAGCCAGTACCAGCAGGGTCCGGAGTGGACGGCGATCGGGGAGATGGTCGCCGAGTCGGTGCCGTTCTTCGGCGAGCACGGGCTGCCCGACCTGCGGATGCCCGAGCTGATCGGCGACGGCAAGACGACGCTGTCGGTGCTCGGCCGCGCGTTCGCCGCGTTGTCGGGCTTCGAGAACTACCCGGAACAGGCGCTGCTGCGCGCGGTCAACCACTCCGGCCGCAGCGCGCTGACCGGCGCGATCGCCGGCGCCCTGCTCGGCGCGCGCACCGGGATTCCCGGGCTGCCGCAGAAGTGGGTCGACCAGCTGGAGCTGCGCTACCTGGTGGAGAACGTCGCTTCGGACGTCTACTGGCACTTCGACCGGCATTCGGCGTTGAGCGCGCTCGGCGACGCGTGGATCGAGCGGTACCCGCGGCACTAGCGCGAGGATGGGGAGAATGGAAGAACAGGAAGCCGTCGCGCGCGTGCAGGAGTGGTTGCGCACGCAGCCCGGCGGCGACCGGCTGCGGATCCGGCCGGAGTTCACCGCGCGCCGCGACGGCGGCTGGGCGTTCACGGTCAACGCGGCCGGGTACCTGGACGGCACCGACATCGGCGCGGGACTGTTCCCCAGCCCGGTGGTGCTCGTGCCGGACGACGGCGAGATCGGCTACGACCTGACGGCGATGGCAGGCACGCCCGCCGAAGCGCAGTGGCGGCCGGACGTCGATCCGGAGTTCGACGAGAAGGCGTTCCCCCAGCTGGACCTCCCGGTGCGGGCGGTCCGCGGCTGGACCGGTGCCACCGGCGAATACCGCGTCAACGAGCAGTACACGCCCGGCCCGGTGTGGCGTGGCTACCCGAAGCCGTCGACCGACGCCGAGAAGCTGCTGAACTACTTCGCGGTCAACTGGATCAGCCGCGCCGAGTTCGTCCGTGCCCTGCTCGACTGCGAAGTCCTCGTGCCGTTGCCCGACGGGGAGCCGCTGCTGCGGCCGGTGCCCGGCAAGGCTGAACGGGAGGTCATCGCCTACAGCTCGTCGGCGAAGGTGCCCGGCCGGTACCCGCGGCGGTGGCGGGCCACGGTCCGGGAGCTGCCGTCGTCGTCCGGGCTGACCCTCGACCCCGGCACCGGGCTGGTCCGCAGCCTCTCCGCCGCCGAGCTGGCCGAATTCCGGGGTGCGCCCGAGCCGCGTCCGCGGGTCGAGGAGCCCGCGCCGGAAGCCGGGCCCGAGGTCGCCGAGGCGCTGCCCGCGCTGGTCGCGGAGTTCGGCGTCGAACCACCCGACCTGCTGCGCCGCCACCTGCGGTACGCGGTCGACCACGCCCGCGACCAGCACTTCGAGCTGACGCCGGCCGAGTGCCTGCGGTACCTGCGCGGGTTCGCGTGGCAGTACCGCAACGGCGTCCGGCGCCGGGCCGGGCAGGCTCCCGAATGGCCCGCCGACCTGGCCGCGAACGGGCTGATCGCGCACGTCGGCGAGGACGCGCAGCCGCGGCCGGTGCCGTGGACGTTCGGGAAGTTCTTCGCCGGCGGGACCCCGGCCGGGCGCTTCGCGTGGCACCGGATCGTCGGCGCGTACGTCGGCTTCGCGATCGGGGACGCGCTGGGCGGCGGTGCCGACCCGGCGGGTCCGCTGCCGCTGGGCGGGCTGACGCGGCACCTGCTGTTCCACACCTCCGCCGTGCTGCGCGGCCTGCCGCCGGTGCCGACCGGCGAGGTGCCGGCCACGCTGCCCGGGCCGGACCCGGACGGCTGGCTCGCGGTCGCGACGCGGCACGCGGGCCCGGCGCCCGCCGAGTTCTCCGCGCTGCTGGCCACGGCACTGGCCGCGACCCCGGCGAGCGCGGTCGCCATGGCGAACGTCGACCCCGAGCAGTACGCGAAGGACATCGCCCGCGAGCTGACCGGCAGCGCGGCCGGAGCCGAGGTCACCGAAGGCGTCGAGCTGCTGGTGGCGTTGTTCCAGGCCCTGCTCACCGAGGAGACCTTCGCGCTGCCGGTGCACATCCGCCTGCACGAGGTCGGCGGCGACCTGGCCGAGTCGACGCTGGCGCTGCGCCGGGACCGCCACGCCGACGACGTCACCCAGCTGGAGAGCATCGGCGACGGCCGGAGCGTGCGGTCGGTCCTCGGCCGGGCGCTGTTCGCCGCGGCCAAGCGCGGCCACGACCCGGAAGCGGCGATCACGCTCGCCGCGCGGTCGGGCCCGGTGGCGGGCGCGATCGCGGGCGCACTGGCCGGCGCCCGGCTCGGCGTGCCGGGCCTGCCCGCCGCGTGGGTCGCCGCGCTGCCCGACCTCGGCCTGCTCGACGACGTCGCCGGCGACGTCTTCTGGTACTTCAACCGCGCCGGCCTGCAGACCGAGGCCGCGGAACACCCGCGGTGGGAGCGCCGGTACCCGAGCGGCCGCTTCACGCCCGAACCGAAGGGACCTTCCTTGCGATCGCGACTGCGGGGCAGCCTGCTGGCCGGGGCGATCGGCGACGCGCTGGGCGCCAAGACGGAGTTCGACTCGATCGACCGCATCCGCGAGATCGCCGGGCCGGACGGCATCACCGACTTCATCCCCGCGTACGGCGGCGTCGGCCGGATCACCGACGACACGCAGATGACGCTCTTCACGCTCGAAGCGCTGATCCGGGCACACGCCCAGCAGCGGCGGACCGGGGCGGCCGACGTCGTGCACTCGCTGCAGATGGCCTACCAGCGCTGGCTGCACACCCAGGGCGTCCCGTGGGACCGTGCCCGCGGGCCGCAGTCGGAGGTCGAAGCCCCGGACGGCTGGCTGATCACCCACCAGGAGCTGTTCAGCCGGCGCGCACCCGGCCTGACCTGCTTCGGCGAGCTGGAGGCGTACGGCCGCTCGGGGGTGCGGGGCACGCTCGACCGGCCGGTGAACAACTCGAAGGGCTGCGGTGGCGTGATGCGCGCGGCCCCGGTCGCGCTGTGGTCGGACGACCTCGCCGAAGTGTTCCGGCTCGGCGCGGAGAGCGCGGCGCTGACCCACGGTCACCCGAGCGGGTATTTGTCCTCGGGCTGCTTCGCGGTGATCGTCCACGAGCTGCTGCACGGCAGGCCGCTGCCCGACGCGGTCGCGGCGGGACGCGCGGAGCTGGTGAAGCACGCCGGGCACGAGGAGCAGAGCGCGGCTCTCGACGCGGCACTGGCGCTGGCGGAACTGGGGCCGCCGACGCCGGAGAAGCTGGAGTCGCTCGGGCAGGGCAACGTCGGCGAGACGGCGTTGTCGATGTCCGTGTACGTCGCGCTGACCACCGCCGACGCCGACACGGCGTTGCTCGCGGCGGTCAACCACAGCGGGGACAGCGATTCGACCGGCTCGGTCTGCGGCAACCTCGTCGGCGCGATGTACGGCGAGGAAGCCCTGCGGAAAAGCTGGCTCGACCGGCTGGAACTCCGGGACGTCATCATCGGCCTCGCGGACGACGCACTCGCCGAGTTCGGCCCGGATGCGCCGGGCGACGACCGGTGGTTCGCTCGGTACCCGGTCGACTAAGTTTCCCGGTGTCACTGGGGACGGGGAGGACAAACGTGCGTTACCGGGTAGAAGTGGCCGAACGCCCGGACGGCCTGTATGCGACGTGGGGTGAGGGGACCTTCCGCGCGCAGCGGTCGACCACCGACGGCACCGTGCTGCTGTCGGTCCTGCCGGAGGAAGAGGCACCCGAGGGGTTCGACAAGGAGTACGACGGCCGTCCGGCGCGGGTCGTGCCGGCGAGCGAGGTGCCCGCGACGTTCACGCTGCGCACCTTCGCCGAGTACGACGGCGAGATCTTCGAGATCGCGCCGGGCGACCGGCCGGAGCTGACGCTGCGCTGGGTGCACGACGACGCCGCCCGCGCCGCGCAGCTCGGCCTGACCGACTTCTCGGTCACCGTGCCTGCCAAGCAGGTCACGGCGTTGTGGCAGCAGCGGCTGGACTTCGCCGAGACGCCGGAAGCGCGGCCGCAGCCGGGCACCGGCGACCAGAACGCGCTGCTGCGCGCCATCGGCCGGACGCTGCTGCACACCGTGCCCGGTGGCTGGGCGCGGGTCGGGGCCCAGTTCCGGCAGGTCGGCGACTACGCCGAGATCGAGGTTCGCGCGGTCGGGGACGAGGACGGCCCGGTGTCGGTGTCGCTGCCCGCGGCGCCGCGGCTCGGCGGGCTGTTCGCGCGGCTGCGGGCCGCGATGTACGACCCGGAGGGCGGCACCTGGTTCCAGGGCACCTTCACCCTCGACGCGCAGTCGCAGTTCGACTTCGACTTCGACGCCGAGCGGGAGCCGGACTGGCGGGTGCCGCCGAACGACGGCGGCCGCCCGTCGACCGCCGCCTACGAGCTGGAGCTGGCGACCTTCCCGCGGGCGCCGAAGCAGCTGCCCGCGTGGCTGACCGCGAAGGCCGGGCTGCCGCTGGACGTCGTGTTCCGGCACGCGCGACCCGCCGACTCGCACGCCGAGGGCGAGCGCCCGGTGGTCAACCGGCCGCCGGTGCCGCCGGACCAGGTCCGCGGCGTGCTCGACTACCTGTTCCGGTCGCCGGTGGCACTGCACCGGCCCGCCCCGCTGCCGGACATCTTCGGCGGGCCGGGCGCGAAGCCGGACGTGCCGAACGCGTTCCACACCGACGGCACCTGGATCTGGCCCGCGGCCGTGCCGCACTACCTGCGCAAGTACGGCGTGCCGCCGGAGCCGGAGCTGGTCGAGCACATCCGGGCGGCCGGGTTCCGGCCGCCGTTCGTCGGCGAGCTCGTCCGCGCGACGGCGGAGGCGGAGCTGCTCGGCCGTCCCCGGCCGCCGCAGACCCCCGCCGACCTGCCGGACGACCGGCCGCTGACCCGCGTCGCGCGGGGTGAGCCGGTGCGGAACCTGCGGGGCGCCGAGACGCTGGAGCTGCTCCAGCAGCGGCTCGCCGAGCACGGCGTGCCGCCCGCGGCGTACCGGATCGGCGCGAACGAGATGCCCGCCGAGGGCGTCTGGACGCTTCGCCGCGCCGAGAACGGCTGGGAGGTGTCGCGGCCGCCGTCCGACGAGCCGGTGGCGTTCGGCTCGCTCGGCGACGCGGCCCGGTTCCTGCTCGGCGTGCTGCTGATGCTGCCGCCGCGACCGGCGGAGGAGTCCGACCTGCCCGCCGACTGGCCGATCCTGCCGCTGCGCGGCGAACCGCCGCTGAACTTCTACCGGGGCAAGCGGCTGGTCGTGCTCGCGCCGGGCACGACGGTCGTCCGGTTCGGCAACGAGACCGGCAACCTGGTGCACGCGGAGGGGACGCGGTTCGTCGAGACGGCGCTGGCGTTCGACCGCGAGCGCGACCGGCGGCTGTACCGGGTGCAGCGCGCGGTGCGGGTGCTGACCGGCGTGACCGAGCCGTGGAGCGGGCTGCCCGGCGGCGGCGTCGCCTACCTGCTGCCGCGCCCGCTCGCCCAGCACCTCGAGACGGGCTCGCTCAGCAGGCAGTGATCAGGACGGCGGGCGACCACCAGTAGCCGGCGAGCGGTTCGACGCCGACCTCGGTGAAGCCCGCCGTCTTCAGCTGCGCCACCCAGACCTCGGCCGGGTGCTCCCAGTTCGTCCGCCGCTGCCCGGAGACGATGCCGAGCAGGACCGGCAGCAGGAAGCCCTGGGCGACCAGCGAGGCGTCGGCGCCGTACTCGGCGACACCCCGCTCGTAGCGCGCGGCCAGCGACCGGAGGTGCTCCGGCGAGCCTTCAGCGTACTCGGGGACGTCGAACTCGGCGAGCACCAGCGTCCCGGTCCGCGGCTGCAGCGTGCGCAGCACCTCGGCGCGCTGCTCCGGCTCGATGGACTGCAGGGCGAACGTCGACTGCGCGAAGTCCCAGCCCAGGTCGTCCCGAGCCAGGAACTCCTGAGCGGTCGCCTGCCAGCACTGTGCTGCGGGTACGCGCTCGCGGACGTCGTCGAGCAGCGCGCCCGACGGCTCGACCAGATCGATCCGCGCCGGGGTGTGCGCCGCCCGCTCCAGCGCGGGCACGACGGCGAGGCCGTCCCCGCAGCCCAGGTCGAGCAATGACTCCGGCTTCGCGGCGTCGTAGCGGGCGGCCAGCTCGTCGCTCAGCCGCCGGTAAAGCTCGACGTTGCCGCCGCCGCGGATGAACGCGGTGAACGCGCTTGGCTGGTCGTACACCGGCGCCGCGCTGTCGCCGGCGAGGAAGATCCGCAGCTCGTCCGCCAGCGGCGACCCGGCACGGCGGGCGAGTTCGGCGGCCCGGTCGCGGTCACCGGCGGCGTAGGCGGCGAGGGCGTCGGCGAGCAGCTCGGTGGAAGTCATGATCCGGGCATATCAGAAGGGCACCCACAACGTCACCCGCGTGCCGCCGCCAGGCAGGCCCGACTCGACCTTGGACGTCCCGCCGACCTCGGCCAGCCGGGCGGTGATCGACTCGCTGATGCCGAACCCGGCGGGCCGCTCGGCCTTGTCGAAGCCGCTGCCGTGGTCGCGGGTGATCACCGCGATGCCGCCGTCGCGCTCCTCGACGCGGACCACGACCCGGTCGGTGCCGGAGTGCTTCATCGTGTTCCGCAGGGCTTCGCGCACGGCGTCGCGGATGGCGATCTGCCGGACCTCCGAGAGCGTGTCGTCGTCCAGCTCCGCGACCACGAGCTGGGCCCGCAGCCCGTCGCGGGCCATCTCGGCGGCCAGCGCGGCGAGCTTCTCGCCCAGCGGGCGGGCACCCGCTTCGGCCCGCTCGGCCTTCGCCGACTCGATCGTCTGCCGGATCTGCATGGCCTGCGCCCGCGCGAGCCGCTGGATCTCGACCAGCCGCTCCTCGGCGTTGGCCGTGCTGGTCAGCGCCATCGCCTCCAGCGTCTGCAGCACGGTGTCGTGCAGCATCCGGTGCTGGCGGGCACGCTCGGCGAGCCGTCCGTTGCGGGTGCCGTAGGCCAGGGCCAGCCGCGTGCCCAGCCCGGTCAGCACCAGCGCGGCGGTGGCCAGGAACAGCTCCGCGAGCAGCACCGAGTACGTCGAGAACGCCTCGGCGACGTGGAACTCGCCGGTGTTGAGCCGGTTGGCCAGCATCCGCAGCGGGAAGCTGAGCAGCCCGAACACCAGGCCGCTGGGAACGCCGAGGGCGAGCGTCAGCAGCCCGGCCTCGCCGAAGAGGTGGACGCTGCTGACCGCGAGCGCGTCGAAGTACCCCTCCGCGGGCACGGTCAGCGCCAGGACCAGCGGCGACAGCACGGTGAAGGCCAGGTCGACGGCCAGCAGCCGTCCGGCGTTGCGCCCGCGGTAGGGCGCCGAGCGGAACATCCAGCGGAAGCCGATGACGTTCAGCGCCACCGACAGCAGCGTGAACACCCCGACCGGCAGCAGCCCGGTCGTGCCCTGCTCGAAGACGTAGACGCCGAACTGGCCGGGCACCGCGAGCAGCCGGTAGGCCAGCGGGATGAGCACGACGTACCGGGTGGCGCGCAGCAGCAGGCCGTCGCGCTCGGCCGGGTCGATCGGCCCGGACATCCGCGCGATCCGCCGGAGCGCGTGCATCGGCGCCGGGTCGGCGATCTCGTCGGGCAGCTCACTGGTGGCGGTGGCGATCGCGGGGGCGCCGCGCTTCAGCAGCGCCACCAGGAAGCTGCCCCCGCCGGCCACGCCTCACGCGTTCCCGACGCCGTTTTCCGCGGCCCACTTCTTCAGCTCGGCCACGGCCTCGTCGTGCTCCAGCGGGCCGCGGTCCAGCCGCAGCTCCTTGAGGAACTTCCACGCCTTGCCGACGTCCGGCCCCGGCTTCAGGCCGAGCAGCTCCATGATCTGCTCGCCGTTGAGGTCCGGCCGCACGCGGTCGAGGTCCTCCTTGGCCTTGAGCGCGGCGATCCGGGCTTCGAGGTCGTCGTAGGTCGCCTGCAGCGCGGCCGCCTTCCGGCGGTTGCGGGTGGTGCAGTCGGCCCGGACCAGCTTGTGCAGCCGGGTCAGCAGGTGGCCGGCGTCGGTGACGTACCGGCGGACCGCCGAGTCCGTCCACTCGCCCTTGCCGTAGCCGTGGAACCGCAGGTGGAGGAACACGAGCTGGGAGACGTCGTCGACGATCTCCTTGGAGAACTTCAGCGCCCGCAAACGTTTGCGGGCCATCCGCGCGCCGACCACCTCGTGGTGGTGGAAGCTCACGCCGCCGCCGGGCTGGAACTCCCGGGTCGCCGGCTTGCCGACGTCGTGCAGCAGCGCCGCCAGCCGCAGGATCAGGTCCGGCTCCGACGTCGGCTCGTGCGTCTTCTCCAGCTCGATCGCCTGCGCCAGCACGGTCAGGGAGTGCTGGTAGACGTCCTTGTGCTGGTGGTGCTCGTCGATCGCCAGCCGCATGCCGGGCACCTCGGGCAGCACCCGGTCGGCCAGCCCGGTGTCGACCAGCAGCTCCAGGCCCGGCCGCGGGTCGTCGGCGAGCAGCAGCTTGGCCAGCTCGGCCTGGACGCGCTCGGCGGTGATCCGGTCGATCTCCTCCGCCATCGACGTCATCGCGTCGACCACCCGCGGCGCGGCGGCGAAGCCGAGCTGAGCGGCGAACCGGGCGGCACGCAGCATCCGCAGCGGGTCGTCGGCGAACGACTCCTGCGGCGTCGCCGGCGTGTCCAGGACCTTCTCGCGCAGCGCGGTCAGCCCGTCGTGCGGGTCGATGAACGTCTTCGACGCCAGCTCGACGGCCATCGCGTTCACCGTGAAGTCGCGGCGCAGCAGGTCGCCCTCGATGCTGTCGCCGAAGGTGACCTCGGGGTTGCGGCCGACGCGGTCGTAGGTGTCGGCGCGGAACGTCGTGATCTCGAGCTGCATGCCCTTCTTCGTCACGCCGACCGTGCCGAACGCGATCCCGACGTCCCAGACGGCGTCGCCCCACTCGCTGACGATCTTCAGCACCCGGTCCGGCCGCGCGTCGGTGGTGAAGTCGAGGTCGCCGGAGCGCCGGCCGAGCAGCGCGTCACGCACGCTGCCGCCCACCAGGTAGAGGCGGTGGCCCGCCCTGGCGAACCGTTCCGCCAGCTCTTCCGCCAGCGGCGAGAGCCGCATCAGCTCCACGACCTGCGCGTCGACCACGTCGTTCACGAAAATCCCACTACGTTCCAGGTGCGATTACCTCGGGCACCGCCGGACACGGACACGGAGAGCCAGCCTACCGGGGCAACCGTTTGCTCTAGCATCGCAGCATGTCTGGATCAGCCGGCCGCCCCGGCGCCTCGAAGCCGCGCAGGCGGCGCAGGCGGCAGCGCGGCAGGCGCCTGACCACGGTCGACGAGACGTCGGCCGGCGGCCTCGTGGTGGACGCCGAGCGCGAACAGGCGGTGCTGATCGGCCGGCTCGACCGGCACGGCAGACTGCTGTGGTCGCTGCCCAAGGGCCACATCGAGGACGGTGAGACGGTGGAACAGACGGCCGTGCGCGAGGTGAAGGAGGAGACCGGCATCTCCGCGCGCGTGCTGCAGCCGCTGGGCACCATCGACTACTGGTTCGTGGCCGAGAAGCGGCGCATCCACAAGACCGTGCACCACTTCGTGCTCGAAGCGTTCGGCGGTGAGCTGTCCGACGAAGACGTCGAGGTCACCGAGGTGGCCTGGATCCCGCTGGCCGAGCTGGAGACCAAACTCGCCTACTCCGACGAGCGCAAGCTCGTCCGGAAGGCCAAGGAACTTTTCGCGCGCCCGGACGTCCACGGACGAGACGAGCACGCCCCCGAGGGAGCCCCCGAGTGAAGCGGTTCGCCGCAGCCTTCCTTTCCGTCCTCTTCCTGGGCGTCCCCGCCCTCACCGGCGCCCCGGCCGCCCACGCCGAAGCGGGTGCCCGCCTGCGCGTCGACCTGGCGGAACTCGCGCCGCGGGTGATCACCGGCGCGACGACGACGCTGACCGTCGCGGGCACGGTGACCAACATCGGCGACCGCAAGGTCACCCGGCCGCAGGTGCGGCTGCAGGTCGGCGACCGCGCGACGAGCGAACGCGGGATCAACGACGTCCTGTCCGGCGCGGTCGTCAAGGACACTCCGCTGACCGAGTTCACCTCGATCGCGGACGCGCTCGCGCCAGGGCAGAGCGCGCCGCTGAACGTGACGGTGAACCTGACCGGCCCCCGCGCGGACCGGTTCGCCCGCCCCGGCGTCTACCCGCTGCTGGTGAACGTCAACGGCACGCCGGAGTTCGGCGGGCCCGCCCGGCTCGGCGCGGTGAGCATGCTGATGCCGGTGCTGACCCCGCCCGGCAAGCAGTCCACCAGCCGCGGCGGCGCGCCGAGCATGACCCTGCTGTGGCCGCTGACCAGCAACGTCCCGCACGTCTACGCCGCGCCGTACGGCAGCCCGCTGGTGCTGGCCGACGACCGGATGGCTGCCGAGATCAGCGGCGACGGACGGCTGAACGCGCTGGTCACCGCGGCCGCGTCGGCCGTGCGGAGCAACTCCGACCTCGCCAGGTCGATGTGCTTCGCGCTCGACCCGGACCTGCTCGCCACGGTCGACGCGATGAGCCGCGGCTACCTCGTCCACACCGACGCGGGGAACATCGACGGCAAGGGCGCCGAGGCGGCGAAGACGTGGCTGGCTTCGCTGCGTTCCCTGGTCGGCGGCCGGTGCGTGGTGGCGCTGCCGTTCGCCGACGCCGATCTCGACGCGCTCACCCGCGTCCACCCCGGCGACCAGGGCCTGCTCACCCGGGCGGTCACCGGCGGCGCGGTCATCCAGCAGCTGGCAGGCGTGACCCCGCAGACGGGCGTGCTGTGGCCGGACGGCGCACCGAGCGCAACGGTGCTGGCGGCACTCGCCGACGCCGGCGTCCGCACCGTCGTCACCGACGCGGGCAAGATCGCGCCGGCGGCGGCCGGCGGCGGCGTCACCGTGCAGGGCAGCAGCGTCCGCCTCCAGCCGACCGACTCGCTGATCTCGGCGGCGCTGACCGGCGTCCCGACCGTGCCGGACTCGGTCACGGTGCCCGCCTCGACCGAGCGGGCGGTCGCCGGCCAGAACGGTCTCGGCGCGCTGGCCTTCCGCGCCGGGCTCGGCCAGACGGCCGGGCAGCAGCGGCCGGACCACCTCCTGGTGGCGCCGCCGCGGCGCTGGGACGCCTCGCCCGCCGAGCTGACCACGTACCTGAGCCAGGTCGGCACCTTCCTGAGCACGGGCCTGGTCACCCCGACCGGGCTGCCGGCGCTGCTGGCCGCCGACCCGGCGGGCCCCACCGTGGTCGACGACGGCGGCCAGGACCCGGCGGGCATCGACGAGAACGTCGTCGCGACGCTGTCCGGCGTCGACGACCAGGCCACCGACCTGGCCTCGGCCATGCAGCTCGACCCGACCAAGCGGGTGAAGCCGGACACCGTCGTCGAGCCGGTCCGGCTGGCGGAGCTGCGGGGCGCGTCGACGGCGTGGCGGGGCCTGCCCGCGGACGCGGCGACCACGAACGCCCAAGCGGAGCTGGCGGCGATCAGCGGGCGGGTGACCGTTTCGCAGCCGAAGCAGACGATCGCGCTGGCGTCCGGCAACTCGCCGCTGCCGGTGTACGTGAGCAACGACCTCCCGGTCGGCATCAACGCCCGGTTCGTCCTGAACAACAACACGGGCCTGCGCCCGGAGGAGGCGAAGGACTGGTTCCTGCCCGCCAGCGGCGGCAAGAACTACCTCCTGCCGGTGGAGGCGCTGCGGGCGGGCCGGTTCAGCGTCGATGTGTCCTTGAGCACCCCAGCCGGTACCCCGCTCGGGTCATCCGCCCGCTTCGAGCTGACGTCCACCGAGTACGGCGCGATCACCATCATCGCGACCGTCGCCGCAGGTGTGGCGCTTCTTCTGCTCGCCTCGCGGCGCATCTACCGGCGGCTGCAGGAGGCCCGCGCGGGCCGCGACGTCGTGGACTGATCTCCCGGCCTTCGGGTGTTCCGGGCGGTTCGCGATTACCCTTGGTCCGCACGTGCGCGGCACCGGGCCGCGGCACCGGAACGAGCACCGAGGATTGGGCACGCGTTGGAGAGAGAGCCGGGCTTACCACCCGAGCGTGCGAGTCGTCCTCGGCGCGAAGGCGCCCCGCCCCCGAAACGGGGTGACGGGCGAGCCGCGCAGCCGGTCCGCCGCCAGCCGCCCCCGCAGCAGCAGCCACCCCCGGTCCCCCCGGAGCGCGGCCGCCGCCAGCCACCCCGCAACGGCCACCCGCGCCAGATGCCGCCCCCGGACGACGCGACGGTCCGCGACCAGCGCCCGGTCCGCCCACCCGCGGACGACCGCCAGCGCCGTTCGCGGGATGACGCTCCTGCCCGAGGCCCGCGCCCCGCACGGGACGACGCCCCGCCCCGCGACGGTCGGGCTCCCCGTGGCGATCGCCCGGCGCGGGACGACGTGCCACCGCGCGACGACCGCGCGCCCCGAGGCGACTGGCCGCACGACGAGCGGCCCCGCGACGACCGCGCCCTCCGAAGCGACCGGCCCCGCGACGACCGGGTCCCGCACGACGAGCGCCCCCGGGACGACCGTGCCCGTGGCGACCGGCCACGCGACTGGCCCCGCGACGACCGGGCTCCGCACGACGACCGTGCCCCCCATGGCGACCGGCCCCGCGACGACCGCGCTCTCCGCGAGGAACGGCCGCCGGGTCGCGTCCCGCCGCCCGGTCTTCCGCCGCAGCAGCCCCCGCCTCGGGGCGGGCAGCCGCCGCGCGCCGCCGGTGGTCCGGCACCCACCCGCGTCCAGCCCGTGCCACCCGTGCCGCCGCCCAGTGGCCCGCAGCCGCTGCCGCCGCAGGGCGGCCCGCAGCCGGGCCCGGTTCCGCACACGGGGCGGCTCCCGCAGCCCAGCCCGCCGGTGACCCCGCCGCCGGGCACGCCCGCACCCCCCGGTACTCCGCCGCCCGGCACTCCCGTGCCTCCTCGCGGCCGGGGCGCGCGCCGCCCGGCGCCGATCCGGCCGTGGCAGGAGGAGGCTCAGCGGCCGCCGGATCCCGAAGCCACCCGCTTCATCCCGCGGACCGCCGGTGTGCCGATGAACTCGCGGTGGCCGGTCGCCGACCCGGATGTCATGCGGCCGTACGACGCGCTGGCCACCCAGGTCATGCCGGCGCTCAAGGGGCCGCTGGTCAAGCCGCGCCCCGACGGGGAGGTCACCGAGGCCCCGGCCAAGGCGCCGTCGCTGGCGAAGGCGTCCGGGCGGATGGCGATCGCGTCGCTGATCAGCCGGATCACCGGCTTCCTGTGGAAGCTGCTGCTGGTCGGCGCGATCGGCCAGGGCATCGCGAACGACTCGTTCAACGTCGCCAACACGATGCCGAACATCATCTTCGAGCTGCTGATGGGTGGCGTCCTCGCCAGCGTGGTGGTGCCGCTGCTGGTCCGCTCGCAGGACGACCCCGACGGCGGGACGGCCTACACGCAGCGGCTCATCACGGTGGCGTTCACGCTGCTGCTGGTCGGCACGGTGGTGGCGGTGATCGCCGCGCCGGCGTTCACGAGTCTCTATGTCGACTCGTCCGGCAAGGCGAGCCCGGCGCTGACCACGGCGTTCGCCTACCTGCTGCTGCCGGAGATCTTCTTCTACGGCGTGTTCGCGCTGCTCTCGGCGGTGCTCAACGCCAAGCAGATCTTCGGGCCGACCGCGTGGGCGCCGGTGATCAACAACCTGGTCGTCATCTTCACGATCCTGGTCGTCTGGATCATGCCGGGGGACATCGACACCCAGAACGTGTCGATCACCGACCCGAAGGTGCTGACGCTGGGCATCGGCGTCAGCGGTGGCATCGTCGCCCAGGCGCTGCTGCTGGTGCCGCCGCTGCTGCGGTCGGGCTTCCGGTTCAAGTGGCGCTGGGGCATCGACAAGCAGATGAAGGAGTTCGGCGGCCTCGCGCTGTGGATCCTCGGCTACGTCGCGGTGTCCCAGATCGGCTACACGATCAACACGCGCGTGCTGACCAGCGGCTCGCCCGGTGGCGTGACCGCGTACAGCAACGCCTGGCTGCTCTTCCAGCTGCCGTACGGCGTCATCGGCGTCTCGCTGCTGACGGCGATCATGCCGCGGATGAGCCGCGCGGCCGCCGACGGCGACCACAAGAAGCTGATCGGCGACCTGTCGTACGCGTCCCGGATCTCGACGGTGATGCTCGTCCCGATCTCCGCGGTGATGACCGTGGTCGGCGGCTCGATCGGGATCGCGCTGTTCACCTTCGGCAAGGGCACGATCGAGACGGCCGAGCGGCTCGGCGACGCGCTGGCCATCTCGGCGTTCGCGCTGCTGCCGTACGCGCTGGTGATGCTGCAGATGCGCGTGTTCTACGCGATGAAGGACGCGCGGACGCCGACGCTGATCATGATCGTGATGACGCTGGTCAAGGTGCCGCTGCTGTACCTGTGCCCGGTGCTGCTGGCGCCGGACAACGTCGTGCTCGGCGTCATGATGGTCAACGCGCTGACGTTCGTGGTCGGCGCGATCCTCGGCCAGGTGTGGCTCTGGGTGACGCTGGGCAACCTGCGGAGCAAGCGGGTGATCGGCGTGATTCTCTTCACGGTCGTCGCGAGCGTCCTCGGGGTCGGGGCCGCGTGGGTGGCGGGCAAGATCGTGCCGGACTCGTTCGGGCCGACTTTGGGGGCATGGGCGAAGCTTCTCCTGCAGAGCGTGGTCGGGATCGTCGTCTCGTTCGGCGTGCTCATGGCGCTGAAGGTGGAAGAGCTGAAGCCGGCCACGTCCAGGTTCACCCGGTTGATCAAGCGCGGGTAACGATTCCGGTACGGAAGGCGACGACTCCCGCGTCGTATTCTGGGTACCCTCGGTGCGGGGAGCTAACGGGAGAGTGCGGGTGGACACGAGGCGGAGCGAACAGGCGGGGGGTGCGAACCACGTGGGCAAGGCCCAGGTCGGATCGCTGGCCCCCGGGCGCGTGGTCGGCGACGGCCGCTACCGCCTCCTCGCGCAGTTCGGCGTCGACGAGCGGGGCGACGCGCACCTCTGGCGCGCCCGCGACGGGCAGCTGAAGCGGGACGTCGCCCTGACCCTGCTGGTCGGCGACCCGGCCGACCCGGAAGCCGCGCGCCTGGCCCGCCGCACCCTCGAACGCGCGACGCACGCGTCGAAGTTCGGCCACGGCGGCGTCGCCCGCGTGCTCGACGTCCTCAGCCTCGGCAGCGGCGTGACGTCCAGTGAGGGACTGCTCGGCGTCGTCGTCGCGGAGTGGACCAAGGGCAGCGACCTGGTCGACCTCGTCGCGCAGCGGCCGGTGGCCCCCGCCGCGGCCGCGCGGATGGTGCAGGCGCTGGCCGAAGCCGTCGAGCAGGCGCACCAGAACGGGCTCGTGCTCGGCCTCGACCACCCCCAGCGCCTGCGGCTGACCCCGAACGGCGCGCTCAAGCTCGCGTTCCCCGGCCCGCTGCCGGAGGCGACGCTGCGTGACGACGTCAAGGCGCTCGGCGCGGTCCTGTACCTGCTGCTGACCGGCCGCTGGGCGCTGCCCGGCGGCCCGCCCGCGATCCCGGCCGCGCCGACGACACCGCAGGGCCGGATCGTCCCGCCGCGCCAGCTGGTGCCGAGCGTCCCGGCCGACCTGTCGTCGCTGGCCGTGCGCACGATCGAGGACGGCGGCAACGGCGGCATCCGCACCAGCGCGGCCATCCTCCGCGTGCTCGACCAGGTGGCCGAGGCGGAGGAGCGCACCCAGCTGATCAAGGCCGTCGGCGGCGACCCCGCGGAGCCCGACGGCGCGGTCTGGACGACGAAGAAGCCGGTCAAGGACGTCGCCCGGCGGCGCAAGCTCGCGCTGGGCGTCACCGTGCTGGTGGTCGCCACCGTCGTCATCCTCGCCTGGGGCGGGCTGATGCTGATCAACGTCGTCCAGGGCGACTCCAAGGCGAGCGGGCCGACCATCAACGTCGCCGCGCCGCCGGCGTCGAGCCAGGCCGCCAGTTCGGCGCCGCCTTCGTCGCCGGCCGCGCCGCCGCCGTCGTCGCCTGCCGTGGGTGCCCCGGTGGCCCCGCAGTCGGTGGCCGTCTACAACCCCGAGGGCAAGGGCGACAACACCGGGCGGGCGAAGTACGCGATCGACGGGAACCCGGGCACGGTCTGGCGGACCGAGAAGTACCGGCAGCAGTTCCCGACCATCAAGCCGGGCGTCGGGCTGGTCGTCACCTTCCCGGACCCGATCACGCTCAGCCAGGTGAAGGTCGTCGGCGGCACGGCGGGCACGAAGGTGGAGATCCGCTCGGCCACCGAGAAGAACCCGGACCTGGCCGACACGAAGGTGGTCGGCAACGGCGACCTGACGAACGGCGAGACGACGATCCCGCTGGCCCAGCCGACGCAGGGTGAGTACTTCATCATCTGGATCACCCAGCTGAGCGAGGCGGACGGGCAGTACATGACCGAAATCGGTGACCTGTCCTTCCTGCCTGCGGGGTGACGCACCCGACAGGGTCAGTAGGCTCTGCCGGGTGACAGCTGCAGCTCCCACGGATGCGGATCTGATAGCGGCTCACGCCGCGGGGGACCCTCATGCGTTCAGCGAACTCGTCCAGCGCCATCGCGACCGGATGTGGGCGGTGGCCCTGCGCACGGTCCGCGACCCGGAGGAGGCCGCCGACGCGTTGCAGGACGCGTTCATCTCGGCGTTCCGCGCGGCCGGGAACTTCAGAGCGGAGTCGCAGGTCACGACGTGGCTGCACCGGATCGTGGTGAACGCCTGCCTCGACCGGATCCGCCGCCGCCAGGCGCGCCCGACCGTGCCGCTGCCGGAGACGGGCTTCAACGAGCCGGCGACCCCGCGCGACTCGATGGCCGAGCGGGAGACCAGCCTGCTCGTGCGCGAGGCGCTCGACCAGCTGCCCGAGGAGCAGCGTGCCCCGATCGTGCTGGTCGACGTCGAGGGATACTCCGTCGCGGAGACGGCGAAGCTGCTCGGCATCGCCGAAGGCACGGTGAAGAGCCGGTGCGCGCGGGGCCGCGGAAAACTCGCGAAGGTTCTCGGGCACCTGCGGAACCCCGATGCGATTGCGAACGTCCCAACTCACGAAAGCAAACGCACCGGGCGCCTGCCGGGTAACGGGGAGGGACGATGACGGACGAAAGCCGGGGGATCGGGGGGACCGTCGGTCCGCCCTGGTCTGTCGACGTGCTCGCCGACCTCCACGCCGGCGTCCTGGACGACGCGCAGGCGGCCGAGCTGTGGCCGCTGGTCAACGCCGATCCGGAGGCCAGGGCGATCCTGGACGCCCTGGACGCGACGCAGGCCGACCTGGCCTCGCTCGCCGACGTGCCCGCCCCGCCGATGCCCGCCGAGTACGCGGCCCGGCTGGACGCGGCGCTGGCCGCCGAAGCAGCGGCCCGCTTTCCGGCCGCGCAACAGGCCGCTGCGGCACCACCGGACGCCCCGGTGGTGGACCTCGCGGCGGCCCGGCGCCGCCGGAACAAGCGGCTCGGCTGGGCCGCCGGCGTCCTGACCGCGGCCGCGGCGGCGGTCGTCGCGGTGACGGTCGCGATCCCGGACACCTCCCAGCAGAGCGGCACCCCGAACGTCGCCGCGCCGGCGCCTTCGGGCCCGACCGTCGGCAGCGACGGCAGCGGCGCGCAGGCCCTGGTCGGCAAGGCGATCGGCGTCCGCGACTTCGGCCCGCTGCAGAACGAGGACCGCCTGGACGCATGCATCGCGGCCGCCGGACTGGACCCGAAGGTGCGGCCGGAGGGCATCCGCCCGGTGAACGTCGGCGGCAAGGCCGGGGTGATGATCATCCTGACCACCGGCAAGCTCGCCCAGTTCCGGCTGGTGGCCTTCGGCGCGGACTGCGGACCAGGCAACCCTGCTGTGTTGTTCGACAAGGTCGTCGGGGAGAAGTAGCGGCTGTCACGAGCGGGAACATGGCCACCTACGATCGTGTTGAGCCTGGTACACGGGTCACTACGAGCGGAGGTCACGGGTGGCTGCCGAGGAAATCAGGAACCTGATCATCGTCGGGTCGGGTCCTGCCGGATACACCGCTGCCGTCTACGCGGCGCGGGCCCAGCTTGAACCGCTGGTGTTCGAGGGCACGCAGTTCGGCGGCGCGCTGATGACGACGACCGAGGTCGAGAACTTCCCCGGGTTCCGCGACGGGATCATGGGTCCGGACCTGATGGAGGAGATGCGCAAGCAGGCCGAGCGCTTCGGCGCCGAGCTGCGTGCGGAGGACGTCGAGTCGCTGGAGCTGACCGGGGACGTCAAGTACGTCCACGCGAACGGCAAGCGCTACGCCGCCCGCGCGGTGATCCTCGCCATGGGTGCGGCGGCGCGGTACCTGAACGTGCCGGGCGAGCAGGAGCTGCTCGGCCGCGGTGTGTCGGCCTGTGCGACCTGTGACGGCTTCTTCTTCCGCGACCACGACATCGTGGTCGCCGGCGGTGGCGACTCGGCGATGGAGGAGGCGACCTTCCTGACGAAGTTCGCGAAGTCCGTCACGATCGTCCACCGGCGCGACGAGTTCCGCGCCTCGAAGATCATGCTCGAGCGCGCCCGCGCCAACGAGAAGATCAAGTGGCAGCTGAACTCGCAGATCACCGAGGTGCTCGGCGACGGCAAGGTCGAGGGCCTGCGGCTGAAGGACACCAAGGACGGCTCCGAGTCGACCCTGGACGTGTCCGGCTTCTTCGTGGCGATCGGCCACGACCCGCGCAGCCAGCTGGTGAAGGGGCAGGTCGACCTGGACGAGGACGGCTACGTCATCACCAAGGGCAAGACGTCGTACACGAACCTCGACGGCGTCTTCGCGGCGGGCGACCTGGTCGACCGCACCTACCGGCAGGCGATCACCGCCGCGGGTTCCGGGTGCAGCGCGGCGATCGACGCGGAACGATGGCTGGCCGAGCACGGCGAGTCCGAGGCGCACGAAGCGGCCGAGCTGGTCGGCGGCGGCTACGGCGCGGGCACCAACTGACTTTCCGGCGTACAACCACCTGAAGGAGAAACCATGTCCAACACCGTGAAGGTGACCGACGCGACGTTCGTCGACGAGGTCCTGACCAGCGAGAAGCCGGTTCTCGTCGACTTCTGGGCCACCTGGTGCGGCCCGTGCAAGATGGTCGCCCCGGTGCTCGAGGAGATCGCGGCGGAGAAGGGGGACAAGCTGACGATCGCCAAGATCGACATCGACGAGAACCCGAACACGCCGCGTGACTACCAGGTGATGTCCATCCCGACCCTGATCCTGTTCCAGGGTGGCAAGCCGGTGAAGCAGATCGTCGGCGCCAAGCCGAAGGCCGCGCTGCTGTCGGACCTCGCCGACGTCCTCTGAGCCGATCGAGCCTGACGAACCCGGGGCCTGCGGGAATCCTCCCGTGGGCCCCGGGTTCTTTGCTCGTTCGGGCGATTCTGCCCCGCGTGGGTGAATCGAGCGTGACGACAGCCACCGTGGGTACTCCACCAACGGGTCCTTGACTGACCAACCGGGCCTGCGCTGTCACCGAGAGTTGGCAGGGCACAATAGAGGACCTGGGCTCGCCCAGCGAAGGTTTTCCCGAAGTCCTGCCACGCACCGAACCCCCGAATCGGTGCCTTAGGAAGAGCGAGGAGTGCATGCGGGTACTCCGCCGCGGTGACGCCGGTCCGGACGTCGCCGAGATCAGGTCCATCCTGGCCGGGATGGACCTGCTCCCGCCGGTCACCGGTACCGACGACTACGGCACGTTCGACGTCGCCGTCGAGCACGCCGTCCGTGCCTTCCAGCAGCGCCGTGGGCTGATCACCGACGGCGTCGTGGGTCCGGCCACGTTCCAGGCGCTCAAGGGCGCCAGCTACCACCTGGGCAGCCGCCCGCTGTCCTACCTGATCTCCTCGCCGGTGCACGGCGACGACGTCTTCACGCTCCAGGAGCGGCTCACCGAGCTCGGCTTCGACGCCGGCCGCCCCGACGGTTACTTCGGCCCGCAGACCGAGCGCGCCCTCAAGACGTTCCAGCGCGACATGCGCCTGACGCCGGACGGCGTGTGCGGCCCGGCGACCATCCGCGAGCTGCACCGCCTGTCCTCGCCGCGGGCCCGCGGCGGCCGTCCCGTCTTCCTGCGCGAGCAGGAGCAGGTGCGCCAGGCGGGGCCGCGGCTGCGGGGCAAGCGCATCGTGATCGACCCCGGCCACGGCGGCGACGACCTCGGCGTGGTCGCCGGCGGGCTGCGTGAGGCCGACATCGCGTGGGACCTCGCGCGCCGCCTCGAAGGCCGGATGAAGGCCACCGGCATGGAGGCCCTGATCTCCCGCGGCCCGAACCACAGCCCGACCGAGCTGGAGCGCGCGAAGTTCGCCAACGACGCGGGGGCGGACCTGTTCCTGTCCCTGCACAGCGACGGCAACCGCTCGCCGCGGGCCCAGGGCATCGCGAGCTTCCACTTCGGCACCGGCAACGGCACGACGTCGACGGTCGGTGAGCTGCTGGCCGGCTTCATCCAGCGCGAGGTCGCGGCCCGCACGGGCATGCTGGACTGCCGCACGCACTACAAGACGTGGGAGATCTTCACCCGCACCCGCTGCCCCGCGGTCCGGGTCGAGATCGGCTACCTGACAAACCCGGACGACGCCCGCAAGCTCGCCGACCCGGCGTTCCGCGACATCGTCGCCGAGGGCATCCTGATCGCCGTCAAGCGCCTGTACCTGCTCGGCGAGGGCGACCAGCCGACGGGCACGTTCACGTTCGCCGACGTCCTCGCGCACGAGCTCGCGAAGGCCGAATAGGGCCGACCACAACCCCTAGCGGCTCACCTTCACCTGACCCACCATCCCTGGGGACGCGATCGCCGCGTCCCCAGGTTTGCGGGCAGTCATCCACAGGTTTTCCACCGCTCCTATCAGCGCTCTGTGGATAACTCGGCACTTCTTCCACAGTTGTGCACACCTGTGTCCGGCGTGCCGGAACACAGGTCGCAAACGTTTGCGGAGAGGGTCAGGCGCGGCCGAGGCTCGGCTCGGCCGTGGTGATCGTCACCTGGCCGAGCAGCCGCTCCAGCGCCGCCTCGACGTCTTCCTTCCAGGTGATCGCCGAGCGCAGCTCCAGCCGCAGCCGCGGCCACTTCTGGTGCGGGCGGACGGTCTTGAACCCGACGCTCTGCAGGAACGCCGCGGGCAGCACGCAGCTGTGCCCGCCGTCGGGGTCCGGCTCGTCGGGCCGGGCGTCGCCGAACGCCTCGATCGCGCGCACCCCGCGTTTGGTGAGGTCCTTGGCGACGGCCTGCACCAGCATCCGGCCGAGCCCGCCACCGCGGAACTCGGGCAGCACCTGGAACGCGGTCAGCAGGACGGCGTCGGCGCTCGGCGGCGACGTCGGGAAGGCCAGCGCGCGCGGGACGGCGTTCGGCGGGGCGTAGAGCACGAACCCGACCGGCAGCGTGTCGCTGTAGACGATGCGGCCGCAGGAACCCCACTCGAGCAGCACGCTCGACACCCAGGCTTCCTTCTCGACCTCGGTCGCGCCGAACTCCTCGGCCTGGTTCTTCAGGTGCGGGGCGAGCTCCCAGTACACGCACCGGCGACAGCTCTTGGGCAGATGTTCGAGGTTGTCCAGTGTGACGCCCACGACGCGACGCGACACCCGTGACCTCCCTGACCTGCTGCTCCCGACCGGCCGCCCGGTCGTCAAGCCGCGCGAAACCGCAGCACGAACACGGGAGCCACGGTCGAGGATAGGCCGATGTGACAAGCACCGGAAGGCCAGGGGGTCCCGATGGGTGCACGGTTACACTCGAAGGAATCTGTCAACCGAGCACTGGGTGATCGTCGATGACCGAAAACCGCCCCAGCAAGCCGCACAGCGGCCGCCAGAATCTCGACCCGCACCTCGAGCGGTACGCCGCGCGCACCGCGGGGATGACCGCCTCCGAGATCCGGGCGCTGTTCGCGGTGGCCAGCCGGCCGGAGGTGGTTTCGCTCGCCGGCGGCATGCCGAACCTGGCGGCGCTCCCGCTCGACACGCTGTCGGCGCAGGTCGCGGAGATCATCGCCGAAGACGGCCTGGTGGCCCTGCAGTACGGCTCGGCGCACGGCGTCCCCGTGCTGCGCGAGCAGATCTGCGAAATCATGGCGCTGGAGGGCATCAAGGCGCACCCGGACGACGTCGTGGTGACCGTCGGCTCCCAGATGGGCCTGGACATGGTCACGCGGCTGTTCTGCGACCCGGGTGACGTGGTGATCGCCGAAGGGCCCTCCTACGTCGGCGCGCTGGGCTCGTTCGCCGCGTACCAGGCGCAGGTCGTGCACGTGGCGATGGACGACAACGGCCTGGTGCCGGAGCTGCTGCGCGAAGCGCTCGACCGGACCGAGAAGGCCGGCCGCCGGGTCAAGTTCCTCTACACGATCCCGAACTTCCACAACCCGGCCGGCGTCACGCTGGCCGTCGAGCGCCGCGCGGAGATCCTCGAGATCTGCCGCGAGCACGGCGTCCTGGTCGTCGAAGACAACCCGTACGGGTTGCTCGGCTTCGACGGCCAGACGTACCCGGCGCTGCGGTCGACCGACCCGGACAACGTCGTGTACCTCGGCTCGTTCTCCAAGACGTTCGCCTCCGGCCTGCGCGTCGGCTGGGTGCTGGCGCCGCACGCGGTGCGCGAGAAGCTCGTCCTGGCCGCGGAGTCGGCGACGCTGTGCCCGCCGACGTTCAACCAGCTGATCGTGTCGCGCTACCTGGCCACCCACGACTGGAAGGGCCAGATCAAGAAGTTCCGCGAGAACTACCGCGACCGGCGCGACGCGATCCTGTCCGCGCTCGACCAGTACCTGCCCCCCGGCTGCTCGTGGACCAAGCCGGACGGCGGCTTCTACGTCTGGGTGACGGTGCCGGAGGGCGTCGACACGAAGGCGATGCTGCCGCGCGCGGTGACCGCCCGCGTGGCGTACGCGTCCGGAACGGGTTTCTACGCCGACGGTTTCGGCAGCCGCCAGATGCGGCTGTCCTACTGCTACCCGACGCCGGAGCGGATCCGCGAGGGCGTCCGGCGGCTGGCGGCCGTGCTGGAGTCCGAGATGGACCTCGCCCGCACCTTCGGTAACGTGAGCGCGCGCCAGATCCAGGGGCCGCAGACGCCGTCCCCGGACACGGTCTAGTTCTTCTTTCCCCTAAGGAGTTTCCACGGTGGTCGACCGTACCGTTGCCGTGCTCGCCGGCGGTCTCTCGCACGAACGTGACGTCTCGCTGAGGTCGGGGCGGCGGCTGTCCGCGGCGCTGAAGTCCGAAGGCTTCGGCATCGAGGAGTGGGACACCGACGCGGGCCTGCTGGAGCGGCTGCGCACGCAGCGCCCGGACGCGGTGGTCGTCGCGCTGCACGGCGGCGAGGGCGAGAACGGCTCGGTGCAGACCGTGCTGGAGATGCTGGACGTGCCGTTCGTCGGCACCGGCTCGCAGGGCTGCCGCCGCGCGTGGGACAAGCCGACCGCGAAGGCGCTGCTGCAGAACGCCGGCTTCTCGACGCCGGGCTGGGTCGTCCTGCCGCACAGCACGTTCCGCGAGCTGGGCGCCCAGGCGGTGCTCGACGCGATGGTGGAGCGCCTCGGCCTCCCGCTGATCCTCAAGCCCGACCAGGGTGGCTCGGCGCTGGGCACCCAGGTGGTCCGCGAGGCGAGCGAACTGCCGGCGGCGATGGTCGGCTGCTTCGCCTACGGCGACACGGTGCTGGCCGAGCGGTTCGTGGACGGCGTCGAGGTGGCCGTGACGGTCGTCGAGGGCGAGGACGGGCCCGAGGCCCTCCCGGCGGTCGAGATCGTCCCGGAGAGCGGCGTGTACGACTACACGGCCCGCTACACGGCCGGCCTGACGGACTTCTTCACCCCGGCCCGGCTCGACGACAACGCGGCCAAGGCGGTGGCCGAGCTGGCCGTCGCGGTCCACCGCGTCCTCGGGCTGCGGGACATCTCCCGCACCGACGCGGTCGTGACGGCGGACGGCACGGTGTACTTCCTCGAAGTGAACCCGTCGCCGGGGCTCACCGAGACGTCGACGGTCCCGATGGCGATCGAAGCGGCGGGCCGCTCGCTCGGCACCGTGTTCGCCGACCTGATCGCGCGCGCGATTTCCCGCTGACTCTTCCCAGTCGAAAGGCCGCCTCGGAGCTTCCGTGGCGGCCTTTTCGCATGATCACCATCTGTGTGTCCGGCGGCTCCGATGCGCAATCATCACCGTGACGAAACACCCTGGGGTGATCCCTAATCGGATTCCTGTGTCCGATTTGCCGTGTTCGCGTCGATGATCGACACGATCCGCTCGAGGTCGTCGACCGAGCCGAACTCGAGGACGATCCGGCCCTTGCGGCGGCCGAGATCGACCTTCACGCGGGTGTCGAACGTGTCCGAAAGCCGGTTCGCGAGTTCCTGCAACCCGGGTGCCTGGATCGGCTTGCGGGGAGCGGGCTTCGGCTTGGCCGGCTTCTCGCTCTTCTTGAGCGTGACGGCTTCCTCGGTCGCCCGGACCGACATGCCTTCCGCGACGATGCGGGCGGCCAGCTCCTCCTGGCTCTCGGCGTCCTCCAGCGACAGCAACGCGCGCGCGTGCCCGGCGGACAGGACGCCCGCGGCGACCCGGCGCTGCACCGGCAGGGGGAGCTTGAGGAGCCGGATCGTGTTGGTGATGACCGGGCGGCTGCGGCCGATGCGGCTCGCCAGTTCCTCGTGGGTGACGGCGAACTCGTCGAGCAGCTGCTGGTAGGCCGCCGCCTCTTCGAGCGGATTCAGCTGGACGCGGTGGATGTTCTCCAGGAGCGCGTCGCGCAGCATGGACTCGTCGGCGGTCTGCCGGACGATCGCCGGGATCGCTTCGAGCTCCGCCTGCTGCGACGCCCGCAGCCGCCGCTCGCCCATGACGAGCTCGTACTCGTCGTTGCCGAGTTCGCGGACCACGATGGGCTGCATGAGCCCGAACTCGCGGATCGAGTGCTCGAGTTCGGCGAGCGCGTCCTCGTCGAAGACCTGGCGCGGCTGCTTCGGGTTGGGCTTGATCGAGCTGACCGGGATCTCGCGGTAGACGGCGCCGGCGACCTCGCCGCTGTGCGACTTCGCCGCGCCGTTGGCCGCGAACCAGCCCTTGTCGTCGGCCGCCTTCTTGTCGGCCGCCGCGTCGCCGGGCGCGGGCAGGGGACCGCCACCGGCGGGTCCGGTCGGGATCAACGCGGCGAGGCCGCGCCCCAGCCCTCCTCGACGCTCGGTCATGGCGTACTACCCCTCTCCAGCTGTGCGCCGCGCTCGGCGATCTCCTTGGCCGCGTCGACGTAGCTCATCGCGCCCCGCGAACCGGGATCGTAGGCGAGCACGGTCTGGCCGTACCCGGGCGCCTCGGACACCTTCACGCTGCGCGGGATGACGGTCTTGAGGACGGTGTCGCCGAAGTGGTTGCGGACCTCGTTCGTCACCTGGTCGGCCAGCTTGGTGCGGCCGTCGTACATGGTGAGGAGGATCGTCGAGACGTGGAGTTCGCGGTTGAGGTGCTGCTGCACGAGCTCGATGTTGCTCAGCAGCTGCCCGAGACCTTCGAGCGCGTAGTACTCGCACTGGATGGGGATGAGCACCTCCTGCGCGGCGACCATCGCGTTGACCGTGAGGAGGCCGAGCGACGGCGGGCAGTCGATGAAGACGTAGTCGACGCCGATCTCGTTGAGGATCTCCGAGGAGATCGCCTCCTTGAGCCGGGACTCGCGCGAGGCCATCGAGACGAGTTCGATCTCGGCACCGGCGAGGTCGATCGTCGCCGGGACGCAGAAGAGGTTGGGCGACTGCTCGGTCGGCTGGGCGGCGTCCGCGAGCGTCACCTCGCCGATGAGGACCTCGTAGATGGACGGCGTCCCGGAGCGGTGGTCGACGTCGAGCGCGGTGCTGGCGTTGCCCTGCGGGTCGAGGTCGACGACGAGCGTCTTGAGCCCGTGGAGCGCGAGCGCGGCGGCGAGGTTGACCGTGCTGGTGGTCTTGCCGACGCCGCCCTTCTGGTTGGCGACGGTCAGCACGCGGCGGCGGCCGGGGCGGGGGAGTTCCCCCTCCTTGGGGTGCAGCAGACGCGCGGCGCGGGCGGCTTCTTCGGCGATCGGGGTCCAGCCCACGTCGGGGGTGGTCTCCGTGGAGTCGGACGGCGGGGGATTCACCGGTCTCGACACCTCCTCCATGTAGACGTCTGGTCGGTGGTCGAGTCGCTTTGTTTCACGTGGAACATCGCGACCCGCTAGCGCTTCCTGCTCCGTGCCTTCGGCTTGCCCGGCACCGTCTTCGACGGCAGGCGACGGATCTTCACAACCGTGCTGGGGACCTCCAGGACCGCGGCACCACACTCGACGATGAGCGGATCGGCCCCGCCTGCCTTGCGGATGGCGGCGCCGTCCCGCTCGATCTCGTCCGCCGCGCTGGCGCCCTTGAGGGCGACCAGGAAGCCGTCGGGACGGACCAACGGCAGGCACCAGTCCGCGAGCCGGGCGAGCGGGGCGACCGCGCGAGCGGTGACGATGTCGGCGCCACCGAGCTGCTCACGCACAGGCCGCTCCTCCGCGCGTCCACGGACGATGGTGATCGGGAGTTCCAGCTTCTCGGCCACCTCGGCCAGCCAGTCCACCCGGCGGGCCATCGGTTCGAGCAAGACGATATCGAGGTCCGGCCGCGCGATCGCCAGCGGTACACCCGGAAGCCCCGCCCCCGACCCGACATCGACGACGCGGGCACCTTCCGGCATCTGCTCCCCGATGACGGCCGAGTTGAGGACGTGCCGCTCCCACAGCCGCTCGACTTCCCGCGGCCCGATCAACCCGCGCTCGACGCCGTGACGCTCCAGGAGTTCGACGTACCCGGCCGCTTGGTCGACGTGCTCACCGAACACTCGCGCCGCCGCCTGCTCCAAGCTCACTCCGTCTACTCCTCATCCGCCGGTTTCACGTGAAACCGTGCTCGCTCGATTGTCCCCGATGACGGAGAGAAAACGAGCCGACAGTCCGCAGATGTGGACAACTCCACTCGGACGACCGCCGCCGTGGATGGTTCCACGTGAAACATCACGCGTGTAATTCGCGCGGCCGCGCGTTCCGCAGCCGGATGCCGCTGAAGCCGAGCGTGCTGTTCGCCGCCGTTCCTGCCCGTGCGGGTGAGCAGATCACCGACCGGCTCCGGCGCGCCCAGCGGCTCGACCGGCTCCGTCGCCACAACAGCATGACCGTGTTCGCCGAAGGAGCGGAACGACGACGCCGGGAACCGGTACGCGGACAGCCGGACGGTGTGCATCGCTGTGAGCCAGCTGTACTCGATCGCGTGCATGCGCGGGGTGCCCAGGAGCACGCGGTCCACCTCGGACGTCTCCGGCGTCACCCACGCCAGCGCCCGCGGGCACTGGCGCGCGAACCAGTAGTCCGGCATCCGGGCCGAGCCGACCGCCCAGACGTGGGCCTCCGACCGCTACGCCCGAGGACCTCACCGGGCCGCGGTCGCATGC
Organism: Amycolatopsis melonis; assembly: GCF_040064235.1. Taxonomy (NCBI): domain Bacteria; kingdom Bacillati; phylum Actinomycetota; class Actinomycetes; order Pseudonocardiales; family Pseudonocardiaceae; genus Amycolatopsis; species Amycolatopsis melonis. The sequence continues at coordinate 56,245 of NZ_JBDZYD010000007.1, forward strand.
CCACAAGAAAGCGGCCCCACCCGACCGAGTCAAGTGGGGCCGCTGCGTGCGTGAAGCTCAGGACTCCGGGAAGATCACCACACGGCGCTTCGGGTCCTCGCCCTCGCTCTCGCTCGTCACGCCGGCGACCGCCGCCACCGCGTCGTGGACGACCTTGCGCTCGAACGGGCTCATCGGCTGCAGCCGCACGCGCTCGCCGCTCTTCAGGACCGACTCCGCCGTCGAGCGGCCGAGCTCCTTCAGCTCCTCGCGGCGGTCCGCGCGCCAGCCCGCGATGTCCAGCATCAGGCGGCTCCGCGAGCCCGTCTCCTGCTGGACCGCCAGGCGGGTCAGCTCCTGCAGCGCTTCGAGCACCGTGCCGCGGGGACCGACCAGCTTCTCCAGGTCCTCGCCGCCGTCGATGCTCACGATCGCGCGGCCGGCTTCCACGTCCAGGTCGATGTCACCGTCGTAGTCGAGCAGGTCCAGCAGGCGCTCGAGGTAGTCACCGGCGATGTCGCCCTCCCGCACGAGGATGTCGTCGTCGGCACCTCCCGCCTTCTGCTCGGCGGCGTCGGCGGTCTCGCCTGCCGGGGTCACGTCGTCCTGATCGGCGTCGATCGTGTCGATCGTCTCCGACATCATTCGTCTCCTCTCCGAACCGGTCGCGCCTCAGCGGCGCTTCCGGCCCGACTTCCTGGTCGAGTCCTTGAGAAGGCCCGGCACCCCCGTGCCGTTGTCCTTCGAACCGTTCGGGCCGCTCGCGTCGGCCGGGGTGGTCTGCGCGAAGCCGTGCGGCGAACCGGCCTTCGTGACCTTCTTCGCCGAGCCGCCCTGGGTGGCCGGGTTCTTCTTCTGCTGGACCGGCTTCTGGCCGACCTTCGGCGCGGCCGGCTTCTGGCCCGGCTTCGGGCCGAGCGACGCGCGCTTCTCCGCGGCCTCCGCCTTGCGGGCCGCCTCTTCCTTGTCGATCTTCGTGTAGACGAGGCGCTGCTGCATCAGCGTCCAGCCGTTGTTCGCCAGCCAGTAGAAGAGCAGGCCGATCGGGAACAGCGCACCGAAGACGAGCACACCGAGCGGGAAGACGTACATCGTCAGCTTGTTCATGATCGCGGTCTGCGGAGTGGCCGACGCGGCGTTCTGCCGGGCCACCGAGTGCCGCGCGGTGAGGTGCGTGGCGATCGACGCGACGATCATCAGCGGCAGCGCCACCGGCAGCACGTTCCAGTGCCAGCCGGACGCGCCCGTGCCGCCGATCGCGGTGATGCTGTTGTGGATGGCGTCGCCGAGGTTGACGCCGAACAGCTTCGCGTTGACGTAGGACTCGACGTCGTGCTTGCTGAAGAAGTAGTTCTCGTTCTTCTGCTCGAGCGGCTTGTTCGTGAACGCGCGGAGGACCCAGTTCAGGCCGATGAACACCGGGATCTGCAGCAGCATCGGCAGGCAGCTGCCCAGCGGGTTGACGCCGTGCTCGCGCTGGAGCTTCTGCATCTCCTGCGCCTGGCGCTGCCGGTCGTTCGCGTACTTCTTCTGGATCTTCTTCATCTCCGGCGCGAAGTCCTGCATCTTCTTCATCGACCGGACCTGGTTCACGAACGGCTTGAACATGATGCCGCGCACGGTGAACGTCAGGAAGATGATGCCGAGGATCCAGGAGACCGCCGAGGCTTCCCCGAAGATCAGCCCGAAGACCTTGTGCCAACACCAGAGGATGAAGGACACGGGGTAGTAGATGAAATCGAGCACTGCTGCTACTCCTCGATCGGTGTTTCAGGTCTGCGGTGGCGCCACGAGAACGTCTCGGGCACGGGATCGCGGCCGGGTGGCGTCCAGGGGCCGCAGCGCAGCAGGCGGCGCAGCGCGAGGTAGGAGCCGCGGCCGGCACCGTGCCGGGTGAGGGCTTCGACTGCGTACGCGCTGCAGCTCGGATAGAACCGGCAAGCCGGCGGGAGGAAGGGCGAGATCGCCTTGCGGTAGAGCTTGACGGGGAGCAGCAGGACCCAGGCGACGGGACCGGGCCGCGGGGGCTCGACGTCGTGGTCGTGGTCCTGCTCGGGGGTGGCTTGCATGCCGGTCACACCGCTGATCCGTGGTCGGGGGTCGCGTCCGCGGGACGCGTCGGGCGGGGGACATCCCCGGCCGGACGGCGCGACGACAGAAGCCCCAGCCGACGCAGCGCGGCGTCGAGATCGGCTCCGAGCTCGGCGCTGGACGCGGTCGACGACGGCGGCAATGCCCGTACGACCAACGCAGTGCCGGCGGGCAGTGTTCCGAGCCTTGCCGAAACGAGATGACGCAACCGCCGGGTGACGCGGTGGCGGACCACCGAGTTCCCGACGGCCTTGCTCACCACAAAACCCGCCCTGGCCGCCGACGGATCGGCGGCCCCGGACGGGTCCGTGGTGAGCGCGTGGACGACGAGGCGGCGCCTGCCTGCCCGGGACCCGCGACGGAGAACCACGCGGAAGTCCTCGCTCCGCCGCAGACGTGCGGCAGCCGGCAGCACGGCGCGCCTCGACCGCGGGCGATCAGGCGGAGAGCGCGGCGCGGCCCTTGCGACGGCGGGCCGCCAGGATGGCCCGGCCGGCGCGGGTGCGCATGCGCAGGCGGAACCCGTGGGTCTTCGCGCGGCGGCGGTTGTTCGGCTGGAAGGTGCGCTTACCCTTGCTCACTGCTTCTCCTGTGTCTCGCGTCGGGCGGAAAGAAAGTTCTCCCCGCCTGGCGTGTCGTGCGGGCGCACGGCAGTCTCTGGTGTCTCCTACCAACGTGTGGCCTCGTCACGGCGAGCGACGACAACGTGGGCACGCGAAACGCACCCGTCGCATACGGGAGACCTTACGAGGGTACGCACCCCGCTCGGGCGGCCGGTAACCACCCCCTCCGCCACGGTACGCGACCGGCTCGCCGGGCCGGTCACCGTCGACGCCGCGGCACCGAATGGCAACGCGCCGTACACCGTGAAATGCTTGCGGCCCAGGATGTCTTGTGGCCGCGAGCGGGGCTTGTTAGCGTGCCCCTCTCGGGTCACCGGTCGAGGTGCACGAGTATCCGGGTGGTGGAGTGCCCACCGGCGTACGACGAGCCCGCAGGTGGCGACGCCGCGGGTCGCCGTACATTAGTGCACAGCTGTGGACAACTATGTGGATATTCGCTGTGCCAGTGAGCGGGCAGGTTCTCCTGTGATCGCCGGGTGGAGTGACCGGGGCGTCCCGGGGCCGGCTCGGCCGTCCACGCCGACGAGGGGAGGGGAGCCAGACAGGTGTCGGAGCACCAGCACAATCTGGGTGTCATCTGGGAACAGGTGGTACGCGAACTGTCCGACGGGACCCTGTCCCCCCAGCAGCGCGCCTGGATGCGCGTGACCCGCCCGATCGGCCTGCTCGACGGCACCGCTCTCCTGGCGGCCCCCAGCGACTTCGCGAAGGAAGCGATCGAACGCGGGCTGCGCGGCGCGATCACCGACGCGCTCTCCCGGCGGCTCGGCCGCGCCATCTCGCTCGCGGTGAAGGTCGACAGCGCCGAAGCCGTCGCCCCGGCGGCCGCGCCCCGCTATGCGCCGTCACCCGGCCGGGTGGAAAACGGCGCGAGTCCCGAACCCGTCGCGCCGCTGCCGTCCAACGGCGCGCCGATGATGCCGCCGCCGCGTCCCGAGCCCGCCCCGCCCATGCCGCCGCCGATGCCACAGCACCAGGCCGTCGCGGCGAAGGCGGACGACGGCGACGACACCGACGAGGAAGTGGACGAAGAGGGCGAGGCGCTCGCCGCCGTCCACGAGATCTGGCCGACCTTCTCCGGCCAGCCGATCGCCGGCCAGCCGTACACCGCGCCCGCGCAGCCGCAGACGTCGAAGACGAAGCTGAACGAGAAGTACACCTTCGACACGTTCGTCATCGGCGCGTCCAACCGCTTCGCGCACGCGGCCGCGGTCGCCGTCGCCGAAGCACCGGCCCGCGCGTACAACCCGCTCTTCATCTGGGGCGAGTCCGGGCTCGGCAAGACGCACCTGCTGCACGCGGTCGGCCACTACGCGCAACGGCTGTTCCCCGGCATGCGCGTCCGGTACGTCTCGACCGAAGAGTTCACGAACGACTTCATCAACTCGCTGCGCGACGACCGCAAGGTCGCCTTCCAGCGCCGCTACCGCGACATCGACATCCTGCTCGTCGACGACATCCAGTTCCTGGAGGGCAAGGAAGGGACGCAGGAGGAGTTCTTCCACACCTTCAACACCCTCCACAACGCGAACAAGCAGATCGTCGTCAGCTCCGACCGCCCGCCGAAGCGCCTCGAAACGCTGGAGGACCGGCTGCGGACACGGTTCGAGTGGGGCCTGATCACCGACATCCAGCCGCCGGAGCTGGAGACGCGCATCGCGATCCTCCGGAAGAAGGCGGCGCAGGACCGGCTGGCGGTGCCGGGCGAGGTCCTCGAGTTCATTGCTTCGCGCGTCGAGGCGAACATCCGGGAACTCGAGGGCGCGCTGATCCGCGTCACGGCGTTCGCGTCGCTGAACCAGCAGCCGGTCGACGTCGGCCTCGCCGAGATCGTGCTGCGGGACCTGATCCCGGACTCGCACGCGCCGGAGATCACCGCGCCGACCATCATGGGCGTCACGGCGGAGTTCTTCGACGTGACGCTGGACGACCTGTGCGGCCCCGGCAAGACGAAGGCGCTCGCCACGGCCCGCCAGATCGCGATGTACCTCTGCCGGGAGCTGACCGACATGTCGCTGCCGAAGATCGGGCAGACGTTCGGCGGCCGCGACCACACGACCGTCATGCACGCGGACAAGAAGATCCGCAAGGAGATGGCCGAGCGCCGGCGCATCTACGACCAGGTGCAGGAGCTGACGTCGCGCATCAAGCAGCGCGCCCGCCAGTAGCACATCCCTTATTTCCCAACGACTTCGGGGCGTCCACATACACAGTGGACGCCCCGAAGTCGTTTTTGGACTGTGTACGCCCGCGAAGCAGCGAAGCACGCGAAGCCGCGTACGCGCGCTTCGCAAAGTCGCGAAAATTGTTTGTACACAAGGAAGTTTCCCCAGGGTGTGGGCGGATTGCCCACAGTGCCAACGAATCTCCCACCAGCGACGATGCCGGGACGGTCCACATCCCGTCCCCAGGCCGTCCACAGGAAATCCACACGGTTGTCCACGCGGCTTCCCCAGGTTGCCCACATCTTGTGCACAGGAGGGCCCGGTCACTCGGTAGGGCGATTCGGCCGCCGTCACGCACCCCCAGACCCTGGGGATCGATCACCCCACACCTGGGGACAACCATGGGGACAACTCGGCCGATCTGTGGACGAATCCGGGGGCGCCCGAAACCATCCACGGACGGCCCGATCCGTCCACAGGTCCGCCACCACGGTTCTCCACACGCCGCCGCGCCGTCCGACCTGCGCGAACGAGCTCCATCCACACAATCCACACCGCTTACTACTGCTACTGCCCTTGGATCTTTTGAAAGAGAGAACAAAACAAAAACAGGCGATGGACGAAGTTGGGGACAGCCGCGAGATCGTGTCGTCAAGTCGACAAAGTCAAGGGGAGGCCGAGGTGACGGCGGCGCCCGTGACGGCCTAACGTGGACGCCTGCACCTGGTCCGTGCTCCGGCCGCTCGCGCGGAGGGCGGACCGGCCGGAGGGGGCAGCCGGTCACTGCCCTGCCAGAGTCACTGGCCTGCCGGAAGAGGCCTGGCCCGAGTCCGCGCCGGGCTCGGTCGTCGAAAGGATGCGCGCATGAAGATCCGCGTCGAGCGTGACGGGCTCGCCGACGCCGTCGCGTGGGTGGCCAGAAGCCTCCCCTCCCGGCCGCCGGTGCCGGTACTGGGCGGCGTCCTCCTCGACGCCGGTTCGGACGGCGAAACCGACGCGCTGACGGTTTCGGGCTTCGACTACGAGGTCTCCGCCACGGTCGGGGTCCCGGCGACGATCGCCGACGGCGGCCGCCTGCTGGTGTCCGGGCGCCTGCTCGCCGACATCACCAAGGCGCTGCCCGCGCAGCCGGTCGAGATCTCCGTCGACGGCGCACGCGCCACCATCACGTGCGGCAGCGCGCGGTTCTCCCTGCCGACCATGCCGGTCGAGGACTACCCCCAGCTGCCGTCGCAGCCCGCCTTCGCGGGCGAGCTCGCCGGCGACGCGTTCGGCCAGGCCGTCACCCAGGTCGTCGTCGCCGCGGGCAAGGACGACACGCTGCCGATGCTGACCGGCATGCGGCTCGAGATCTCCGGCAGCTCGCTGACCCTGGTCGCGACCGACCGGTTCCGGCTCGCCATGCGCGAGTTCACCTGGCAGCCCGCCGAGGGGCTGGCCGACGCCGCGGTGCTCGTCCCGGCGCGCACCCTCGCCGAAGCCGCCAAGACGCTCGGCTCGAGCGGCGCCACGATCCGCCTCGCCCTCGCCAGCGGCGAAGGCCTGCTGGGCCTGTCCGGCTCCGGGCGCTACACGACGACCCGGCTGCTCGACGCGGAGTTCCCGCCCTACCGGCAGCTGCTGCCCGCGTCGCACACCTCACGCGCGGTCATCGACGTGTCCGCCCTCACCGAGTCCATCAAGCGCGTTTCGCTGGTGGCCGAGCGGGGGACTCAGGTACGACTGGAGTTCGGGGACAACACGCTGCGGTTGTCCGCGGGCGGCGACGACGAGGGCAGCGCCGAAGAAGAGCTGCAGGTGGAGTACGAAGGTGAGCCGGTGACCATCGCGTTCAACCCGGGTTACCTCGTCGACGGCCTCGGCGCGCTGCACAGCGACCGGGCCGAGCTGACGTTCACCACGCCGAACCGGCCCGCGCTCATCAAGCCCGCCGACGCCGAGGGCAACGTCGTCCCCGGCTACCTGTACCTCCTGATGCCGGTCCGCCTGCCGGGCTGACCAGGTTCGTTAGCACGTAAGGGGATCTCATGGTTCAGCTCGGTCTGATCGGCCTGGGCAAGATGGGCTTCAACATGCGTGAGCGGCTGCGTGCGGCCGGTCACGAGGTGGTCGGCTACGACCGCAACCCGGACGTCAGCGACACGACGTCGCTCGAGGACCTGGTGTCCAAACTGGATGCGCCGCGGATCGTGTGGATCATGGTGCCGGCCGGTGAGCCGACCCGGCAGACCGTGACCGAGCTGGGCAACCTGCTCTCCGCGGGCGACATGGTGATCGACGGCGGCAACTCGAAGTACACCGACGACAAGCTGAACGCCGAGCTGCTGGCGGCGAAGAGCATCGGCTACCTCGACTGCGGCGTGTCCGGTGGTGTGTGGGGCAAGGACAACGGCTACGGCCTGATGGTCGGCGGCGCGGCCGCCGACGTCGAGAAGGCGATGCCGATCTTCGACGCCCTGCGTCCCGAAGGTCCGCGCGAGGAGGGCTTCTCGCACGCGGGCGACGTCGGCGCGGGCCACTACGCGAAGATGATCCACAACGGCATCGAGTACGGCATGATGCAGGCCTTCGCCGAGGGCTTCGAGCTGCTCGAAGCCGCGAAGGTCGTCAAGGACGTGCCCGCGGTGATCAAGGGCTGGCAGCGCGGCACGGTCGTCCGGTCCTGGCTGCTGGACCTGCTGGTGCGTGCCCTCGACGAGGACCCGGAGCTGGACGACCTCGAAGGCTACGTCGAGGACTCCGGCGAAGGCCGCTGGACGCTGGAAGAGGCGATCAACAACGCGGTGCCGGCGCCGGTCATCTCGGCCGCGCTCTTCGCGCGCTTCGCCTCCCGGCAGGAGCACTCGGCCGCGATGCGCGCGGTCGCCGCGCTGCGCAACCAGTTCGGCGGGCACGCCGTGAAGAAGGTCGGCGGGTAAGGAGCAGCGGGTGTATCTGCGGCATCTGCAGGTCACCGACTTCCGCTCCTGGCCACAGGCCGATCTCGCGCTGGAACCGGGGCCGACCGTGCTGGTCGGCCAGAACGGTCGCGGCAAGACCAACCTGCTGGAGGCGATCGGGTACGTCGCGACGCTGGGCTCGCACCGCGTCGCGACGGACGCGCCGCTGATCCGGCACGGCTGCGAGCGCGCGCTGGTGCGGGTCGCGGTGGTCAACGACGACCGCGAGCTGACCGTCGAGCTGGAGATCACCGCGGGCCGGGCGAACCGCGCGCGGGTCAACCGCGGCGCGGTCGGGCGGCCGCGCGACGTGCTCGGGATCCTGCGCACGGTGCTGTTCTCCCCGGAGGACCTGGCGCTCGTGCGGGGTGACCCTGGCGAGCGGCGCCGGTTCCTCGACGAGCTGCTGGTGCTGCGCGCGCCGCGGTACGCGGGGGTCCGTGCCGACTACGAGAAGGTCCTGAAGCAGCGGAACGCCCTGCTCAAGACGGCGGGCAAGCGCCGGACCGGGCGGGAGGACCCGTACGCGCTGTCGACGCTGGAGGTCTGGGACGACCACCTCGCGGTGGCGGGCGCGGAGCTGCTGGCCGCGCGCCTGAACCTGGTCGCCGACCTCGCGCCGTACGCTGCTTCGGCGTACATGGGGGTCGCGCCGGACTCGCGGCCGGCGAAGATCGCCTACCGTTCGTCGCTGGGTGCGGCCCTGTCGGAGGCGTACGGCGTACCGGACGGGGAACGCGCGCAACCCGAGGTCCTCAAGGACGTCCTCCTGAAGGCGCTCGGCGAAGCCCGCAAGGCCGAGCTCGAGCGCGGGATCAGCCTGGTCGGCCCGCACCGGGACGAGCTGGAGCTGATCCTGGGCCAGGCGCCCGCCAAGGGGTACGCGAGCCACGGCGAGTCGTGGTCGTTCGCCCTCGCTCTCCGGCTCGGCAGCTACGAGCTGCTGCGTGCGGAGGCGGGCGAGCCGGTGCTGCTGCTCGACGACGTGTTCGCCGAGCTGGACCGCAAGCGCCGGGCCCGGCTGGCCGAGGTGGCCGCGAGTGCCGAACAGGTGCTGGTGACCGCCGCGGTCGACGAAGACGTGCCGTCGGAGCTGGCCGGACACCGGTTCGTGGTCGCGGATGGGACGATCACCCGTGGCTGAGCAGGGCGAACGGCGTCCGGCAAGATCGAGTCGGGCACCCCGTGTGATCGCCGACACAGCAGTTACCCACCGATCTGGGGACAAACCTGTGGACAGTGTGGATAAACCCGGACGGGCGTCATCGCCGCGCGTCACCAAAACCCCGGATCGGCCGCTTGACATCCCTCGGACCGGGGTTAACCCACGTGGGGAAGACACTCCGGGTACGCAGAGTGAAGACACCGCTGCTCCGAACGGGCCCACCGGGCGCGACCTCGCTCATGCCGCCCTCGAAGCCGCGAAGGCCAAGGCGAAGGAGCGGGGCGTCCCGCCCGGGCGGCGCCGCCCGACGGTCGGCGGCGGCGGGCAGAGCCCCCGGCGCCGCCGCTGGTCGGGGCCGGGTGCGGACCCGCGCGACCCGCAGCCACTCGGCAGGCTGGTCTCCCGGCTGATGTCCGATCGCGGCTGGAACGAGAACGTCACCAGTGCCCGCGTCTTCGCGCAGTGGCCGCGGCTGGTCGGCGAAGACGTCGCCGAGCACGCCCAGCCGGTCGCGCTCAAGGACGGCGAGCTGACCGTCCGCGCCAGCTCCACGGCGTGGGCCACCCAGCTCCGGTTGCTGCAGGGGAAGCTGCTGGCCAAGATCGCGGCGGGCGTCGGCAACGGCGTCGTCAAGCGGATGCGGATCCAGGGTCCGACCGCCCCGAGCTGGCGGAAGGGCCCCCGGCACGTGCCGGGACGCGGCCCGCGTGACACGTACGGCTGACCCGGGTTGCGCGATGCTCGGTTGAATGCCCCGAGAACGCACCCAGACCTCCCGAGATACGTCAAGACTCGGCTCGAACCGATTTCGTCCGTCTGTGACGCGTTCAGGGGTGTCCTTGCCGCATGCCAGCGGGCGCGGCCAAGTACACTGTGAGGGAGCGAGCGTCCGCTCGGGCGAGACGAGGAGAAACAACGCCGGTGACCGAGAACAAGAGCGAGTACAACGCGTCGTCGATCACGGTGCTCGAAGGCCTCGAAGCGGTCCGCAAGCGCCCCGGCATGTACATCGGTTCCACCGGTGAACGCGGGCTGCACCACCTCGTCCAGGAGGTCGTCGACAACTCCGTCGACGAGGCGATGGCGGGGTACGCCACCAAGGTCGAGGTTACCCTCCTCGCCGACGGCGGGGTGCGCGTCGTCGACGACGGCCGCGGCATCCCGGTCGACATGCACCCCAAGGAACAGAAGCCGACCCTCGAGGTCGTGCTCACCGTGCTGCACGCGGGCGGCAAGTTCGACAGCGACTCCTACGCGGTGTCCGGCGGCCTGCACGGCGTCGGCGTCTCCGTGGTGAACGCGCTGTCGACGAAGCTGCTCGCCGAGGTCAAGTACGGCGGCCGCAGCTGGCGCCAGGAGTACACCGACCAGGTGCCCGGCCCGCTCGAGGACCTCGGTCCCGCCTCGGAGACCGGCACCACGATCACCTTCTGGGCCGACCCGGCCATCTTCGAGACCACGACGTACAACTTCGAGACCATCTCGCGCCGGCTCCAGGAGATGGCGTTCCTCAACAAGGGACTGACGCTGTCCCTGCGCGACGAGCGCGTCGCCGACGAAGAGACCGAAGAGGACGCCGAGGGCAAGGTCGCGCGGGTCAAGGAGAAGACCTACTGCTACCCGGGCGGGCTCGAGGACTTCGTCAAGCACATCAACGGCAGCAAGGACCCGATCCACCCGAGTGTCATCTCCTTCGAGGCCAAGGGCACCGGCCTCGAGGTCGAGGTCGCGATGCAGTGGAACACCGGGTTCACGCCGTCGGTCTACACGTTCGCCAACACGATCAACACCCACGAGGGCGGCACCCACGAAGAGGGCTTCCGCGCCGCGCTGACCCGCGTCGTCAACGCGTACGCGCGCGACAAGAAGCTGCTCAAGGAGAAGGACGCCAACCTGACCGGTGACGACGTGCGCGAGGGGCTCGCCGCGATCGTCTCGATCAAGCTGTCCGAGCCGCAGTTCGAGGGCCAGACCAAGACCAAGCTGGGCAACAGCGAGGCCAAGACGTTCGTGCAGCAGACGTCGAACGAGTGGCTGGCGGACTGGTTCGAGCGCAACCCGGCCGAGGCGAAGACGATCATCAACAAGTCGATCTCCTCGGCGCAGGCCCGGATGGCCGCGCGCAAGGCGCGTGACCTGGTCCGCCGCAAGGGCGCGCTGGAGATCGGCGGCCTGCCCGGCAAGCTCAAGGACTGCCGGTCGACCAACCCGGCGGAGTGCGAGCTCTACATCGTCGAGGGTGACTCGGCCGGCGGCTCGGCCAAGGAGGGCCGGGACTCGATGTACCAGGCGATCCTGCCGATCCGCGGCAAGATCATCAACGTCGAGAAGGCCCGCATCGACCGCGTCCTCAAGAACACCGAGGTCCAGTCGCTGATCACCGCGCTGGGCACCGGCATCCACGACGAGTTCGACATCTCCAAGCTGCGCTACCACAAGATCGTGCTGATGGCCGACGCCGACGTCGACGGCCAGCACATCACCACGCTGCTGCTCACCCTGCTGTTCCGGTTCATGACGCCGCTGATCGAGCACGGCCACGTCTTCCTGTCGCGGCCGCCGCTGTACAAGATCAAGTGGCCGCGGTCCGAGCCGGAGTACGCCTACTCCGACCGCGAGCGCGACGCCGTCATCAAGGCGGGTGTCGAGGCAGGCAAGAAGCTGCCGAAGGACGACGCGATCCAGCGCTACAAGGGTCTCGGCGAGATGAACGCCGAGGAGCTGTGGGAGACCACGATGGACCCGGCGAACCGGCTGCTGGGCCGGGTCACGATGGACGACGCCGCACAGGCCGACGACCTGTTCTCGGTCCTGATGGGCGAGGACGTCGAGGCCCGCCGCTCGTTCATCACGCGCAACGCGAAGGACGTGCGCTTCCTGGACGTGTGAGCGTCCCCCGACCTTGTCCCGCCAGGACCCACCCGAGAAGGACCTCATGACGGAAACCCTGCCGCCGGCTCCGGAAAACGACCGGATCGAGCCGGTCGACATCCAGCAGGAGATGCAGCGCTCCTACATCGACTACGCGATGAGCGTGATCGTGTCGCGCGCGCTGCCGGACGTGCGTGACGGCCTCAAGCCGGTCGCCCGCCGCATCCTGTACTCGATGTTCGACTCCGGCTTCCGGCCGGACCGCGGGTACAACAAGTGCTCCCGCGTCGTCGGCGACGTCATGGGCAACTACCACCCGCACGGCGACTCGGCGATCTACGACGCACTGGTCCGGCTCGCCCAGCCGTGGTCGCTGCGCTACCCGCTGATCGACGGCCAGGGCAACTTCGGCTCGCCGGGCAACGACCCCGCGGCCGCCATGCGGTACACCGAGTCCCGGCTCGCACCGCTGGCCATGCAGATGCTGGCCGACATCGAAGAAGACACCGTCGACTTCTCCGACAACTACGACGGCCGCACGCAGGAGCCGGACGTCCTGCCGTCGCGGTTCCCGAACCTGCTGGTCAACGGTGGTTCCGGGATCGCGGTCGGGATGGCGACCAACATCCCGCCGCACAACCTGCGCGAGGTGTCCGAAGGCGTCGTCTGGGCGCTGGAGAACCCCGACGCGACCGACGACGAGCTGCTGGCCGCGCTGCTCGTGCGGATCAAGGGCCCGGACTTCCCGACCAAGGCGATGATCCTCGGCACGGCAGGCATCGAGGACGCCTACCGCACCGGCCGCGGCTCGATCCGGATGCGCGCGGTCGTCGAGGTCGAGGAGGACGCGAAGGGCCGCACGATCCTGGTCGTGTCCGAGCTGCCGTACCAGGTCAACCCGGACAACCTGGTCGAGAACATCGCGAACCTCGTCCGCGACGGCAAGCTCACCGGCATCGCCGACATCGCCGACGAGTCCAACAGCCGGTCCGGCATGCGGATCGTCATCACGATCAAGCGGGACGCGGTCGCGAAGGTCGTGCTGAACAACCTGTTCAAGCACACCCAGCTGCAGCAGAACTTCGGTGTCAACATGCTGGCGCTGGTCGACGGCGTGCCGCGCACGCTGCGGCTCGACCAGATGATCCGCCACTACGTGAAGCACCAGATGGACGTCATCGTCCGGCGGACCCGCTACCGGCTGAAGAAGAAGGAAGAGCGCGCCCACATCCTGCGTGGCCTGGTCAAGGCGCTCGACGCGCTCGACGAGGTCATCGCGCTGATCCGGCGGTCGCCGTCGGCCGACGAGGCCCGCCCGGCCCTGATGGACCTGCTCGAGATCGACGAGATCCAGGCCGTCGCGATCCTCGACATGCAGCTGCGGCGCCTCGCGGCCCTGGAGCGCCAGCGGATCATCGACGAGCTGGCCGAGATCGAGCTGGAGATCGCCGACCTCAAGGACATCCTGGAGAAGCCGGAGCGCCAGCGGATCATCATCCGCGACGAGCTGATGGCGATCGTCGACAAGTACGGCGACGACCGGCGCACGCAGATCGTCGGCTTCGGCGGCGACGTCAGCGACGAAGAGCTCATCGCGGTCGAGGACGTCGTCGTCACCATCACCCGCACGGGGTACGCCAAGCGGACGAAAACGGATCTGTACCGCTCGCAGAAGCGTGGCGGCAAGGGCGTCCAGGGCGCGACGCTCAAGCAGGACGACATCGTCCAGCACTTCTTCGTCTGCTCGACGCACGACTGGATCCTGTTCTTCACGAACAAGGGCCGGGTGTACCGGACGAAGGCGTACGAGCTGCCCGAGGCCAACCGCAACGCGCGCGGCCAGCACGTGGCGAACCTGATGGCGTTCCAGCCGGACGAGCAGATCGCCCAGGTCATCGAGATCAAGAACTACGAGGTCGCGCCGTACCTGGTGCTCGCCACCAAGCGCGGCCTGGTGAAGAAGACCAAGCTCACCGACTTCGACTCCAACCGCTCCGGCGGCCTCATCGCGATCAACCTGCGCGAGGGCGACGAGCTGGTCGGCGCGGTGCTGGCCGGCGCCGAGGACGACCTGCTGCTGGTGTCGGCCGAGGGCCAGTCCATCCGCTTCCACGCCACCGACGAGGCACTGCGGCCGATGGGCCGCCCCACCTCCGGCGTGATGGGCATGCGCTTCAACGACGGCGACGAGCTGCTCGGCATCAGCGTGGTCAAGGAGGGCAAGTTCCTGCTGGTCGCGACCGACGGCGGCTACGCGAAGCGCACGGCGATCGAGGACTACCCGGTCCAGGGCCGCGGCGGCAAGGGCGTGCTCACCATTCAGCACGACCGCAAACGTGGCAGGCTGGTGGGTGCGCTCATCGTCGACGCCGAGGACGAGCTGTACGCGATCACCTCGAGCGGCGGCGTGATCCGCACACCCGCGGGCGACGTCCGCAAGGCAGGACGGCAGACGAAGGGGGTCCGGCTGATGAATCTCGGCGAGGGCACCACTCTTCTCGCGGTCGCACGCAACGCGGACGAGCCCTCGGACGTCGCCAATGGTGACGCTCCCGAAGCACCCGCGGCGGGTGACGAAACGACGGCGCCGCCGGAGCAGTAAGTTCACCTACGGACGGCGACCCCACGGCAACGGGTAAGGACTGACTCTTCGTGACACCATCCGAGAATCCCGAGGCAGCGGGTTCGAACGGCACTTCGGCCAGCCCACCCTGGCAGCGGGTGGACAAGGACGGCGACGCCGAAGCAACGGTCAAGCTGGCCACGGAAGACGTGCCGGCCGCCGAGGCCGAGCGCCCGGTGGTGACGGGGAGCGCAGCCCCCCGCCTCTTCGGCGGCCCCGAAGGAGCCGAGCCGTCCGCGGCGGCGGTCCCCCCGGCCTCGACCCAGCGAGCCCGCCCGAGCGCCCTCCGCCGCCCGGGCCGCGGTCCCCGCCGGGCCTCGCTGCAGGTGAAGCGCTTCGACCCGTGGTCGGTGCTGAAGCTGTCCCTGGTCTTGGGCGTGGCGATGTTCTTCGTCTGGCTGGTGGCGGTCGGCGTGCTGTACACGGTCCTCGACGGAATGGGCGTCTGGGACAAACTGAACGGCACGTACTCGTCCCTGGTGGGCGGCGAAACGGCCAACGCCTCCTCGGAACCCCTGATCAGCGCAGGCCGCGTGTTCGGCATCGCGGCCATCCTCGGCGCGATCAACATCGTCCTGGTCTCGGCACTGGCCACGGTGAGCGCGTTCATCTACAACGTCTCGGCCGACCTGGCAGGAGGCCTGGAGGTGACCCTGTCGGAACGAGAGTGACCCGGTTGCAGGGCCCCTTCGGGGGTCCTGTAAAGTTCTCCTCGTTCAAGGGCCTATAGCTCAGGCGGTTAGAGCGCTTCGCTGATAACGAAGAGGTCCCAGGTTCAAGTCCTGGTAGGCCCACACAGGTCAAAGCCCGGTTCGCGTCTCGCGGACCGGGCTTTTGCCATTCGGTCGCGTCGGGTGCCCTAAATGTCCATCAAGACCGACGGCTGTTCCGCCCTCCCCGGCTTACGGTGAAAGGGACGAAGGGAGCCGACATGGGGTGGATCGTCCTGGGGATCGTGGTCGTCGCGTTGCTGGCCCTCGCGTTGGTCGTCGACCTGCGGGATCGTCGTCGGGGTGGCAAGCCGGTCGCTGGTGGTCTGCGGCAGGCCCGGCAGACCGATGTCGTGCAGCAGCCGCAGGTTGGGGATCAGGGCGTCGCCATGTACCTGCCGTGAGAGGCACGCAGCCCTGCCGGGAAGAGAATGTCCGGCAGGGCCATCGTCTACAACGACGGTGGACGCCGGAGGTATTTCGGGTCCGGTGTGACGTCGGTTACCGCTGAAGCCCTTGGTTCCACGTGGAACCACCGGCGGCCGACAGCCGTCGAGGGGCGTGCAGTAACATCACGGGGTAAGGGAAGCAAGCTGAGAAGGGGGCTTCGGTGAAGAAGCTGCTGGCACTCGCGGTCATCGCGGGCGGCGTCCTGTTCGTCGTGAAGCGCAACAAGGCTGCCAAGGCCGAGGCCGACCTCTGGCGTGAGGCGACCGCGCCGGTTCCTTCCAGCAACGGCACCACTCCCGCCAAGCCGGCGGGCGCGTCCCACAACTGATCTTCCACGGGCGGCGTACGCTGCCCGTGTCCGGGGCTGTAGCTCAATTGGTAGAGCACCGCCTTTGCAAGGCGGGGGTCAGGGGTTCGATTCCCCTCAGCTCCACGTACTGAACGGCCCGTACCCACGAAGGGTGCGGGCCGTTTCGTGTCCGGGCCGTGTCAGGTCGGTGTCAGCCGCTCTCGTGACAGTGGCGTCATGACAGAGCCGGCTATCACGGCTTCCGGGCTCCGGAAGACCTACCAGGACAAAGTGGTGCTCGACGGCATCGATTTCGATGTTCCCGCGGGCACCGTGTTCTCCCTGCTCGGCCCGAACGGGGCCGGCAAGACCACCACCGTCAACGTGCTCACCACGCTCACCCGCGCCGACGGCGGGACCGTGCGGGTTGCCGGGCACGATGTCGGCCGCGAGGCCAAGGCCGTGCGGGCTGCCATCGGGGTCACCGGGCAGTTCGCCGCCGTCGACGAACTGCTGACCGGGCAGGAAAACCTGCAGCTCATGGTCGATCTCGCCGGGGGCGGCAACCGCCTTGTCGGTGAGCTGCTCGACCGCTTCGATCTCACCGAGGCCGCGCGCAAGCCCGCGTCGACCTACTCCGGGGGGATGCGGCGGAAGCTCGACCTTGCCATGACGCTCGTCGGGCGTCCGCGGATCGTCTTCCTCGACGAGCCCACCACCGGGCTGGATCCGCGCAGCCGCCGGACGATGTGGGCGATCGTGCGGGACCTCGTCGCCGACGGCGTCACCATCTTCCTCACCACCCAGTACCTCGAAGAGGCCGACCAGCTCGCCGACCGCATCGCCGTGCTCGACCACGGGCACATCGTCGCCCAGGGCACGCCTGACGAGCTCAAGCGGCGGATTCCCGGCACCCACGTCCGGCTCCGCTTCACCACCGCCGCCGAACTCGGGGCCGCCGCGCGGATCCTGCCCGGCTCCACGCCGGACGAAGACGCCCTGACCCTGCGGGTGCCCGGGGACGGCGGGACGAAATCACTGCGGTCCCTGCTGGACCGGCTCGACGAGTACTCCGTCAACGCCGAAGAACTGTCCGTCCACACCCCCGACCTCGACGACGTTTTCCTCGCCCTCACGGAAGGGGCCGCGAAATGAACTCTCACTCGATCGTGATGCTGCGCCGCAACTTCAAGCACATCGCCCGGAATCCGACGTCGGTGTTCAACGCGGTCCTGATGCCGATCGTCGTCATGCTGATGTTCGTCTACATGTTCGGCGACGCCTTCAATGTCGGGGTCGACTACGTCGACTACGCGACGCCGGGGTTGATGCTGCTGGCCGTCTGCTACGGCCTCGGGGCCACCGCGACCGCGGTGAACTCCGACATGACCAAGGGCATCATCAACCGCTTCAAGGTCATGGACGTCTCGCGCGGCGCGGTGCTGACCGGGCACGTCATCGCCAGCGTGCTCACCAACCTCGTGGCCATCGCGGCCCTCCTCGGCGTCGCGTTTCTCCTGGGATTCCGCCCCGCCGCGGGATTTCTCGGCTGGCTCGGCGCTTTCGGTGTCGTCGTGCTGCTCGGTGTCGCGACCGGCTGGCTGACCGTCGCGCTGGGACTGGCGGCGAAATCGCCGGAAACGGCCGGGCTGGCTTCCGTGCCGCTGGTCATGCTGCCGTTCTTCAGCAGCGCGATCGTGCCCGCCGAAAAAATGGGACCCGGGCTGCGGCAGTTCGCCGAATACCAGCCCTTCACGCCGATCATCGAAACCCTGCGCGGATTGCTCGCCGGGTCGCCGGCCACCGGTGACGTCCTCGCCGCGCTCGCGTGGTCCCTCGGGATCGCCGTCGTCGGGTACGTCTGGGCGTCCTCGACGTTCAAGAAGCGAGCGTGACCGCGGCCAGCTCCGGCCAGTCCGCCGCCGCCCCCTCCCGCGTCGCCTCGGTGAACCGCGTGTCACCGAGGCGACGTCGTGCGGTCTCCTCGATCCTCAGCGCGTCGGGGTGGGACCGGTCCGGCAGTCCGCGGACGACGGCACTGGCCGCCAGCAGCCGGGCCGCCTGCTCGTCTTCTTCGCGGCGCAACGCCAGTTCGGCGACGCCGACGAGGGCCTCGGCGATCGCCGGTGCGTGTCCGGCTTCGGTCGCCGCCGCGAGGGCCGCCGCGCGGTGTTCGCGTGACTCGCCGAGGTCGTCCGCGAGCGCGCCCAACAGGCTCTGCGTGGTCGCGCGGATGATCGGCCGCTCGGCTTCCTCGCCCAGCACGGCCGCCAGGACGCCGAGCTGACGGCGGACCTCTTCGGCGGCACCCGACCACCGGGCGAGCTGGGCTTTCGAGAGGGCCAGCGTGGCCAGCGTGCCCGGCCACGTGACGCCGACCGCGTACCGCCCGGCCTCGGCGATCGCGGCCGTGCTCGCGTCCTTGTCGCCCAGCAGCCAGTACAGCTCCGCCTGGCGCGACCGCATCCGGATGACGTCGTCCGCCGCGCCGATCTCGGTGACGGCCGTGATCGCCTGCTCGTAGTGCTCGCACGCGACGGCGAGGTCGCCGCGCAGGGCGATCAGGTCGGCCAGCTCGGTGAGCGCGAACGAAATCCCGAAGCGCTCGCCGAGCGCCCGGAACTCGGCCAGTGCCGTCGCCAGGTACTCCTCGGCGTCGCGGCCCTGGCCGAACAGGACCCGCATCTTGCCGAGCTGGAGCCGGGCCAGCGCACGGACCCAGGGGTCGTCGTCCCCGAGTGCCGGTTCGAAGGCCGACAACGCCTCCGCCGGGGACTCCAGCAGCCGTTCCATCGCCTCGACGAGCGCGCGCCCGGGGTGCTCGACCCGGACGTTCCGGCTGAGCCGGTACGCCCGGTGGATCCACTCCGCCGACTGACGTTCGTCGCTCGGCCCGGAGTTCACGAACATCGAGATCACGGCGTACACCGTGGCCCGCACGTCGTCGGGTACCTCGCCGGGCAGGGCGGCGGCCGCGGTCATCAGCTCCATGCCCTCGGACTTGTGCCCGCCCAGCCACCAGTACCAGCCCGCGCCTGCCGCGAGCCGCATCGCCTCGGGCGCTTCCCCGGCCGCGAGCGCGCCGCGCATCGCCGCCGTGATGTTGTCGTGCTCGGCCGAAAGCGTGGCGAGCCAGTGCACCTGCTCGGCGCGGCGCAGCAGCGGCTCGGCCGTTTCGGCGAGTTCGGTGAAGTACGCCAGGTGCGCGCGACGCGTCGAGTCCGCTTCTCCCGCTTCGCCGAGGCGTTGCCGGGCGTACTCCCTGATCGTGCCGAGCATCCGGTACCGCGGCTCACCGTCGTCCGTGGTGACGACGAGGGATTTCTCGGTCAGCGCGGTCAGCAGGTCCAGCACGTCGCCGGTGCCACAGACCCGTTCGGCCGCTTCCAGGCCCGCCCCGCCGGAGAACACCGAGAGCCGGCGCAGCACGACGCGTTCGGCGTCGGACAGCAGCTCCCAGCTCCAGTCGATCACCGCGCGCAGCGTCCGGTGCCGCGGCAACGCCGTGCGGCTGCCGCCGGTGAGCAGGCGGAACCGGTCGTCGAGGCGGTCGGCCAGCTGGTCGGGGGACATCGTGCGCAGCCGGGCCGCGGCCAGCTCGATGGCCAGCGGCATCCCGTCCAGCGCCCGGCAGATCCGCGCCATCGTCGCCGACGTCGCGGCGTCGTGGGGGAGGTCCTTGCGCACCGCGCCGGCCCGGTCCCGCAGCAGCCGGACCGACGGCGAGGCCTCGATCTCCTCGGCATCCGCCCGCTCGGCGGGCAGCAGCAGCGGCGCGGCGGGCCACAGCGATTCGCCGGTGATGCCGAGGGGTTCCCGGCTCGTCGCGAGGATCCGCAGGCGGCGGCACTCGCCGAGCACCCGGTGGGCGAACGCCGCCGCGGACTCGATGACGTGCTCGCAGTTGTCCAGGATCAGCAGCGTTTCCCGGTCGCGGAGGGCGCCGATCACGCGGTCGATCGGGCCGCTGTCCGGGCCGTCGCCGAGCAGCCCGTCCCGCAGCCCGAGTGCGGCGAGCGTCGCCTGCGCGACGTCGTCGGCGGCACCGATGGGCGCCAGCTCGACCAGCCAGGCGCCGTCCGGGAAGCCGCCGAGCAGCGTGCGCGCGGTTTCCGTGGCCAGCCGGGTCTTGCCCGAGCCGCCCGGGCCGATCACCGTCGTCAGCCGCTGCGCGCGGACGAGGTCGGCGACCGCGGCGACGTCGGCGTCCTTGCCGACGAAGCTGGTCAGCTCGGCGCGCAGGTTGGTCGGGTGCTTCTCCTCGCGACGGCCCAGCTCGCCCCGCAGCAGCGCGACGTGCAGTTCGGCCAGCTCGGGGGACGGGTCGACGCCCAGCGTGTCGGCCAGCAGCTCCCGCGTGCGCTCGTAGACGAGCAGTGCTTCGGTGTCGCGCCCGGTCGCGACGAGCGCGCGCATCAGCGCGGCGACGAGCCGCTCGCGCAGCGGGTGCGCGGCCACCAGGTCGGTCAGCTCGGTGACCAGCTCGGCGGCCTGGCCGAAGCGGATCTCGGCGTCGAACCGGTCTTCCAGCGCGGCCAGGCGCAGACCCTCCAGCCGCGTGACGGCCGCGTCGAACGCCGCGCTTTCCGGCAGGTCGACGTCCTGCATGGCCGCACCGCGCCACAGCGCGAGTGCTTCGCGCAGCCGCCGCGGGTCGTCGTCCTGGCGGGCCTGGGCGACAAGGCGTTCGAACCGCACGGCGTCGACGTCGTCGGCGGCCACGTCCAGCCGGTAGCCGGTCGGCTGCCCGTCGACCGTCCCGGCCGGAAGTGCCTTGCGCAGCCGGGAAACCAGGCGCTGCAACGCGTTCGCCGCGTCGGCGGGCGGCTGCTCACCCCAGATCCAGTCGACGAGCGTCGTCTTGGGCACGACCCGGCCCGGGTCGAGCGCGAGGGCGACGAGCAACGCGCGCAGCCGTGCGCCCGGGACTTCGGCCACGACGCCGTCGTCCGCACGCACTTCGAAGGGCCCCAGTACGGCGATCTGCACCAGGCAGATCTTGCCACGGACGGCGGTGGCCGAGTCGTGTCAGCTCCGTGTCAGCCCACCCCGCGATCGTCGTCCCAGACCGCCACGAAAGGACCCGAGATGACCACCGAAATCCCGGCCGGACTCCCGATGGAACGCGACGCGGGCCCGTTCGACCCGCCGCGTGCGCTCACGCAGCTGCGCGACGCCCGCCCGGTCAGCCCGCTGCGCTTCCCCGACGGCCACGACGGCTGGCTCGTCACCGGCTACGAAGCGGTGCGGCAGATGATGGCCGACACCCGGTTCAGCTCGCGACTGGACCTCGACGTCGTCCACGTGCCGTACGAGACCGGCATGCCCGCCGCGACCGAGCCGTCCCCGCAGATCCCGGGCATGTTCATCGCCATGGACCCGCCGGAGCACGGCCGGCTGCGCAAGCGGCTCACCGGCGCCTTCACCGTCAAGCGCATGAAGCAGCTGGAGGAGCACATCGGCGACATCGTCGAGCGGCAGCTGGACCACCTGGCGCGGCTGGCCCCGCCGGTCGACCTGGTCCGGGAGTTCGCGCTCCCGGTGCCGTCGCTGGTGATCTGCGAACTGCTCGGCGTCCCGTACGCCGACCGCGACACGTTCCAGGCGAACGCCGCGCAGTTCATGGTCCGCGAGCAGACGCTCGAAGAGAAGATGGGGGCTTACATCGCGCTGAACACCTACCTGTCGGAGCTGGTCACGAACAAGCGTGCCGAGCCCGGCGACGACATCCTGTCCGACCTGGCCCGCCACGACGACCTCACCGTCGAGGAACTGACCGGCGCGGCGTTCCTGCTGCTGCTCGCCGGCCACGAGACGACGGCCAACATGCTGTCACTGGGCACCTTCGCGCTCCTGGAACACCCCGAGCAGCTCGCCGAGCTGCGCGCCGACCCGGAGCTGATGCCCGGCGCCGTCGAGGAGCTGCTGCGTTACCTCTCGGTCGCCGACATCTTCTTCCGCTACGCCACCGAAGACCTCGAACTCGGCGGCGAAACGATCCCCAAGGGCTCGACGGTCGTCGTCTCGCTGCTGGCCGCCAACCGCGACCCGGAGCGCTTCGAGAACCCCGACACCCTCGACCTCCGCCGCAACGCCCGCGGCCTGCTGTCCTTCGGCCACGGCGTCCACCAGTGCCTCGGCCAGCAGCTCGCCCGCATCGAGATGCGCGCCGGGTTCGCCGGGCTGCTGCGCCGGTTCCCCACGCTGGAGCTGGCGGTGCCTGCCGAGGAGGTGAAGCTGCGGACCGACATGAACATCTACGGCGTGCACGAGCTGCCGGTCACGTGGACCGCAGGAAGCTGATCACCGCGTCCCGGCCCGCGTGCCCGCGCTCGCGGTTCTGGATCGAGTGCGACTCGCCGGGCACGATCACCAGCTTGCCGCGCGGGGCCAGCGCCGCCTCCTGCTGCGCCCACTCCAGTGGCGTCGACAGGTCGCGGTCGCCGTTGAGCAGCAGCACCGGGACGTCCGGGAGCCGCGAAGCCGGGTTCGAGGGCGCGGGCTCGGCGGGCCAGTGCAGACACGTCTGGATGAATCCCTGCTGCGTCGCGACCTCCGTCGTGTACGGCCAGGTCGCCGAGGCGGGCAGGAAGCGGGCGGTCAGCGACAGCAGCGGCTGCCGCGCCGGGACCGGCGTCGATGCCGAGCCCCAGGGGAACCGCTGGTCCGCGCACAGCGTCGCCGCGTGGAGGCCGCTGCTGTACACCTCCGGGGCGACGTCTTCGGTCGTGTAGCCCTTGACCAGCCCGTCGAGCCACCCGGCCGAACCGCCGCGGGCCGCGTGCAGGGCGCCGATGACGTCGCCCGAGTCCGGATTGCGGTACGTCGGGTCCTCGAACTCGTAGTTCACGATCGTGTCGAAGATCTTCACCCCGTCGGCGGGGCTGCGGTGGCGGACCACCCAGGCGAGGTCCTCGGCCGGGTCGTAGCCGCACGCCGGGGCCACCTCGCAGGCTGCGCGCAGCATGCGGGCCTGGCCCTGCAGACCGGTCAGGTACAGGGAATCCGCCGCCGTCGCGTGGTGGGGCAGGACCGAGTCGAGGATGACCTTGCTGACGTTGTGCGGGTGCGCGATCGCGTACCGCGCCGCCGTGCGGGAGCCGTAGGAAACGCCGTCGACCACCATCTTCGGCACGCCCAGTGCCTGCCGGAGCCAGTCGAAGTCCGCGACGCTCTGGTCGGTCGAGTACAGCGGGGCCGTGTCACCGAGGATGCGGGCGCACTCGGCGACCGCGTCCGGGGTCGGCGTTGCGATGTCGGAGCTGCCCACCTGCGTCTGCAGGCCGGGGCAGCGCAGCGCGCCGGAGCCGGTGCCCCGCTGGTCGAGCATGACGAACCGGTAGTCCTTGGCCACTTCGGGCAGCCGCAGCCCGGCGATCCGCGAGATGGCCCGGACGCCGCCCTGGCCGGGGGCCGCCGGTGAGGAACAGCAGCACGCCCTTCGGGGCGGTCACGTTGTCCGCGGTGGCCACGGACAGGTCGAGCGTGCCCGGCAGCCGTCCGGAGTGGTCGAGCGGCACGGTCAGCGTCGAGCAGGTGAAGCCCGGCTGGCCCGGGCACGGGTGCGGATCCGTCAGCTCCGGTCGTCCCCCAGGACGCGCGTCGGCCGCGGCCACACCCCCGAGTGCGGCGGTCAGCGCCAGGACCAGCCCGGCGGTCAGCATCTTCGAGCGCATGGGTGCATCATGCGCACACCCGGCCGGACCGCGTATACCCCCGATCAGGGCCAGAGGCGTTCGCGGACCCAGCCGTCGCCGTCCTTGCGGTACCGCAGGCGGACGTGCCGCCGGTCGTGACTGGCCTGCCAGAACTCGACCGTGCCGGGGTCGACGAGGTAGCGCGTCCACGTTTCCGGTGCCGCGTCCGGGTTCTCCTCGACCCAGCGGTGGGCTTCCGCGGCGGCCGCGTCGAGGTCCGCCGGGTCGTGCAGCACCTGCGACTGGTGCCCGATGAACGCCTCGACGCGCGAGGCGGGCGGCCGGGCCAGGAAGTCCGCCGCGGACACCTCGGGCGCGGCGGGGGAGACCGGGCCGCGCAGCCGGACCTGGCGGCCACGCCCTGGCCAGAAGAACGTCAGCGCGGCGCGCGGGTCCTTGCGCAGCTGCAGGCCCTTCGGGCTCTCCGAGCTGGTCGCGACCGCCCAGCCGGCGGGACCGACGTCCTTGAGGATCACCACGCGGGCGTCGGGTGCGCCGTCGGCGTCCACTGTGGACAGTGTGACGGCGTGCGGGGCCAGCACGTGCTCACCCGCTTCGGTCAGCCACTCCACGAACAACGTCTGCGGGTCCGGGGGCGCGGTGTCCGGCGTGAACACCGGGAGTTCTTCGGGGAACGACGGCCAGCCACGCAACTCCACCATGTCAGTAACCGTACGGGCCCTGCTGCGGCTGCGGGCCGGGCGGTGGGTAGACCGGCGGCTGCGGGCCGGTGGGGCCGACGTACGGCGGAGGCGGCATCTGCGGCGCGGGCATCGGTGCCTGCTGCTGCCAGCCCGGCGGCGGCACCGGCTGGCCCGGCGGCAGCTGGGGTTGCTGGGGTTGTTGCTGCTGGGCCTGCTGCCACTGGACCTGCTGGTAGACCTCGGCGGGCTGCGGGAAGCAGTACGTCAGCTTGGCGTTGACCGATCCCTGCACCGCGGCGCCCCAGAGCTTGCCGCCGACGAACGCGTACATCTGCCCGGCCGAGAGGTCGACGGCGACCATCCGCGTCTCCCCGCCGAACTGGTTGCCCGACTTCGCCGACGCGACCTGTGCGGCGTCCGGGTACACCCGGTGGCCGATCAGCCCGGCGATGACGACCGAGGCCGCGGTCCAGCCCATCGTGCCGACCAGGTTCGCGCGGGCGTGCTGGGTGGCGCGTCCGGTGAAGTCGTACAGCGCGGCGGCGGTCACCTCGGGCACGGCCGCGGCGACGACGCAGTAGTTCATCGTCGAGAGCATCACCGACTCGGTGAACAGGCCGACCACGGCCGTCGCGGGCCCGATCTGGACCGAGTTCAGCCGTCCGCCTGCCCGCTGGATGCGCTCGGCCATCGCGCCGAGGTACTGCTCGGGGGTGAGCACGCCGGACCTCCCTCACCGTCGACCGGACTGTGCCGCTTGTGCACCGCGGTCATCCTCGCACGCCGTCGCCGGCCAGCGGTTTTCACACACGCCGCATGGTTGACTGTGCGCGCTATGCGACGACTCGTACTTCTCGCGCCCGCCGTGGCCCTGCTGGCCGGCTGCAGCGCCACCATCGTGTCCGGCACGGCGGCGCCCAGCCCGCCGTCCGCGTCCACCGGCACCGCGGGCGCCGAGCTGCCGCCGGATCCCCAGCCCGGCAGGACGGCGGACTGCCCGTACCTCGGCAGCGAAGTCGTGGCCGAGGCGAACGGCCAGCACGTCTCGAAGGTGCGCGTGTCCGCCGACGAGCCGCACCCCGCGTGCTTCTTCTATCGCCCGGACGGGAAGATCCAGCTCACCGTCCGGGTGTACGTCGGACGGCCCGAAATCGCGACGGCGCTGGTCAACAAGGCCGCGCCGATCGACTCGTCCAACCCGGCGAGTGATCCGGCAGGCTGGAAGGGCGGCTACCTGTCCTCCGACGACGGCGCCGTTTACGCGGTCTCGAAAGGGGCATCAGCGGTTGTGGTGACGACGAACCAGAAGCAGAGCGTCAAAGCACGCACAGTGGCCAAGAAGGCTATCGCTGCCCTGAAGCTCTAGGTAGCGGGCTCCACACGGGTGAGTGATGTTGATCTTGTATTACCCTGTGCGTCACGCGCAGGCTTCGTGGACTCGCGCACCGCAGCCACCGGGGATCCCCACCCGGGGCCGGGCACCAACTCTGCAACGACAAAGGACAAGATTCGTGGCTGACACCCTCAAGGAAATCCTGCTCGACTCCAGCCGTCGCCCGGCGGTCGTTTCCGACTTCGAAACCCTCGTGGACGCCGAGGTCTCCGACAAGGGCGGCGTCTCGGGTGCCGTCGTGAAGACCGGCTTCGCCGCGGTCAAGAAGATCAAGCCGGGCATCATCCCCGCCGCGATCGACACGCTGCTGGACGACTTCTCGAACGCCCTCGAGCCGTTCTACGCCGACTACCGCGCCAAGGGCGGCAACGACTTCGGTGCCTACCTGTCCGGCCGCGCCGACGAGGCCGCCGACGCGCTGCTGAGCGTCACCGACGCCCGCGCGGAGAAGAGCAGCCGCGACAGCATCAAGAAGGTCTACTCGAAGCTGCGCCCGAACGGCAAGAAGAACGTCGAGGAGGCGCTGCCCCGCCTCGGCCAGCTGATCGACAAGCACGCCGCCGCTGCCTGATCGATTTCGAGCACGACCGAAGAGGCCCCCGGTGCACCCGCCGGGGGCCTCTTCGCGTCGTCTTCAGTTCTTCTTTTCGGCCGGCGCCGGCGAGGGCGCCTTTCCGTTGGCCGAGGCCTCCGGCTTGGCCGGGGCGGGCGGGGTGGCCTTCGGCGGCGCCGGCGCGACCGGCGGCTCCTGCTTCGACCGCAGTGCGTAGGCGGCGCCCGCGCCGACCACGACCAGGCCGAGCAGCCACGGCCACTTGCGACGGCTGCGGGTGCCCTTGGCCGCCGACTTCGCCTCGGCCAGCGCGGCGTAGAAGTCCTTCTTCGCCGCCTTGAAGTCCTTCTTGCCGCGGCGCTTCGACTCGCCGGCCGCCTTCGCGGCCTTGATGGCGGCCTTCTTCGCCTTGCGACCCGGCTTGCGCAGCTCGGCCAGGCGGGCGAGCGCCTCTTCGCGAGCGGCCTTCGAGCTCTTCTTGAGCTCCTTGCGGGTCAGTTCCGTCTTCTTCGCGAGCTTCTTCTGCGCGCGCCGCCCCTGCTTGACACCCTCGGTGACGAGTTTGTCGGCGGTCTCGACGGCCTGGGCTGTCGCCCGGGACATGGGCTTCACCTCATCATTCGTTTTGACACTGCTCTGTTACCCGTAACCTATCGTGCCCCTTTTTTCGCGACCGCGCCGCAGATGGCACGATGGCGTGCGTGAAAGCTACGCTGCACACCAACCAGGGTGACATCCACCTGAACCTGTTCCCCGACCACGCGCCGAAGACGGTGGCGAACTTCGTCGGGCTGGCGGAGGGCACCAAGGAGTACACCCAGCCGAACGCGGCGGGCACGAACTCCGGCCCCTTCTACGACGGTTCGATCTTCCACCGGGTCATCGACGGCTTCATGATCCAGGGCGGGGACCCGACCGGCACCGGCCGCGGCGGCCCCGGCTACAAGTTCGGCGACGAATTCCACCCCGAGCTGCAGTTCAGCAAGCCCTACCTGCTGGCGATGGCCAACGCCGGGCCGGGCACGAACGGCTCGCAGTTCTTCATCACCGTCGCGCCGACCTCCCACCTGAACTTCCGGCACACGATCTTCGGCGAGGTCGCGGACCAGGACTCGCGCAACGTCGTCGACGCCATCGCGCGCACGGCGACCGGCCCGGCGGACCGCCCGCTGGCCGACGTCGTGATCGAGAAGGTCACCGTCGAGCACTGACGGCCCCGGCCGGCTGGGTTTCGGTAGGTTGGTGACATCGTGAACCAACCGCCGAACCCCGCCGCCCAGCCGCAAGCCGCGCTTCCCGGGTGCTGGTGGCACCCGAACCGCCCGACCGGGCTGAGCTGCTCCCGGTGCGGGCGTCCGGCGTGCCCGGACTGCCTCCGCGAAGCCCCCGTCGGCTTCCAGTGCACCGACTGCGTCCACTCGGGCGCCCAGCAGCAGCGGCGGCAGCACCGCGGGTACCAGGAGGCCGGGCTCGGCCAGCGCACGGTCTTCGGCGCGCGCCTGTCCCAGTCGGTGGTCGTCACCCAGGCCATCCTCGCGGTCAACGTCCTGGTCTTCCTCCTCACGGTCGTCCAGGCCGGCAGCCTCAACGACAACGAGCAGTCGACGCTGTTCCAGTACGGCGCCCTCTACGGCGACGCGACCATGGGCCACGGCGAGTGGTGGCGGGTCCTGACCAGCGGCTTCCTGCACTACGGGCCGATCCACGTCGCGGTCAACATGTTCTCGCTGTGGATGATGGGCCGGTCGCTGGAGCAGGTGTGCGGCCGCGGCCGCTACCTCGCGCTCTACTTCGTCTCGATGCTCGGCGCCTCGGCGTCGGTGCTGCTGTTCGCCGACCCCGGTGGCTACCCCGGCACGGCGGGCGCGTCCGGCGCGCTGTTCGGCCTGATGGGCGCCTACGCGGTCACCGTGCTGAAGCTGCGGCTCAACCCCACCGGCCTAATCATCACGCTGGCGCTGAACGCGTTCATCACCTTCGGCATCCCGGGCATCTCGATCTGGGCGCACGCCGGTGGCCTGGTGACCGGCGCGCTGGTCACCGTCGCGCTGCTCTACGCCCCGCAGGCGAACCAGGCGCGGTGGCAGGCGATCGGCATCGGGATCATCACCGTCGCGATCCTCGGCCTGATCGTCTACCGGGCCACCCAGTTCGCGCCGGAAATCTGCCAGTTCGTCCAGTTCCCGTTCGGCCGGTACTACTACTGCCGCTAGCTCCGCAGGGTGCTGAGCACGTCGAGGACGTCCCGCGGGTCTTCGCCGAGGTCCAGCCTTCCGAAGACGTACAGCTGGTCGTCGTGCTCGATCTCCAGCGTGACGCCGTCGCGGCCCAGCCGCCGGGTCGTGCGCAGTCGGGTGCGCGTCCGCGCCCACGGCAGCCGGTGCGTGCCGCTCAGTGTCCGGGCGACCAGTCCCTCGGCGTCGGCGGCCAGGCGGGGCCGGACGAGCGTGGCGTGGGCCGCGAACGCGCCGACGGCGACCGTCGCCATGGCGAAGAGCACCAGCCCGCCGCGGTCGCCGCGCAGGGCCCCGGCCACGGCACCGGCCAGCAGGACCGCGGTGACCGCCCACGCCGATACCACAACGGCCTGACGCGGCGCCCAGGAGGTGGGGTAGTTATCCACAGGGGTTATCCACACTGGGGATGAGTCACACCGGTGTAATTCGACGTCAAGCCGCTGAACGGAGTAATTGTCAGCGCCAGCGCATCGTCATGAGCAGGCCCGCGATCATCAGCGCGAACCCGCCGGCGAAGTTCCAGTTGCCCAGGTCGGCCATCCAGGAGATCTTGTCCCCGGCGATGTAGTTCACCAGCAGCCAGATCAGGCCCAGGAGCATGAGCCCGAACATGGGGATCTTCCAGGCGAGGCCGGTGGGACCGGCCGCCCGCACCTTCACCGGCGTGCGCCGGTCGGCAGGCGGGGTGTACGCCGTCTTCTTGCGGACCTTGGACTTGGGCATCGTGTGTTCCTCGCGGTGCTCTTCGGGCTCGTCTGGTGGCGATGTCCCGCTGAGGGTGCGCAACCAGCGCCACGTGCACACGTTAACGTAAACGACCGCAGGAAAGCAGCGGCCAGGAGTGGTCGGATTTCCCGGACCGTGACACCGGTGTCACCCAGGGTTCGACGCGGCTTGAGAGGAGCTTGCGTGGCTACGCGCGAAGGACCGGATGACGACCGGCGCAGACACCCAGGTCAGCGGCCCATGCCTCGCCGTCGTCCCGTCCCGCCCCCGCGCGGCCAGCTGCCGCCCCGGCAGCCCCAGCAGCCCCCGCGCGGCCCGCAGGGCCAGCCGCCCCGGCGTCCGCCGGGTCCGCCGCCCCGCCGCTACACCAGCCCGCCCCCGCCGCCGGGGGCCAACGAAGAGACGGTCGTGATCGCCCCGGTCGGCAAGGGCGGCACCGCGACCAAGGAGAAGCCCGCGCCCCCGCCGCTCGGCAAGGGCGGCGTCGCGATCCGGACCGCCGGCGAAATCCTCATCACGCTGGGCCTGGTCGTCCTGCTGTTCATGGTCTACGAGCTCTACGTGACCGACCTGTTCTCCGCGGGCAAGCAGTCCGAGGCCAGCGACCAGCTCGACGGCGAGTGGGCCCACGACCGGACGCTGCACCCGGAGCTGATCGACGGCAAGGCGTTCGCCCGCATCCACATCCCCAGCTTCGGCGTCGACTACAACTTCACGATCCAGGAGGGCACCGACGAGGCCGCCCTCGAAGTCGGCCCCGGCCACTACAAGGGCACGGCGCTGCCCGGCGAGCCCGGCAACTTCGCGGTGGCCGGCCACCGCGTCGGCAAGGGCGCGCCGTTCAACGACCTGGACAACCTGTCCTCCTGTGACCAGATCGTGATCGAGACCTCGACCGACTTCTACATCTACAAGGTCCTCCCGTACGACGACGAGATCGAGAACTGGGCGGGCGGCAAGGGCGCGGACCCCAAGTGCAAGGGCGTCCCCACGCTGCGCGACCCGAACGCCGAGGACGGCGGCGCGTACAGCGAGACGTTCGGCCGCAAGGTCGTCCTGCCCAGCCAGGGCACCGCGGTGAACCCGGTCCCGTACAAGGCGCCGGACGTGCTGCCGAAGGCCCAGCAGGCGTCGCTGCTCACGCTGACGACGTGCCACCCGCAGTTCTCCGCCAGGGAGCGGCTCATCATCACGTCGGTGCTCACCCAGCAGATACCGAAGAACCAGGTCAAGGACTACGGCGACCTGCTCTCGAAGATCGGGGAGGCCTGATGTACGCCTGGATCTGGCGGAAGCTGCCGGGCCCGTTCGCGGCCAAGCTGACCCTCGCGGTGGTGCTGGTCCTCGGCGTGGTGGCGCTGCTGATGTTCGTGGTGTTCCCGTGGCTGGAGCCGCGCCTGTGGTTCAACGAGGTCGCGGTCAACTGAGGTTCGGCGTCTTCCTGGTCAGCGGCCGCTTCTCCGGCCAGGCGGACGCCGACGTCCTGCGCCGGTCGGTCCGTGCCGCCGAGCTGGCCGAAGCGGCCGGCTTCGACGACGTCTGGTTCGCCGAGCACCACTTCATGCCCTACGGCGTTTGCCCGTCGGCGATCACCCTCGCCGCGCACGTGCTCGGGCGGACGTCGCGGATCGGGGTCGGGACCGCCGTGAGCGTCCTGTCCACCACGCATCCCGTCGCGCTGGCCGAGCAGTGGGCGATGCTCGACGCCGTCTCCGGGGGACGGCTGCGGATCGGTCTCGGGCGCGGCGGCCCGTGGCAGGACCTCGAGGTCTTCGGGACCGGGCTGGACCGCTACGAGACCGGCTTCGAGGAATCCCTCGACGTCTTCCTCCACGCCACGACCGGCCGGGTTGCCGCCGACGGGCGCCACTTCGCGTTCCGGGAAGTGCCCGTGGTGCCCGAGCCGGAACGGCGGCCGGACGTCGTCGTGGCGTGTGGCGGGCCGAAGTCCGACGCCGTGCGGCTGGCCGCCGATCGGGGCCTGCCGATGCTGCTCGGCCTGCACGCCGACGACGACGAGAAAGCCGCGACCGTCGCCGCCTACGGGCAGCCCGCGGACCACGTTTCGACTGTGCTCTGCCAGGTGGGCGACGCCGACGTCGTGCGGAAAGCCCTGCCCGGCTGGCTGAAGGACGGGCTCGGCGCGCACGTCACCGTCGACGGGCGGCCCGGGCCGTCGCGGGATCCGGGGGAGTACACCGAACGGCTCTGCGCCATCCACCCCGTCGGCGATGCCGCGCACTGCGTCCGGACGCTGGAAACGAGCCTCCGGCGCACCGGCGTCTCCCACGTGCTGATGCTCGTGGAAGCGTCGGGTACGCCGGAGGGCACGTTCGAAAACATCGCGCGGATCGGCACCGAGGTGCTGCCCGCGCTGCGGGCTAGCAGTCCCGCAGTTCCGGGCTCTGGTTGAGCAGCTGGCCGCGCGGCGAGACGAACGCGCGGTAGCGGTCACTGTCGATATCGGACTTCTTGAAGACGGCGACCCGGTGGCAGTTCTGGAAGGCCAGCTTGACGCCGAAGTGCCGTTCGAGGCCACCGCGGATCGCGTCCGACGCCAGCGCCCGCAGCAGCTGCCCGCGGGCGGCCTCGCTCGGCGGCGGCGTCTCGTTGTCGGCGAAGCCGTCCGCCGCGCCCTCGGCGTCGGCGATGACGCCGGTGATGACCTCCCACGCGTACGGCAGGGATTCCTTGACGCAGGTGACGAACTCGGCGTCGGTGACCTCCCCGCGCTCGGCCTTCTCCAGCAGCGCGGGTGACACGTCCAGGGACATCGAACCTCCAGTTTGAGCAGGGCCACCCTCTTGGCTACCCGCCGGGTGGTCGCGCCACAAGAGAAAACGATGATCATCACCACTTTGGCGGAAAGCCCGGTCACTCCCAGCGAAAAAGCCGTGCCGCCAGTGCCGTTCCGGTCACCGCGAAGGCGGCGAGCACCACCAGCTGCAGCGGCTGCACGCCGGTGCCGACCCAGGCGTCCTGCAGGGACTGCGACCCCGGCGGCACGTAGTCCCCGATCCGCCGGACGACCTCCGGCAGCAGCGGCCGCGGCAGGTAGACGCCGCCGAAGAACATCGCCGGGACGAACGCGACCATCGCGATCGCGCCCGCCGCCCTTGCCGTGCGGGCGACCGCCGCCGCGACCAGGCCCAGCGCGAACATCGAGACCGTGCCGAGCACGAGCGTCAGCGCGAACGACACCGGGTGCTTCGGCAGCGGGACGTCGTAGACGGCGTCGGCCAGTCCCAGCACCAACCCGATGCCCGCCAGCGCGACGACGACGTGGATCAGCAGCTGCGCGCCGAGGAGGTTCGCCGGGTGGACCGGTGTGGTGGCCAGCCGCCGCAGCACGCCCTGCTCGCGATAGGCCGCCACGGCGGCCGGGATCGACTGCAGCGCGAGCATCGCGAGGCTCATGACGATCAGCGATGGCACCCACGCGTCGATGAACCGGTACCCGCCGGTCACCTCGCTGGGTTTCGTCATGCCCGGGATGGCGCCGATCGCGAGCAGCAGCACGGCAGGCAGCAGGAGCCCGGCCACCGCCATGAACGGCGAGCGGAGGAAGAGTTTCGTTTCGGTGGCGGTGATCTTGGCGAAGGCGGTCATCGGGCACTCCTCGTGAGCGAGACGAACGCGTCGTCCAAAGTGGACGCATTGACTGACTGGCGGAGCCCGCCGGGGGTACCGGTGGCGACCACGCGCCCGGCGTCGAAGATCGCGACGCGGTCGCAGAGCCGCTCGGCCTCGTCCATGAAGTGGGTGACCAGCAGGACCGTGACGCCGGTGGCGCGGATGCCTTCCACGAGTTCCCACGTTTCGCGGCGGGCGTGCGGGTCGAGCCCGGTGGTCAGCTCGTCGAGGATCGCCAGCTCGGGCTGCCCCACGAGGGCCAGCGCGACCGAGACCCGCTGCTTCTGGCCGCCGGAAAGCTTTCCGAAGGAACGGCAGGCGTGCTCGCGCAGGCCGAGCCGGTCGAGCAGGACGTCGACGTCGGCCGGGTCCGGGTAGAAGGAGGCGAACAGTTCGAGCGCCTCGCGCACCCGCAGCTTCGCGGGCAGCCGGCTTTCCTGCAGCTGGACGCCGACGCGGCGGGTCAGCGCGGCGCGGTCGGCCACGGGATCCAGGCCCAGCACGGAAATCGTGCCGCCGTCGGCCCGGCGCAGGCCCTGGAGGCATTCGACGGTGGTGGTCTTCCCGGCGCCGTTCGTGCCGAGGATGCCGAAGATTTCGCCGCGCTCGACGGTGAACGAAACGCCGTGGACCGCGACCCGGGAGCCGTAGCTCTTGCGGAGATCGGTGACTTCGATGAGAGGCATGGCTTCGAAACTACGAACCGGCGGCCTTCCGCGTAATGACGGTGAAACCCCAGCTCAAGTAGGGTTTTGCTGACGCGGGGGTGGGTCTGGCCCCACCCCTATCGTGGGGCTTCGCGCACTGTGACGGCAGCTACCGGCCGGGGAGGATTGCCGGATGACGTACCTGCGTGCACTCGGCCGGGCGGCCGCGCTGGCCGCGTTCGCGGTGCTCAGCTGGGTCGACGTCCTGATCCAGCTGGTCGCGTTCGCGCTGCTGTGCACCGGGCTCGTCTTCTTCTTCGGCCCCGCGGTCGTCTGGGCCCGCGGCCGGTCGGCGACCATGCGCGTGCTGGCCGCGCGCTGGTGTGGCGTCGAGGTCGCGGCGCCGTACCGGCCCGAGCCGCCGGAGCCGGTGCGGGAGCGCGACGGCTGGTACCGCGACGGCAACCAGCTCTACAAGCGGGCGTTCTGGATCCGCTGGCAGCGCCGGCTCACCTGGGCGCTCGAGGACCCGGCGGCGGGCCGTGAATTCGCCTGGCAGCTGGTGAACCCGCTCGTCACGCTGCTGCTGCCGGTCGCCGTCCTCCTCGGCGGCCCGGTGGTGCTGCGCGGCTACGGCCGGTGGACGCGCTGGTGGCTCGGTCCCCGGCCGCCCGCCGAGCCGCGCCTGAAGTGGCTGCACCGGCACGTCGAAGCACTCGGGCACCAGGCCGGGCTGTTCGCGCTTTCCGTGGTGCTGCTGGTCTTCTCGATCCCGCAGCTGCTCCTCATGGCCGGCTTCCTGCCCTTGGCCGTCCCGGTCGTGCTGGCCACCCGGTCCGTCACGGACACGCTGCGCCGCGAAGCCGGGAACTGGACCGGAGTGCAGATCGCGCGGCCGTACCTGCCGCCGCCGGGATTGCCCGTGCCGCGCCCCGACGGGCTGTACCAGGTCGGCAAGCAGCTGTACGAAGAGCCGTTCTGGCCG
This sequence comes from Amycolatopsis melonis, assembly GCF_040064235.1. NCBI lineage: Bacteria > Bacillati > Actinomycetota > Actinomycetes > Pseudonocardiales > Pseudonocardiaceae > Amycolatopsis > Amycolatopsis melonis. The sequence goes on from NZ_JBDZYD010000007.1 coordinate 90,665, forward strand.
GTCCAGCACGCGCGCACGCGCTGGGTGCTGCGGGACCGGGCGACCTGGCGCGACCTGGCAGGCGGTGGCCTGATCCCGCTCGTGTCGTTCGTCTGCCTGCTGCCGACGGCCGCGTTGATCAGCCGAGGCGTCGCCGGCCTCGCGGCGCTGTGGATCTGGCGGCCGTTCGTCTCGTCGCCGGTCGGGTGGTGGCCGCTGCCCGAGGTGTCGACGCACGGAGGTGCGCTCGCCCAGACGCCGGTCCTGCTGGCGATGATCGTCGCCGGCCTGGTCCCGGCGCCCTGGCTCGCCCGGCAGCAGGCGCGGTTCGCGCGGGTGTGGCTCGGGCCGACCGAGTCGTCCCGGCTCGCCCGGCGGGTCGAACGGCTCACCCAGACGCGGACCGACGTCACGGTTGCGCAGGCCGCGGAACTGCGGCGCATCGAACGCGACCTGCACGACGGCATCCAGTCGCGGCTGGTGGCGATGGGGATGAAGCTGGGCGCGGTGGAAGCGCTGGTGGACACCGACCCGGCGGCGGCGAAACGGCTCGCGGCGGAGCTGCGCGCGTCGTCGTCGGAGGCGCTCACCGAGCTGCGGGTGCTGATCCGCGGCATCCACCCGCCGGTGCTGTCCGAACGCGGGCTGCTGGACGCCGTCCGCGCGCTCGCGCTGGACAGCCCGCTGAAGACCCAGGTCACCGGCTCGCTGCCGGGACGCGTCGAGGAGCCGGTCGAGGCGTGCGTGTACTTCGCGGTGTCGGAACTGCTGGGCAACGCGGCCAAGCACGGCGCGAAACGCGCGGCGATCGACGTCGGGTTCGCGGACGACCTGCTGACCGTGGTGGTGACCGACGACGGCCCGGGCGGCGCGGACCCGGCGGCGGGCTCCGGGCTCCGCGGAATCGACCGCAGGCTCGGCGGTTTCGACGGTAGGTTGACGCTGACCAGCCCGACCGGCGGGCCGACGAAGGCGTCCCTGGAGATCCCGTGTCAGCTCGGCCGAGAACTGTCATCGCCGAAGACCAATACCTCCTCCGAGACGGCCTGACGCACTTGCTGGCCGCCCACGGCTTCGACGTCGTCGCGGCAGTCGCCAGCGGCCCGGAACTGGCGGCGGCACTGCGGGAGCACCGCCCCGACGTGTCCATTGTGGACGTCCGGATGCCGCCGACGAACACCGACGAGGGCCTGCAGGTCGCGCTGGCGGCCCGCCGCGAGACACCGGGGCTGCCGATCCTGGTGCTGTCCCAGCACGTCGAGCAGCTCTACGCGCGGGAACTCCTGGCCGACGGCACCGGCGCGATCGGCTACCTGCTCAAGGACAGGGTGTTCAACGCGGACCAGTTCGTCGACGCCGTCCGCCGGGTCGCCGCGGGCGGCACCGTGATGGACCCCGAGGTGATCGCGAAACTGGTGGCGGGCAACGCATCCGACCCGCTGGCGGCGCTGACCCCGCGCGAGCGCGAAGTGCTGTCCCTGATGGCGGAAGGCTGCTCCAACGCGGCGATCGCCACCCGCCTGCACTTCAGCGAGGGCGCGGTCGGCAAGCACACGGCGAACATCTTCGCGAAGCTCGGCATCACGGCTTCGGACGACACGAACCGCCGGGTGCTCGCGGTGCTGGCCTACCTCGGCGCCGAAGCCTAGCCGCGCGACACCCGCGTCATCTCCTCGCGCTCCACGACCTTGACGCGCTCGCGGCCCGCCGCCGCGCCCAGTGCCTTCTCGTGCGCGTCCAGCCGTCCCCAGCCTTCCCAGGTGGTGAACGGAATCCCGCGCGCGGCCAGGAAGTCCAGGATCGCGTCGGGGGAGTCGTACTTCGGGGCGGTCAGCGTGTCCGCGTCGGCCAGCAGGCTCGCGATCGTCTCCGCCGCGTCGCCCTTCGTGTGGCCGATCAGGCCGACCGGGCCGCGCTTGATCCAGCCGGTCACGTACACGCCCGGCACCTGGTTCTCGTCCAGGTCCAGCACCCGGCCCGCCTGGTTCGGCACGACACCCGCCACGTGGTCGAACGGCAGCTCCGGCAGGTGCGACGACAGGTAGCCGACCGCGCGGTACACCGCCTGGACGTCCCAGTCGTGGAACTCGCCGGTGCCGCGGACAGTCCCGTCGCCGGTCAGCTCGGTCCGCTCGGTGCGCAGGCCCGTCACGCGGCCGTCCTCGCCGAGGACCTCCGCGGGCGAGTGGAAGAAGTGCAGGTGCAGCCGGCGCGGCCGGGAACCCGGCTCTCGGATCGCCCACTCCTGCAGCGTCTTCACGACCATGTCGATCTGCTTCGACGCCCGCAGTGCCGCGATGCTGCCCTCGTCGAACTCGATGTCCTCCGGGTACACGATGACCTCGACGTTCGGCGAGTGGTCCAGCTCGCGCAGCTCCAGCGGCGTGAACTTCGCCTGCGCCGGGCCGCGGCGGCCGAACACGTGCACGTCGGTGACCGGGCTGGCCTTCAGACCCTGGTAGACGTTGTCCGGGATGTCCGTGGTCAGCAGCTCGTCGGCCGTCTTCGCGAGGATCCGCGCGACGTCCAGCGCGACGTTCCCGACGCCGAGGACCGCGACCGAGGACGCGGTCAGCGGCCAGGTGCGCGGCACGTCCGGGTGACCGTCGTACCAGGACACGAAGTCGGCGGCGCCGTAGCTGCCGTCGAGGTCGATGCCCGGGATGTCGAGCGCGCGGTCGGCCGACGCGCCGGTCGAGAAGATCACCGCGTCGTAGAACTCGCGCAGCTCGTCGAGCTTGATGTCGGTGCCGTAGCCGATGTTGCCCAGCAGCCGGATGTTCGGCTTCGAGAGCACCTTCTCCAGCGCCGTCACGATGCCCTTGATGCGCGGGTGGTCGGGCGCGACGCCGTAGCGGATCAGCCCGAACGGCGCGGGCATGCGCTCGAACAGGTCGATCTGCACGTCGGCGTCGGACTTGTCCAGGATGTCGGCGGCGTAGATCCCGGCGGGACCGGCACCGACCACGGCTACACGAAGAGAACGGCTCACCCGGTCCACGGTAAGTTAGGTTCACCTAACCTAAAATGTGATTTGGCGTACGGTCCATCAGGTGGGAGCCGGTAAGCTCGGCGCCATGCGCGTTCTCGTCGTCGACAACTACGACAGCTTCGTCTACAACCTGGTCCAGTACCTGGCCCAGCTCGGCGCCGACTGCACGGTCTGGCGCAACGACGTCGTGGACCTCGACCGCGTGGCCGAATTCGACGCCGTGCTCGTCTCTCCCGGTCCCGGCACGCCGGAACGCGCAGGTCAGAGCATGGACGTCATCCGCAAGTGCGCCGAGACGCGCACCCCGATGCTCGGCGTCTGCCTCGGCCACCAGGCGCTCGGCGTCGTCTACGGCGCGACCGTCGACCGCGCGCCCGAGCTGCTCCACGGCAAGACCAGCCAGGTGCGCCACACCGGCGCCGGCATCCTCAAGGACCTGCCCGCGGAGTTCACGGCCACCCGGTACCACTCGCTGACCGTGCTGCCGGACACGATTTCCGACGACGTCTTCGAGATCACCGGGCGCACCGAGTCCGGCATCGTGATGGGCATGCGCCACCGCGAGCTGCCGCTGGAAGGCGTCCAGTTCCACCCGGAGTCGGTGCTCACCGAGGGCGGCCACCGGATGCTCGCCACCTGGCTGGCGGCCGCGGGCCACCCCGTCGACCCGGCCCGCGTGGACGAGCTGGAGCGCGCGACCAAGGCACTGCAGAAGGCCGCTGTTGCGTGATCCGGCTCGCGGGGGTCGGCAAGCGGTACGGGCGTGGTGACTTCGTCCTGCGCGACGTCGACCTGACCGTCGAGCCAGGGCACGTCGTCGGCATCCTCGGCAGCAACGGTTCCGGCAAGTCCACGCTGCTGCGGATCATGGCAGGCCTCTCCTGCCCGACCACCGGTTCGGTGACCGGAACCCCGCGCATCGGCTACCTGCCGGACCGCTTCCCGGCGGGCCAGCGCATGGGTGCCCGCGCGTACCTGCGGCACATGGCCCGCATCCGCGGCCTCGGCGACCTCTCGGTGATCGACCCGCTGCTCGACCGGCTCGCCCTGGTCGGCGGCCCGACTGCGCCGCTGCGGACGCTGTCCAAGGGCAACGCGCAGAAGGTCGGGCTCGCGCAGGCGGTCATGGTCCGCCCCGACCTGCTGATCCTCGACGAGCCGTGGTCCGGCCTGGACGTCGCCACGCACGCGGTCCTCGCCGAGCTGGTGGCCGAGACCCGGGCCCGCGGCGCGAGCGTCGTGTTCACCGACCACCGCCCGCAGGTGGTCCACGACCACGCCGACGTCGTCCACCTCATGGACGGCGGCAGGCTCACCGCGGAAAGCACGGAACCGACCACCCGCATCGTGCTGCAGGGCACCGGTCCCGCCTGGACGGACGAACCCGGCGTGCGCCACGCCGTCGCCGAGGGCCGCCAGGTGGTGCTCACCGTCGAGGTCACCCACGTCGACGCGGTGCTGCTGCGGGCACTCAAGGACGGCTGGTCGGTCCGGGAGGTGGCGCCGTGCTCGCCCTGACGCGGTACTACCTGGCGCTGCTCGGCCATTCCCAGCGGTACCTGCCGGCGTTGCTGGCCTACCTCGCGCTCTGCGTGATCCTCTACGCCGACCCGAGCGCACCCCCGCTGCCGCTGTTCGGCGTGAGCGCCGGCGGGCTGCTGGTCGTGTCGTGCTGGCTGACGATCGCGCTGCTCGACATCGAGGACCCGGTCCAGCGCCTGGTGACGCTGAGCCACGCCCGCCGCCGGCCCCGCATGATCACGGCGGCGATCCTGACGGTGCTGGCCTGCGCACTGGTCCTGACGGTGATCACCGAGCTGTGGTCGGCCCTCAAGACGGGGCAGTTCCACCCGCCGGCGCTGGGCATCGGCCTGCTGGCCCACCTGGCATGCTCGCTGACGGGCATCGCGATCGCCCTGCCGTATTCCCGGCTCCTGGTACACCGCCATCGGCTGGACGGTCCTGGCGGCGGTGGTCACGCTCATCGTGGTCCTGCTGGCGAAGATCCCGCTGGTCCACCCCCTCCTGCACGCCCTGACCGACGAGGAGCCCGTGGCGGGCCCGCTGACGTTGGCGCTGGTGACGTCGGTGGCGGTGCTGGCGGCGAGCTTCCTCGCCGTCTCGGCCCTCGTACGCCGACGGTCCTGACTGCAAATTGCAGGATGCAGTTTCCCTCCGGGCTTCCGGTCGGACGGTGAACGCGACTAAGGTTCGGGTCCTCTCCGGTTCCGGGTGAAGGGAGAACGCGTGACGGCTGGGATCGTCGCGATCACCGTGCCGGACGCCGATGGCACGGAACTCGCCGACTGGCTGCGCGGCGAGGACGAACTCCGGGGCCGCGTCCAGGTCTTCGACGCCGTTGTCGTCGGGGTGTCGAGCAACTCCGCCGGTGTCTTCTGCCGCTCGCTCTTCGCGTGGCTGCGGCGGTGCCGCGAAGCCCGCGTCTCCCTGAAGGTCAAACGCTCCGGTGCCGCCGAGGAACTCGAACTCGACTGCGGGGCTAGTAGTGATGCCGAGCAGGTGCTCGGTGCCGTCCGGGGCTTCCTGGACAAAGCCTGACGAACGCGAAAAGGCCCGCACGGCGAACCGTGCGGGCCTTCTGCGTGAGACCTCTCAGCCCCCAGAGGGGGTTGTCGTCGGTCCCGTCGGGAACGGGAAGCCGCTGTTTTCCGAGACGCCCACGGTGATGGTCTGATCCTTGGAGATCTGCGTGCCCGGCGGCACGCTCTGCTTGGTGACCGTGCCCTCGGGCTGCTTGCTGTTCTTGTCAGCCTGCTGCTTCAGGGTGCCCGTCCAGCCCATGCTCGCCAGCTTGTCCTGTGCCTCGTCGACGGTCATTCCGACCAGGCTCGGCATCTGGATCTGGTTGGACGAGGTGTCCGGACCGGTCGACACCGTCAGCGTGATCAGGCTGCCCACCGCCACCGAGCCGCCGTTCGGTTGCTGGGTGATGATGCTGTCCTTCGGCACCGAATCCGATGCCTGGTCGACCCGCTTCGTCGTGAAGCCCAGGGCTTCCAGCGCCGTCTTCGCCTGCGAGTACGGCTTGCCGGTGTAGTCGGGGACCTGCTTCATCTGCTTCGACTTGGCCACCCTGATGTGCACGGTGCTGCCCTGGTCGACCGTCGAACCCGCGGGCGGGGTCTGCGACTGCACCAGACCGGCCTGGCTCGGGTCGTCGACCTCGACCTCCTCGACGCTCGTGTCGAGGACCAGCTTCGCGTCGGTCAGGGCCTGCTGGGCCTGGTCACGCGTCTTGCCCTTGAGGTCCGGCACGTTGGCCTTGCCCGGCGCGACACCGACGGTCAGGGTGATCTTCGTGTCCGTCGCGACCGAGACGCCGACCGCCGGGTCGATCTTGATGACCCGGTTGATGTCGTCCTGGGTGCACGACGGGTTGCCGTCGGTCGCCGGGACCGAGCAGGTCACCTGCTTCTGCTCGATCGTGCCGTTGAAGCCCTTGCTGTTCAACGTCTCCCGCGCCTGCGGCACCGTTTGGTGCAGCACGTCCGGGATCGCCACCGTGGTCGGGTCGTTGCTCTTGAAAGCGTTCGACAGCCACATGATCAGCAGCACGGAACCCAGCACGAAGATCGCGGCCAGGACAGCGAAAATCGTCCGGCGGCGGCGCTTGGCCTTCGGGTCCTCGTCGTCCGGCTCGCTGTACTCCTCGTAGCGCTGCGGCTGCCGCCGGTCGGCGTTCATCACCTGCGTGCGCTCGTCCTCGGACATCACCATCGGCGCCGCCGGGCGCTGGCCCGAAAGCGTGCGCACCAGGTCCGACCGCATCTCCGCCGCCGACTGGTAGCGGTTCGCCGGGCCCTTGGCCAGTGCCTTGAGCACCACCGCGTCCAGCTCCGGGGCCACCGCCGGGTTCACCGACGACGGCGGGTTCGGGTCCTCCCGGACGTGCTGGTAGGCGACCGCGACCGGGGAGTCCCCGGTGAACGGCGGCTCGCCGGTGATCAGCTCGTACAGCACGCACCCGGCGGCGTAGACGTCGGAGCGGGCGTCGACCGACTCGCCGCGGGCCTGCTCCGGCGACAGGTACTGGGCCGTGCCGATCACCGCGGCCGTCTGGGTCATCGAGGCCTGGCCGTCGTGCATCGCGCGCGCGATGCCGAAGTCCATCACCTTGACCGCGCCGTTCTTCGTGATCATCACGTTGGCCGGCTTGACGTCGCGGTGCACGATGCCGTGGCGGTGCGAGAAGTCCAGTGCCGCGCAGACGTCGGCCATGACCTCCATCGCCCGCTTCTGCGACATCGGGCCCTCGGTCTTGACGATGTCGCGCAGCGTCCGGCCTTCGACGTACTCCATGACGATGTACGGCAGCGGACCGAACTCGGTGTTCGCCTCGCCCGTGTCGTAGACCGCGACGATGGCCGGGTGGTTCAGCGCGGCGGCGTTCTGCGCCTCGCGGCGGAAGCGCTCCTGGAACTGCGGATCCCTGGCGAGGTCGGCACGGAGGATCTTGATCGCGACTTCCCGGCCGAGACGCACGTCGTGGCCGTGATGGACCTCGGACATGCCTCCGTAGCCGAGCGTTTCGCCCAGCTCGTACCGGTTGGAGAGCAGTCTGGGTGTGCTCATCTCTGGATGCCGTTCCATTCCGTCCAAGGTGTGGTCATGATGCCTTGCCGGCCATCGTCGGTCGTGCCGGGACTGTTCGCCGCGTCGGTCGGCTGCTCCCCGGGCGGCTGTCTGCCCGGGACCACCTGGCCGGTCGGCTGGCCACCCTGCGTGGGCGGGCCGGAGCTGCCGATCATCTTCGCCACCAGCACGATGCCCGCCACCAGGACAACGAGCAGGATCGCCGCGAGAAGCGCCCACCAGCCCCACTGCGACTTCTTCCGGTGGGCCGGGACCATGGCGGGCCGCACCGCGGGCCGGGACGGCGGGCCGATGGCCACCATCGGGTTCACCGCGGGGGACGGCGGGCCGGGCGGCATCGGCTGCTGGGGCGGGGCCAGCTGCGGCTGGACCGGCTGCTGCGGCACCTGCACCTGCGGCTGCTGGCCGGTCGCGTACGCGGCGTTGACCACCCCGGACGGCGCCGGGAGCGGCAGCCCGGCGCGGACCGCGGCGACGGCGGCCGCAAACTCGCCGCCGTTGTTGTAGCGCTGCCGCGGGTCCTTGACCAGCGTCGCCTCGATCACCGCGCGCGCCGCGGGCGGCACGTCCGGCGGCAGCGGTGGCGGGAGGTCGCGGATGTGCATCATCGCGACCGTCACGGCGTTCTCGGACAGGAACGGCCGGTGCCCGGCGAGGCATTCGTACCCGCACACCGCCAGCGAGTAGACGTCGGACGCCGGTTCCGCCGGGTGCCCGAGCGCCTGCTCCGGCGCGATGTAGTGCGCGGTGCCCATGACCATGCCGGACCGGGTGACCGGGGCCGCGTCGGCGGCCTTCGCGACCCCGAAGTCGGTGATCTTCACCTGGCCCGCCGACGTCACCAGGATGTTGCCCGGCTTGACGTCGCGGTGGACCAGGCCCTGTTCGTGCGCGGCCTGCAGCGCGTTGCCCGCCTGCTCGAGCATGTCGAGCGTGAACTCCGCCGACAGCCGCCCGTGCTTGGCCAGCAGCCCGGCCAGCGGGTCGCCGTCGACGAGTTCCATCACCAGGTACGCGATCGACAGGTCGCCGTCGAAGACGGTTTCGCCGTAGTCGTGGACGGCGGCGATGCCCGGATGGTTGAGCGACGCCGTCATCCGCGCTTCGGTGCGGAAGCGGTGGAGGAACTCGGCGTCGCCGGAGAGCTCGGCCTTGAGGATCTTGACGGCCACGGTCCGGTCCAGCCGGGTGTCGCTGGCCTGCCAGACCTCGCCCATCCCGCCGACGGCGATCCGGTTCGTCAGCTTGTACCGCTCGGCCAGCAGCTGACCCGAGGACAGCATGGGCTAACCACCCCCGAGCTTGGCGTTGATCGCCGCGCGGCCGATCTCGGCGGCGACCGTGCCGCCGGTGGCCGCGAGCCCGCGGTTGCCGCCGTCCTCGACGATGACGGCGACCGCGATCTGCGGGTCGTCGGCCGGGGCGAAGGCGGTGTACCAGGCGTGCGGGAAGGTGTTCTTGGAGTCCGTGCCGTGCTCGGCGGTGCCGGTCTTCGACGCGATCTTGATGTCGGCGCGCTTGCCGCCGCCCTTGGTGAAGCCTTCGGAAGCGATCATCATGTCCTTGAGGATCGCGGCGTTCGACGACGACAGCGCCGGGGTGCCGGTGAGTTCGGTGGGGCTGTAGTCCTCGATGGTCGACAGGTCCGGCGCCAGCACCGACTGCACCAGCTGCGGCTTCATCGCCATCCCGCCGTTGGCCACGGTGGCCGCGAGCAGGCAGTCCTGCAGCGGCGTCAGGCGGACGTCGCGCTGGCCGATGCCGCTCTGGTAGAGCGCGTCCGGCGAGTCGAGCGCGCCGACCGTCGACGTGGCGACCTTCATCGGCACGGTCAGGTTGGCCTGCCCGATGCCGAAGTTCGCCGCCGTCTTCTTGAGCTTGTCCGCGCCGAGCTGGCCGGCGAACTGCGCGAACGGCACGTTGCAGGAGTGCGCGAGCGCGTCCTTGAACGTGTTGCCGGGGCAGGCCGCGCCGGCGTAGTTCTCCAGCGTCTTGCTGCTGCCGGGAACCTTCGTGTTCGGGGCGGTGTCGACCTGGGTGTCCGGGCCCTTGCCGTCCTCGAGCACGGCCGCCGCGGTGACCAGCTTGAACGTCGAGCCGGGCGGGTAGGTCTCCGAGATCGCCCGGTTCAGCATGGGCTTCTTGTCGTTCTTGATGTTCGCGTTCCAGGCGTCGGTCTGCGCCTTCGACGTGTGCGCGGCCAGCTGGTTCGGGTCGTACGACGGGGTCGACACCATCGCCAGGATCCGGCCGGTCTTCGGCTCCATCGCGACGACCGCGCCGGTGTAGTTCTTCTGCGTCATCAGGTCGTACGCGGCCTTCTGCACGGCCGGGTCGATGGTCAGCCGGACGTTGCCGCCGCTCGGGTCGCGGCCGGTGACCATGTCCGACAGCCGCCGCACGAACAGCCGCGGGTCCGAGCCGTTGAGGACGTCGTCTTCGACCTTCTCCAGGCCGCCTGCCCCGTAGTTGATCGAGTAGAACCCGGTGACCGGCGCGTACAGCGGGCCGTCGGCGTAGGTCCGGATGTACTTGTACTTGTCGTTCGACGGGTTGACGCTGGCCAGCACCTCGCCGCCGGGCGCGACGATCTTGCCGCGCTGGCGCGCGAACTCGTCGTAGAGCACGCGCGCGTTGCGCGAGTCGGTGCGGTAGTCGTCGGCCTTGACCACCTGGATGTAGGTGGCGTTCGCCAGCAGCAGGACGACCATGACGAGCATCGCCATGCCGACCTTGCGCAGCGGGGTGTTCATGCCTGCGCGCCCCCGTTCGACGGCGGGCGCTGCACGAGCACGGTGTGCGCTTCCGCGATCGGCGCCTGCGGCTGCTGCTGCGGCTTCGGGCGGGTGGCGGGCTTGCGGGCCGCGTCGGAGATCCGGAGCAGCAGCGCGACCAGGATGTAGTTCGCGAGCAGCGACGAACCACCCTTGGACAGGAACGGGGCGGTGATACCGGTCTCCGGGATGAGTTTCGTGACCCCGCCGACGACGACGAAGATCTGCATGACCATGGTGAACGCGAGCCCGCCGCCCAGCAGCTTGCCGAACGTGTCGCGCACCGCGAGCGCGCTGCGCATGCCGCGCATCGCGACCAGCAGGTACAGCATCAGGACCGCGGCCAGCCCGATGAAGCCGAGCTCTTCGCCGATCGACGCGGTGATGAAGTCGGTGTTGGCCTCGGGCACCATGTCCGGCCGCCCGGCGCCGAGCCCGGTGCCGCCGACCCCGCCGGTGCCGAGCCCGAACAGGCCCTGCGCGAGCTGGTAGCCGCCGCCCGCCTGGTCGTAGGTGGCCAGCGGGTCCAGCCAGTTCGCCACGCGCTGCTGGACATGCTTGAAGAGGTTGTAGGCGATGATGCAGCCGACCGCGAAGAAGCTCAGGCCCAGCACGACCCAGATGACCCGCTCGGTCGCGACGTACAGCATCACCAGGATGACGCTGAAGAACAGCAGCGACGTGCCGAGGTCCTTCTCGAACACCAGGATGCCGATGCAGGCGAACGCGGCGATGAGGATCGGGCCGAGGTCACGGGCCCGCGGCAGCTCGACGCCGACCAGCTTCTTGCCCGCCACCATGAACAGGTCCCGCTTCGACACCAGGAACGAAGCGAAGAAGATCATCAGCAGGATCTTCGCGAACTCGCCCGGCTGGATCGAGAAGAACGGCAGCTTCAGCCACACCTTGGCGCCGTTGACCTCCGACAGGCTCGACGGCAGCAGCGCGGGCAGCGCCAGCGCGACGATCCCGACCAGGCCCGCGGTGTAGCCGTAGCGGGTCAGCGTGCGGTGGTCGTTCACCACGATCAGCACCACGACGAAGAACACCAGCGAGATCACCGTGAACATGACCTGCGCGGTGACCGCGGGCGTGTAGTCCCGGCCGTTCTGCGCGGCGCGCTCGGCCAGTGCCAGGTCGATCCGGTGGATCATCACCAGCCCGATGCCGTTCAGCAGCGCGACACAGGGGAGCAGCACGGGATCGGCGTAGGGCGCCCACTTGCGGACCGCCAGGTGCGCGCCGGTCAGCACGCCGAGGTAGGCCAGGCCGAGCCAGAGGATCGACGCGGTGAGCTCCTGCTCCTGGTTCGCCTCCACCAGCACCAGCGCGACGGTGACGATGAACGTGGCGAAGCCCAGCAGCACCAGCTCGGTGTTGCGGCGGGTCGGGACCTCGCGCGGCGGGTTCGTCTGGAACTGCGCGGCGAGCGGATCGGCCGGACGCGCGACGGGCTGGCTCATCAGTTACCGCCTCCCGTCGTCGGTGCCGTCGAACTCGGCGTCGAGCAGTCCCTCCCCGCTGGCTGGTTCGCCGACGACGGGGCAGTCGAGCCGGCCGGAGCCGACGGGGTCGTCGTCGGCGTGGCCGAGTTCGCCGGGTTCGGCTGGCCACCCGACGGCGCGCAGTTGTTCAGGCGCTTGTGCAGCTGCAGGAAGTCGTCGATGTACTTCCGGGCGTCGTCCAGGCTGTCCTTCTTGACGCCGTTCTGCACCGCCAGCCGCGCGTCCTCCTGGAGCTGGGTGACGCGCAGCTTGTCCGTGCACACCTGGTTCGGCGGGCAGGAACCCTGCTCGTAGGTGTGCAGGTCGATGCCGAGGATGCTGCCGGGGACGCCGCGGTAGATCACGACCTCCTGGTCCGCGCCCTCGCCGACATAGTACTGACTCAGCACGAAGTAGCGGGTGGCGATGGCGGCCGCGGCGAGCACCACGAGCACGACCAGCGCCCCGGCCAGCCAGCGGAACCGTTTCCGGCGCTTGGCCTTCGGGTCTTCGGTCGGCTGCGGCAGCTCCGGGCGCGGCGGCGGAGGCGGCTGCGTCAGCGCCCTGGCCCGCGCCGCGGGCGAGTCGCCCTGGTGCCGTTCGTCGCTGCCGTCCCCGGCGGCGCCGCCCACGATGGGCGCGTCCTCGCCGAAGTCGACGTCGACCACGTCGGCGATGATCACCGTGACGTTGTCGGTGCCGCCGCCCTTGAGCGCCAGCTCGATCATCCGGTCCGCGCACTGCTGCGGGTCCGGGATCTGCACCGCCTCGGCCAGCGTCTCGTCGCTGACCATGCCGGACAGGCCGTCGGAGCAGATCAGGTACCGGTCGCCGGCGCGGGCCTCGCGCACGGTCAGGCTCGGCTCGACCTCGTGGCCCGTCAGCGCCTTCAGCAGCAGCGACCGCTGCGGGTGCACCGCCGCCTCTTCCGGCGTGATCCGGCCCTGCTCCAGCAGCTCGTTGACGAAGCTGTCGTCCCGCGTGATCTGCGCGAACTGGCCGCCGCGCAGCAGGTACGCCCGCGAGTCGCCGACGTGCACCAGCCCCAGCCGGTTGCCGGCGAACAGGACGGCGGTCAGCGTCGTGCCCATGCCGTCCAGGTCCGGGTCCTGCGAGACCAGCTCGGCGATCGCGGCGTTGCCGTTCGCCACCGCCTCGCGCAGCTGGGCGAGCAGGTCGTCGCCGGGCTCGTCGTCGTCGAGCGGGGCGAGCGAAGCGATGACGACCTTGCTGGCCACTTCACCCGCCGCGTGCCCACCCATGCCGTCGGCGAGCGCGAGCAGGCGAGGGCCGGCGTACACGGAGTCCTGGTTGCTCGAACGCACCAGGCCCCGGTCGCTGCGGGCTGCGTAGCGGAGGACGAGAGTCATGGGCGAAGCTCGATCACCGTCTTGCCGATCCGGATGGGAACTCCGAGCGGGACCCGGAGCGGTGCAGTGACCTTAGCCCGGTCGAGGTAGGTCCCGTTCGTCGAGCCCAGATCTTCCACGTACCAGTCCTCGCCACGCTGCGAAATCCGGGCGTGCCGGGTCGACGCGTAGTCGTCGTCGAGGACCAGCGTCGAGTCGTCGGCACGGCCGATCAGGATCGGCCTGCCGTCCAGCGCGATCCGCGTCCCCGCCAGCGCGCCGTGGGTCACCAGCAGCTGCTGCGGCGACTTGCTGTTGCGCGGCTTCTTCTCCTTCTTCCGCCCGAAGGCCGGCACCTGGACGCGCATGCCCGACGCCGCGTAGAGGTCCGAGCGGACCACCCGGAGCGCGGCGAACACGAAGAGCCAGAGCAGCACGAGGAAGCCCACCCTGGTGAGTTGTACGACCAGCTCTGGCACTTGGTGTGTCCGCTCCCGACTCTTCCGCGCAGCCGCGACGCGGGTACGCCGCAGTCCCCCCGCACGTCAATTCTGCGGGAACAGTATTCCGTGTCCCGAGTCAGCCCTGTGTACGGAACACCAGGGACGAATGCCCCACCCGGATGACGTCGCCGTCGGCGAGCTGCCAGGTCTGGACCGGAGTGCCGTTCACGGTGGTGCCGTTGGTCGAGCCGATGTCGGCGAGCGTCGCGCTCTGGCCGTCCCAGGTGATCTCCAGGTGGCGGCGCGAGACACCGGTGTCCGGCAGGCGGAAGTCCGCGTCCTGGCCACGGCCCACGACGTTCCCGCCCTGCTTCAGCGAGTACGTCCGGTTCGAGCCGTCGTCCAGCTGCAGGCTCGCCGAAAGCTGGCGGCCCGGCGCGGGCGGGGCGTACCCACCCTGCTGCCCGTACGGGTCACCGGCAGGCTGGCCGTACGCCTGCTGCCCGTACTGGTCGTACCCGCCACCCTGCTGCGGCTGGCCGTACTGGTCGTACCCGGGCTGCTGGTAGCCGCCCTGGTCGTACCCACCACCCTGCGGCTGGCCGTAACCCTGGTCGTACCCGCCCTGAGGCTGCGCGTACCCACCCTGGTCGTACCCGCCGCCCTGCGGCTGGCCATAGCCCTGGTCGTAGCCGCCGCCCTGGGGCTGCGCGTACCCGCCCTGGTCGTAGCCACCCTGCTGCTGGCCGTACTGGTCGTACCCACCGCCCTGCTGCGGCTGCCCGTACTGGTCGTAACCGCCCTGCTGGCCGTAACCCTGGTCGTACCCGGGCTGCTGGCCACCCTGCTGTCCGTAGCCGTACTGGCCCTGCTGGCCGTACGGGTCACCCTGGTCGTATTGGCCGTAGCCGGGGGGCTGGCTCATTGCTGGGTCTCCTGCGTTGCTGGGTCGTGCCGACCGCGGTGAACCGGCGCCTGAGGGGCGGGCGTCGGGATCGACGGACGAACGGGTCTTGAACTGTCCAGTATGCAGCGCCTCGTTGCGCTCGAGTGATACGACGACGTCACCATAGGTGTCCAGGCCCTGCGCGGCGAGGTGTTCGGCCACCGCCTTGGCCAGCACCTGGGTGACGCGCTGCTCGTCACCGGCCATGCGCTCGTGATCAGCCGCCCCCAGGGACACGATGTAGTGATTCGGGGCGAGCTGCCGACCGCCTGCCAGCTCACGAACGTTCTCCTCACTCTCCCGCTCCAGGGCGATCGCCACTTCCTGCGTGACGACGTTGCCACCGAACATGCGCGCAAAGGTGTTCCCCACCAGGTTCTCGAGGCGTCTGTCGAAACGCTCGGCGCGGCCCACCGGGGAAAACCTCCTCACACGTGTGCTTCCGCACCGATCCTATCCGGGTGAGCCAGCCTCTACACGGCCCCCGGTGAAACCCGCCGGAACGACCTGATAGTCTTCTCCTCGCTGCCGCAAGGAAGCACTCGGGCGAGTGGCGGAATGGCAGACGCGCACGGTTCAGGTCCGTGTGTCCGAAAGGACGTGAGGGTTCAACTCCCTCCTCGCCCACGCTGTTCAGGGCCGGTCGCTGACGCGACCGGCCCTTTCCCGTTGGCCCTGTATTACCCGGGGGGCCGAGCCCCCCGGACCCCCCACGGTGCGTTCGCTCCCGACCCAGCGTGGTCACCTCTGGGTCCCGTCCCGCGGGTTGGTGGCGTGGTGGGGTTGGTGGGGAATGTCACCCGTTCGGCTCTGCGTGGTGTTCGCTCTTGGCTCGGCTGGGGTTTAACAAGCTGGGGTCAGGGCGATCGACAGGCGCATCTGGAGCGCTGCCGCGATGCGCTCGAGGACCGGGAGCGTGGGGATCGTTCCGCCGGCTTCGAACCTGGCCATTGCCGACTGGGTCATTCCCGCTCGCTCCGCCAGTTCGGTCTGGGTCCAGCCTCGCTTCTCACGCAGCGTTCGGACTTCGGCTCCCAGCTCGAACGCCAGCCGGGCTGCTTCGTAAGCATGGTGGGCGCGGTCGACCTTGAGTTCCTCGCGCAGTTCGCTCCACGACGTGCGCTCGCTCATGACTCCTCCTCGTCCACCGTGTGCCGCTCGTCCTGGCAGCGGCGCAGAGCCCGAGCGGCTCGCTCCACCTCGGCGGTTTCGCGCATTTTTGTCTTGTGCCACACCGTCATCAGGACGATCCGTCTTCCCGGCGCGCGATCCAGTAGCTGATGCGCGTGGCCTGCTCGCCGAGCCAGAAACGGAGTTCGCGCAGCTTCCCGTCCAGCTGTCTCGTGTACGGCTCGCCGAGCAGGGGGCCACGCTCGGCCAAGAGGTCTATGTAGAAGGCGACGTGGTTGATCGCGTTCTCGTCCAGACCTCTCAGCCAGCCGCAGACCTCCGGCTCGAGCTCGATGGTACCCCAATCCATAGCGGCGATGCTATAGCCGTCGCTTACGGAAGGTGACTTTGGGGCTCCATTTGACTACCGAAAGTATCTCTAGGCGGCCCGGCTCTCGATCCAGTTCGCCAGCACGTCCACCCGCGACGTTGTCTCTATTCCTGCGTGGGGGCAGCCTGGGCCCGTTGCCTCCACTGCCACCAGGTGGTCTTCCGTGAAGTACGGGGCTCCTGAGTCGTAGGTGCACGCACTTGTCGTGATCTCCGGGGCCGCTCCTCGGACTCCCAGGGTTGTTGGCTCCACCTTCGCCACCGTCACCGTTCCCTGCTGGAGGTGGGTTGCCGGGGTCGGGTTTGCTGACGTCAGGCTTCCCCAGCCCGCCAGGGTCAGCTGCTGGCCGATCTTCGGGGGCGTGGTCGCCGGGGCAAGGGGTGTCACTGTGGTCACTGGGGTGTCCAGGCGGAGGAGGGCTATGTCGTTCTCCTTGGCCTGGAGGACCTCGGTGGCTTTGCGGGCGATGCCCGACTCTGTTGCTTCGTCCACCAGGCCCAGCGTCACCGTTGTCGGGTAGGGGACCTTGCCTGATACCCGGTTGCGGTGGGCGTCGTGGAAGCAGTGGCCTGTGGTCAGGATCCAGGCCGGGGCTATCAGGGCTCCGGTGCAGAAGCTGCTGTACGTCGAACCGTCCGGGCGGGGGATCTTCGTCATTGCCAGCTTGGCGACGAAGCCGAAGTGGCCCGGTGGGACGTCTGTTCCGTGGGCGACCGCCGAGGCGGCCGGGGCCGTTGTGATTGTGATCAGGGCGGCGGCGAGCAGGGCGCGCAGTCGCATTCTTCCCCTTCGTCGAGTTGTGGTCGGCGTTCGACGTTAGGGGCCTGGCCGCGCGGGGGGTATTCCCTGGCCGGGCGTCACCCGGGTGATGCCCGGCCAGGTTTTCGGTCTAGTTCACGCCGACCAGGTCGACCACGAAGACGAGCGTTTCGCCCGGCTTGATCACGCCGCCCGCGCCGCGGTCGCCGTAGGCCAGGTGCGGGGGGATCACCAGCTTGCGGCGGCCGCCGATCTTCATGCCCGCGACGCCCCGGTCCCAGCCCGAAATGACCTGGCCGGCGCCGAGGCCGAAGCGCAGCGGCTCGCCCCGGTTCCAGGACGCGTCGAACTCTTCGCCGGTCGAGTGCGCGACACCCACGTAATGCACCGTGACGGCCTTGCCGGGCGTGGCCTCCGCGCCGTCACCGACCGTGATGTCGGTGATTTCGAGGTCGGCGGGCGGTGGGCCGTCCGGGCGTTCGATGAGGGGCTTTTCCAAGGTCATGGGCCTCACCGTACCCACGCGTGAAGGGCTGCGCCGAACGGACTACGCCCAAGGATTGAAAAACGCGAAAACTCTTCACACTTCGCCTACTGCTGGGTAGCGTGCGCTTCGTCACTCTTCTGGACTGAGGGGAGCCCGGCATGCGACGTCGCATCCGCGCCCTGACCTGCACGGCACTGGGAGCCCTCGTGGCCGGGCTCACCCAGGTCGCCGTCACCGCCCCGGCCGCCGAAGCGGCCCTGTCGCCCGACGACTACTGCGGCGGGCAGTGCAGCGACATCCTGCCGCCCGGCGAGAACGGCAGCGCCACCCTCGCGGAGATCCTCGCGCACAAGGCGTTCGGGACCCGGCCGGCGCACGCCTCCGACCAGCTCGGGAAGTACTCGTCGCTGGCCAACGGCTATCCCACGCTGACCACCAGTGCCATCAACCAGTACTTCAACGACTCGTCGTTCGGTGTCCCGGCCGACCAGGTCGCGAGCACGACGAAGCCGCGTGCCGACGTGACGATCGTGCGGGACAAGGCACTCGGCGTCCCGCACATCACCGGCACCACCCGCTCGGGCACCGAGTTCGGCGCCGGGTACGCCGCCGCGCAGGACCGGCTGTGGCTGATGGACGTCCTGCGGCACGCCGCGCGCGGGCAGGTCACCTCGTTCGCCGGGGGCGCGGAAGCCAACCGCGAACTCGAGCAGCAGTTCTTCGCGAACGCGCCCTACACCGAAGCCGAGCTGCAGCAACAGATCGACCGCACCGCCGCCAGCGGCCCCCGCGGCGCGCAGGGCCTCGCCGACGCGCAGGCCTACGTCGACGGCATCAACAAGTACATCAGCGACTCCTACAACGGCCGGTACTTCCCGGGCGAGTACGTGCTGACCGGGCACGTCGACTCGATCACCAACGCCGGCACCATCGAGCCGTTCAAGCTGACCGACCTGGTCGCGCTCGCCTCGCTGGTCGGCGCCGAGTTCGGCGCGGGTGGCGGCGGCGAGGTGCAGAACGCCATCGCGAAGCTCGCGCTGCAGGAGAAGTACGGCGTCGTGCAGGGCGAGAAGGTGTGGCAGAGCCTGCGCTCGGAGGACGACCCCGAGACGGTCAAGACCCTGCACGACGGCCAGACCTTCCCCTACGGCAAGACGCCGGCCAACGCGGTCGGTCGCGCCATGCCGGACAAGGGCTCGGTCACCCCGCAGCAGCTGGTGTTCGACAAGACCGGCTCGGCCTCGACCGCGTCGCCGTCCACTGTGGACGTCGCCGCGCCCGCCGCGCTGGAGCCCGCCCGCGGGATGTTCGAAAACGGCGTGCTGCCCGGCAACATGCTGAGCGAGAAGCACGGCATGTCCAACGCCCTGCTCGTCTCCGGCGCGAAGACCGCCAGCGGCCACCCGGTCGCCGTGTTCGGCCCGCAGACCGGGTACTTCGCGCCGCAGCTGCTGCTGTTGCAGGAGCTGCAGGGCCCGGGCATCAGCGCCCGCGGCGCCGCCTTCGCCGGGCTGAGCATGTACGTGCTCCTCGGCCGCGGCCAGGACTACTCGTGGAGCGCGACGACGTCCGCGCAGGACATCATCGACACCTATGCGCTGCAGCTGTGCGACCCGAACGGCGGCACGCCGACGAAGGACTCGAACTACTACACCTACCAGGGCAAGTGCGTCCCGATGGACACCGTGGAGGTCAAGAACGCCTGGAAGCCGACCGTGGCCGACGGCACCGCGGCGGGCTCGTACACGCTGCGCAGCTACCGGACCAAGTACGGGCCGGTGCAGAGCCGGGCGACCGTCGGCGGCAAGCCGGTGGCGTACGCGGCGCTGCGGTCGTCCTACTTCCACGAGGTCGACTCGCTGATCGGGTTCCAGGAGCTCAACGACCCAACCTTCGTCAAGTCCGCCGCGGACTTCCAGAAGGCCGCCGCCGACATCAACTACACGTTCAACTGGTTCTACGCCGACTCGAAGGACATCGCCTACTTCAACTCCGGCGCCAACCCGGTCCGGCAGTCCGATGTGGACCCGAACATGCCGGTGTGGGGCGACCAGGGCCACGACTGGGTCGGCTGGAACCCGGCCGGCAACGTCGCGAACTACACGCCGGCGTCGCAGCACCCGCAGTCGGTCAACCAGGACTACTACGTCAGCTGGAACAACGCGCAGGCCAACGGCTACGCCGCCGCGGGCGCGGACAAGTCCGCCGTGCACCGCGCCGACCTGCTCGACGCCCGCGTGAAGAAGCTGATCTCCAGCGGCACCAAGGTCACCCGGGTCAACCTGACCCAGGCGATGGCGGACGCGGCACTGGCCGACCTGCGGGCCGAGCGTGTGCTGCCGCTGCTGCTGCAGGTGCTCGACAAGGCGCCGGCCACCGGCGCGGCGGCGGACGCCGAGGCGAAGCTCAAGACGTGGCTCTCGCACGGGCAGCTGCGCAAGGAGACCTCGCCCGGCAGCAAGACCTACGCCGACGCCGACGCGATCCGCATCTTCGACGCGTGGTGGCCGCTGCTCGTGCAGGCCGAGTTCAAGCCGGGTCTCGGCGACGCCGCCTACACCGCGATGACGAACGTGCTGGGCATCAACGAAAGCCCGTCCGGCTGGCAGAACGGCACCGGGCAGCACACCGGCCAGCCGCACAAGGGCTCGTCGTTCCAGTACGGCTGGTGGGGCTACGTCAGCAAGGACATCCGGCAGGTGCTCGGCCAGCCGGTGGCCGGTCCGCTGGCCCAGACGTTCTGCGGCGGCGGCGACGTCACCGCGTGCCGCCAGGCGCTGCTCGACTCGCTGACCACCGCCGCCGGCCAGGCCGCGAACACCGTCTATCCCGGTGACGCGAACTGCTCGGCCGGTGACCAGTGGTGTGCCGACTCGATCGTGCACAGTCCGCTGGGCGGCATCACGCAGGACAAGATCAGCTGGCAGAACCGCCCGACGTTCCAGCAGGTCGTCGAGTACGCCGCGCACCGCGGCGACTCCGTCGCCAACCTGTCGGCGGGGAAGACGGTCAGCGCCACCAGCGCCGAGACCGGCTTCTACTCCTCGCCCGCGGCCAACGCGATCGACGGCAACGCCTCGACCCGCTGGGCCAGCGACTGGAGCGACGACCAGGCGATCACCGTCGACCTCGGTGCGGTGCAGCAGGTCTCGCGGGTGATCCTGAACTGGGAGGCGGCGTACGGGAAGGGCTACAAGATCCAGCTCTCCCCGGACGGCGTGCACTGGACGGACGCGGCGGTGGTCACCGACGGCGACGGCGGCCAGGACAACGTCGCGTTCGCCACGACGTCCGCCCGGTTCGTGAAGCTGCAGGGCGTCCAGCGCGGCACGAAGTACGGCTACTCGCTGTACGAGTTCGAGGTCTACGCGCACTGAACCCGCCGGGGCACTCGCGGACGCGTGAGTGCCCCGGCCCCTTACCGTGGGCGGATGGACGACTGGACACCCCGCACCAAGGCCATCGCCGCCGGGCGGCCGCACGGTCCCGGTGAGCCGCTGAACACCCCGCTCGTCGCCGCCAGCACCTTCCAGGCCGGCGGCGATTTCACGTACGCCCGCAGCGAAGGCACGCCGACCTGGGTGGCGCTCGAAGAAGCCGTCGGGGCGCTCGAAGGCGGGCACGCCACGGCGTTCGCCTCCGGGGTCGCCACGCTTTCGGCCGTCCTGGACCTGCTGCCGGTCGGCTCGCGGGTCGTCGTGCCGACGTTCAGCTACGCCGTGACGCGCGGGGTGCTCGCCCACGCGCAGAAGCTCGGCAAGCTCGCCGTCACCGAGCTGGCGCCGGCCGACACCGAGGCCTGGGTCGCCGAGGCCGCGACGTCCGACCTGGTCTGGCTGGAGTCGCCGACCAACCCGACCCTCGACGTGATGGACATCGCCACCATCGCCGCCGCCGCGCGCGGCCGGGTCGTCGTCGACAACACCTTCGCGACGCCGTTGCAGCAGCGGCCGCTCGAACTGGGGGCCGACGTCGTCGTGCACTCGGCGACCAAGCTCATCGGCGGGCACAGCGACCTGCTGCTGGGCATCACCGTCGCGAAGGACCCGGCCGTCGCGGCCGAGCTGCGGGGCGCGCGGACGCGGGTGGGATCGACGCCGGGTGCGCTCGAAGCGTGGCTCGCGCTGCGCGGCCTGCGCACCATGCCGGTGCGGCTGGCCGAGCAGTCCCGCACCGCCGCGCTGCTGGCCGAGCGGCTCGCCGGGCACCCCGCGGTGCGGCAGGTGCGCTACCCCGGCTTCGGGATGATGATCTCCTTCGACCTGGCCGACGCCGAGACCGCGGACCGGTTCTGCGCCTCGGTCCGGCTGATCCGCGCGGCGACCAGCCTCGGCGGGGTGGAGAGCCTGGTCGAGCGGCGGGCGTGGCTGGCGGGCGAGGAGCGCGTCCCGCCCGGGCTGATCCGGTTCAGCGTCGGCCTGGAAGACCCTGACGACCTGTGGCGCGACCTGATGTTCGCCCTCCCGGAGTAACGCGGACGGGTGAAACCTCGATAGTCGCGGCATCGCAGGTCAACATCGTGGGAGTGCACTGTGGGCAGAGCGCTGAGCCGGGTCGCCGGGGTCGTTTTCGCGGGTGCGCTCGCCACACTGGCCGCCGCGCCTGCCGCGTCCGCGCAGGACGAAACCAGCACCACGCCCACCGAGACGTCCACTTCGGAACCGACGTCGAGCAGCTCGGCGACGACGACCACGACGTCGGACACCCCGACCACGGTGCCGTCGTCCACCTCGCCGATCACCACCGCCGTCCCGACCCCGTCCGAGGTCAAGACGACCGAGCAGCACGTCGCGCCGAAGGCCGAGCCGGAGCTGCCGGAAGCCCAGGAACCGCCGAAGGACGACAGCTACCAGGACAACGTCGGCCACGGCTACATCGGCCTCGGTGGCGAGGGCGTGCTGGTCATCGCGTGCGCGGGCAAGGCGCCCGGGAACGTCGCGACCCAGTACCTGAGCGTCACCGGCGGGCCGGACCAGGACGAGGCCGACGGCCGCTACTGGAACTACACGGTGCGCGTCGTCGACGCCCCGCCCGGCACGACCACCGCGAAGTTCAGCTGGACCTGCGGCAAGCAGGAAGGCGAAGGCATCGTGGAGTTCGAGCAGGAAGAGCCGCCGACCAGCAGCAGCACCAGCACCACCACCGCGGCCCCGTCGAGCACCGCGCCGATCACCACGGCGACCTCGGCCGCGGGCCGCGCGCCCGGCAACGCCGCCCCGAAGGCCCAGGTCAAGGTCGCGCCGCGCGGCGGGGTCGAGACCGGCTTCGGCGGCACGGCCGGATGACCGTCCGGCGGGCAGGCGCGGCCGTCGTCGCGCTCGCCCTCGTCCTGGCCGGGTGCGGCACGGCGGCGGAACCGCCGCCGGCCGCCGCGCCCGTGCCGTCCTCGGTGCCGGTGACCGTGCCGTTCAAGGGACTGCGCCCGACGTCGGTGAAGATCCCGAAGATCGGCGCGGAGTCCAGCCTGCTCGCGGTGGCGGTCAAGCCCGACGGCTCGATCTCGGTCCCGTCGGTGCACACGCCGATGCAGGCGGCCTGGTACAAGCTGTCCCCGGTGCCCGGTGACGTCGGCCCGGCGATCGTGCTCGGCCACGTCGACGGCGACAAGAAGCCGGGCATCTTCTTCAAGCTCAAGGACCTCGCGCCCGGCGACGAGGTGGACGTCGACCGCAGCGACGGGAAGAAGCTGAAGTTCGTCGTCGACCGCGTCACGCAGGTCCCGAAGGACACGTTCCCGCGCGACGCCGTCTACGGCAACAGCGACCGCCCCGAGCTGCGGCTGATCACCTGCGGTGGTGCGTTCGACCACGCCGAGCACAGCTACAAGGACAACATCGTCGTCTACGCGAAGCTAGCCGACGCCTGAGCCGGGATACGGAAACTCCGGCTTCAGCGTGGTTTCCGGGCACACCCACCGCCGCATGCCCGCGTCGCACACGGCGTAACCCCAGTTGATCAGCCGGTCCTGCAGCTGCTCCGGCAGGCGTGTGAGCCGCGTCCTCGTCACGGCCAGCGCGCGGGTCTGCTCGATCGGCGCGGGCAGGGCGTCGGGGACCTCGAAGTGCTCGATGTTGCTGTAGGTCGCCCAGTACGTGCCCGCGAACTGCTTGTCCTCGTAGGCTTTCAGCAGCGAACCGGTGCGCAGCTCGCGGACCTGGTTGTCCATCACGGTCAGCACGCGCAGCAGCTGCATCGGCCAGTTGCGCTTCGGCTTGTCCTCGTGCTGCATCTTCTTGCCCGCGTCGCTGACCAGCACGACCGCGCGCTGGTTCTCGATCGGGTCGAGGCCGAGGTTGTCGTACACCCCCGCGTCGCTGAGCACGATCTTGCGGCCCGGCTGGTGCGGGTCGGGGATCACCACCGGGGACAGCATGGGCGGGAACGCCGAGGACGCGGCCACGGCGGTGGCCAGCGGGATCCGGCCGTGCGGGCCCTGCTGGCGGAAGAACCACCACAGCGAGCCGTCCTGCAGGTTGGTCGCGGTGAAGACGAACTGCGGCCCGGCCGGGTCGAGGTCGGCCAGGCAGCAGTCGCCGAAGAGGTGCTTGGCGTAGCGGCGCGCGAGTTCCTCGCCCGCGCTGCGCCAGGGCATGACCATCGCCTTGAGCGTCACCGGGATGTCGAGGCTGGTGCGAGCGAGCCGGCGGATCGGCTGCACGACCTCCTTGCCGAAGTTCTCCGCGACGCCGTCGTCGCCGAACCACAGCCGCGGCCACGCGTGCGCGAGGATGCCCGCGGCGATCGATCCGCCGGAAACGCTGGAGACGGTGGTCAGCTTCGGCAGCCAGCCGAGTTCGTTGAGCCGCCAGAGCGCACCGGCGTGGAAGAGCATCGCGCGGTAGCCGCCGCCGGACAGCGCGAGCCCGGCGCCGTCGCGTTTCGTCGCATCCACGCGGCGAGTTTACGGCCGCAGCAGTGGTGCCAGGAGCGGTCTCTGCTCGGCGGGAACGTATTCGGCGTAGTTGTCGTACAACGCCTGTTTCGCCAGGTGTGCCGCGCCGGCGCCGTCGGCCGAGCGGATCGCGTCGAGCACCTCGGCGTGGTGGGCCAGCCAGGTGCGCATCAGCGACGTCCGGTTGCTCGCGCGCTCCAGCTTGTCCTCGATGAGTTCCAGCACGACCCCGCGCACGACCTCTTCGCTGATCACCAGCAGGGGATTGCGCGAGATCCGCGCGATGACTTCGTGGAAGGCGACATCGGCGCGGCTGAACTCGGCATACCCGCGTGAGACGCCTTCGCGCATCGACTCCAGTGCCGCGTCGAGGCCGGTCAGGTCGTCATCGGTGCGCAGCTCGGCCGCGAGCAGATGGGCCGAGCCGTCGAGGATCATCCGGAACTGCAGCAGCTCGGCGAGCCCGACGTGGTTGGCCCGCGCGAGCCGGTGCATGGACCGGTGCAACGCCGCCGGTGACGCGGCCAGCACTTCGGGGCCACGCGGATCGCCGGGCCGCGACCGGATCATCTCGGCCGCCTGCAGCACGCGCAGGGCTTCGCGGATGGTCGACCGGCCGACGCCGAACTGCGTCATCAGCTCGCGTTCGCTGGGCAGGCGTTCGCCCGGCTTGAGCTCGCCGCTGATCACGGCCTGCTCGATCTGCTCGACGACCCGCTCGTACGCGCGGACCGGAGCCACCGGTTCGAACCGCATCCCTTGACCTCGCCGTCCGCGTAATGTCAGGCTACTGGTCAGACCAGTGTACTAACTTCTTTTCGGGGGTCCGGGTGGCGGAGCCCCCGGCCCGGGGCGAAGCCCCGGTTGTTACAGCGCGGGAGGCGGAATGAAAGCCCGGATCACCGCGTGCACAGCGGCTCTGCTGCTCGTGGTGTCCGGCTGCTCGGCGGGCTCGTCGGCGAGCGTTTCCGCTGGTCCGGACACGCTTTCGGTCGGCTTCACGGCCGAGCCGGCGAACTTCGACTTCACCCGCACGGACGGTGCCGCGATCCCGCAGGCGCTCCTCTACAACGTCTACGAAGGCCTGGTGCGGCTCGACGCACAGGGCCGCGTGGTGCCGCTGCTGGCGCAGTCGTGGACGGTCAGTCCCGACCGGCGCACCTACGACTTCCGGCTGCGCCAGGGCGTGAAGTTCAGTAACGGCGCGCCGTTCACCGCCGAAGACGTCAAGTTCTCGCTCATGCGCGTGAAGACCAACTGGACCATCTCGCTCAAGTCCACAATGGACGTCGTCGACCACGTCGACGTCGTGGCGCCGGATCATGCGCGGGTCGTGCTTTCCAAGCCGTCCAACGGCTGGCTGTTCAGCCTCACCAGCAGGCTGGGCGCGATGTTCAGCCCGACCGGCGTGGCCGACCTGGCGAACAAGCCGGTCGGCACCGGGCCGTACGTCGTGGCGGCGCGCAAGCGCGGCGATTCGGTGGTGCTCAAGGCGAATCCCGCGTACTGGGGCCGGAAACCGGCGTACTCGACGGTGGTCCTCAAGTACATCAAGGACCCGACCGCGTTGAACAACGCGTTGTTCAGCAACGGCATCGACGTCATCTCGGCGGTCACCGCGCCCGACTCGGTCCCGCAGTTCCAGGCCGACGACCGGTTCCAGGTCGTCCAGGGCACGACGAACTCCGAGGTCACCCTGGCCATGAACAACAAGCGCGCGCCGCTGAACGACGTCCGCGTGCGCCAGGCCCTGACCTACGCGATCGACCGGAAGGCGCTGCTCGACACCGCGTGGGCGGGCCGCGGGACGCTGATCGGCAGCATGGTCCCGCCGACCGATCCCTGGTACGAGGACCTGGCGAACGCCTATCCGTTCGACCCGGCGAAGGCCAAGGCGCTGCTGAGCGAGGCCCACGCGGCGAACCTGAACCTGCGGCTGCGGATCCCGAACCTGCCGTACGCGGTGTCGGCCGCGCAGGTCGTCCAGTCGCAGCTGGCCGACGTCGGCGTCCGCACCACGATCGAGCCGCTGGACTTCCCGGCGGTGTGGCTGAAGCAGGTGTTCACCGACCACGACTACGACCTGTCGATCATCCAGCACGTCGAGGCCCGCGACATCACGACGTTCGGCAAGCCCAAGTACTACTGGGGCTACGACAGCAAGCGCGTCCAGCAGCTGCTGGCCGAAGCCGACAGCGGGACGCCGGAGCAACAGGTCGCGGCCATGAAGCAGGTGGCACGGCAGCTCAGCGCCGACGCGGCCGCGGACTGGCTGTTCCTGTTCCCCAACGTCATCGTCGCGAAGACCAAGGTCGGCGGGTTCGTGCCGAACCAGGTCAGCGAGTCCTTCGACCTGACCGGGCTGGCGCCGCGATGACCGCCCGCGTGCTGCGCCGGGTGGCGATCTTCGTGGTCAGCGTGCTGGCCGCGTCGATCGTGGTGTTCCTGTTCATGGCCGTGCTGCCGGGCGATCCGGCGCAGGTTGCGCTCGGCGTCAACGCGACGCCGGAGCTGCTCGCCAAGACGCGGGCAGAGTTCGGCATCGACCGCCCGCTGGTCACGCAGTACTTCGACTGGATCGGCGGGGTGCTGCACGGCGACTTCGGCCGCTCGTACGTGACGCGGGAGGCGATCGGCCCGCAGCTGCTCGACCGGCTCGGCGTGACGCTGTGGCTGGTCGGCGCCGGAATGCTGGTGGCGCTGGTGATCGCCGTGCCGGCCGGGACGTTCGCCGCGGTGAAGCACCGCAAGGCCGTCGGCGCGGGTGTGTCCGGGCTGTCGCAGATCGGTGTCGCGATTCCCGCGTTCCTCGCCGGGATCATCCTGGTGCAGATCTTCGCGGTGCAGCTGCGCTGGCTGCCGTCCGGTGGGTGGACGCCGCCGGACCAGGACTTCGGCGAGTTCGCCCGCGGGCTCGTGCTGCCGGCGTTGTCGCTGGGACTGGTGCAGGGCGCGGTGCTCACGCGCTATGTCCGGTCGGCGGTGCTCGACACGCTCGGCCAGGACTACCTGCGCACCGCGCGGTCGAAGGGCCTGCGGCCGGGGCAGGCGCTGGTGCGCCACGGCCTGCGCAACGCGTCCGTCCCGGTGGTCACCGTGCTCGGCCTGCAGCTGGCGACGCTGCTGATCGGCGCGGTCGTCGTCGAGCGCGTGTTCGTGCTGCCGGGACTGGGCTCGATGCTGCTGGACGCCGTGTCGGCGCGTGATCTGCTGACCGTGCAGGGCATCGTGCTGGTCCTGGTGGCCGGGGTGCTGCTGGTCAACTTCGTCGTCGACGTCCTCTACACCGTGCTCGACCCGCGATTGCGAGGTTCGTGATGCGCAATCTCGTGCTGGGCTCGGTGCTCGTCGGCCTGGTCGTGGTGGCCGCGCTGCTGTCGTTCGCGTGGACGCCGTTCGACCCGGTGAAGGTCGACGCGACCCACCGGCTGCTCGGCTTCGGCGCCTCGCACTGGTTCGGCACCGACAAGTTCGGCCGCGACCTGCTCAGCCAGATCATGGTCGGCGCGCGCACGACGTTGTACGTCGGGGTGGTCGCGGTCGGCATCGCCGCGGTGATCGGCACGCCGCTGGGTGTGCTCGCCGGGATGGCGCCGCGGTGGCTGGGCGAGTTCGTCATGCGCGTCAACGACCTCGTGCTCGCGTTCCCCGCGCTGCTGCTGGCGATCATGTTCGGCGCGGTGTTCGGGGCGGACACGCTGACCGCGATGGTCGCCATCGGCATCGCCACCATCCCGTCGTTCGCGCGGATCGCGCGGTCCGGGACGCTGCAGGTGATGAGCACGGAGTTCGTGCTCGCCGCCAGGGCAGGCGGCCGGTCGCGGCTCACCATCGCCGTGCGGCACGTGCTGCCGAACATCTCCGGCCTGCTGATCGTGCAGGCGTCGGTGTCGTTCGCGATCGCCGTGCTCGCCGAGGCCGCCCTGTCGTTCCTCGGCTTCGGGACGCGGCCGCCGACGCCGTCGTGGGGCCGGATGCTGCAGGAGTCCCAGGAACTGCTGACCGTGAACCCGCGGCTGGCGCTGGTCCCCGGCATCGCGATCGCGGTCGCCGTGCTCGGGTTCAACCTCCTCGGCGACGGCCTGCGCGACCGCCTCGACCCCCGATTGGCGGCCCGCGTATGACGCTCTCGGTGCGTGGCCTCAGCGTGAATTCCCTGGTGCGTGACGTCTCGTTCGAGATCGGCGCCGGCGAGCGCGTCGGCCTGATCGGCGAGTCCGGCTCCGGGAAGTCGCTGACGGCCTTGGCGATCATGGGCCTGCTGCCGGAGGAACTCCGCGCGTCCGGCTCGGTTTCCCTGCACGGCCGCGAGTTGCTCGGACTGTCCGAAAAGGACCTTTCGCGGCTGCGCGGCGACGAGCTGGCCATGGTGTTCCAGGAGCCGATGACGGCACTGAACCCGGCGATGCGGATCGGCCGCCAGGTCACCGAGCCCGGCCGCATCCACGGCCGCCGGCACCGCGCCGAGGACCTCCTGGCCGCGGTGGGTCTGCCGGGCACGGCCCGCGCGTACCCGCACCAGCTGTCCGGCGGTCAGCGGCAGCGCGTCGTCCTCGCGATGGCCCTGGCCAACGAACCGTCCCTGCTGATCTGCGACGAGCCGACGACCGCACTCGACGTCACCGTGCAGGCCCAGATCCTTTCGCTGATCAAGACGTCGCTGCCTGCCGAGAGCGCGTTGCTGTTCATCACCCATGACCTCGCAGTGGTGGCTTCGGTGTGCGAGCGCGTCCTGGTGATGCTGGACGGCGAGATCGTCGAAGCGGGCTCGACGCGCGAAGTGCTGACGCAGCCGAAGCACGAGTACACGCGGAAGCTGCTGGCCGCGTCGGATCTGGAGGCCCGGCGATGAGCATCATCGAAGTCCGCGACCTCGAACGCCGGTACGCCCGCCGGGACGTCCACGCACTGCGCGGGGTCAGCTTCGACGTCGAAGCCGGGCAGCGCTTCGGCATCGTCGGCGAGTCCGGTTCCGGGAAGTCGACGCTGGTCCGGCTGCTGGCCGCGCTCGACAGGCCCACCGCGGGCACGGTGTCGTTCCAGGGCCGCCGGATCGACCACCTGCCCGAACGCAAGCTCGGTTTTCTCCGCTCGGAACTGCAGATCGTCTTCCAGGACCCGATGGGTTCGCTCGACCCGCGGATGCGCGTGCGGGACATCATTTCCGAGCCGCTGGGCCGCCGCGAGCCCGACCGCGTGGCCGAGCTGCTCGCCGCCGTCGGCCTGCCCGTCGACGCCGCCCAGCGCTACCCGCACCAGTTCTCCGGCGGCCAGCGGCAGCGGATCTCGATCGCCCGCGCGCTGGCGCCGAACCCGAGCGTGCTGATCGCCGACGAGCCGGTCAGCGCACTGGACGTGTCCGTGCGCGGCCAGATCCTCGACCTGCTCGGCTCGCTGGTGGAGCAGTTCGCGCTGACGCTGGTCTTCGTGTCGCACGACCTCGGTGTCGTCCGGCACGTGTGCGACCGGGTCGCGGTGATGCGCCGCGGCGAGATCGTCGAGCTGGGTGACGTCGCGCAGGTCTACGACGAGCCGCGGCACGAGTACACGCGGGAGTTGCTGGCCGCCGCGCCGAACCTGCGCGCGGAGCTGGCCCGGCTGAGCGGAGGTGACGATGGCTGAGTACCCGGACGGCCTGCCGGTCGGCGCGGGCTGGGTGTCCACTGTGGATACCGAAGAAATCGTTTTCCCCTACGACGGCAGCGTCATCGGCCGTGCCCCGGTGGGGACGCCGGAGCTGGCGACACACGCTGTGGACGAAGCTGTCGCCGTTGCGCGCGAAGTGGCTTCGCTGCCTTCGCGAACCCGTCGTGCGGTGCTGAACGACGTCGCCGGCCTGCTGCGCGAGCGGCGCGAGGAGTTCGAGAACCTGCTCGTGCTGGAGACCGGCAAGCCACTGGTCGACTGCCGCGTCGAGGTCGCGCGCACGATCGTCACCTGGGAAGCCGCCGCCGAAGAGGTCTCCCGGCTGCACGGGGAGACCGTCCCGCTGGATCTCCTGCCCTCCGGCGACGGGCTGGTCGGGTTCTGGAAACGCAAGCCGATCGGCGTCGTCGTCGGCATCGCGGGCTTCAACTACCCGCTGCTGCTCGCGTCGCACAAGATCGCGCCCGCGATCGCCGCGGGCTGCCCGGTGATCGTCAAGCCCGCGCCCCAGACACCCCTGGCGACGCTCTGGCTCGTGCACCTCGTGCGTTCGGTGGCGCCCGTCGCGTCGATGGTCCAGCTGGTCACCGGCGACGCGGCGGTGGGCGCGGCGCTGACGACGGACCGCCGGATCGGCGCGGTGTCCTTCACCGGCTCGGCCGCGGTCGGCCACCGCATCGCCCGCGACGCGGCCCCGACGAAGACGTTGCTGGAACTGGGCTCCAACGCGGCACTGGTCGTCGCCGAAGACGCCGATCTCGATGCCGCCGTGGACGCCGTGCTGCGCGGCGGGTTCTACGCCTCCGGCCAGGCCTGCATCTCGGTGCAGCGGGTCCTGGTCGTTTCTTCGGTCGCCGCGGAGTTCACCGAACGGCTCGTGGCGCGGCTGGACGAGGTCGTCGTCGGCGATCCCCGGGACGAGAAGACGCGGGTGTCGGCGCTGATCGATCCCGGTTCCACCGCACGGGTTTCGGACTGGGTCGCCAAGGCCGTCGCCGCGGGCGCCCGGCAGGCAGGCGGCGGTGTGTACGGCACAGTGCTGCGGCCGACAGTCCTCCTCGACGTCCCGGACGGCGTCGCAGCCTGGGACGAGGAGATCTTCGGCCCGGTCGTCTGCCTGCGCACGGTGTCCGATGTGGACGAAGCGTTCGCCGCGGTGAACGCGTCCCGCTACGGCCTCCACGCGAGCGTCTACAGCCGGTCGCTGAACA
Organism: Amycolatopsis melonis; assembly: GCF_040064235.1. NCBI lineage: Bacteria > Bacillati > Actinomycetota > Actinomycetes > Pseudonocardiales > Pseudonocardiaceae > Amycolatopsis > Amycolatopsis melonis. The sequence continues at coordinate 121,742 of NZ_JBDZYD010000007.1, forward strand.
CGGCGTTCCGCGCGCTGGACGAACTGGAGGTCGGCGGCGTCGTGGTCAACGAGGTCCCCGGCTTCCGCTCGGACACCATGCCCTACGGCGGCGTGAAGGACTCCGGCATCGGCCGCGAAGGGCCGCGCTTCGCCGTCGAAGAACTGACCGTGACGAGGATGGCGGTGCTGCGCCCGTGAACTACTCGACGTTGTTCCGCCTGGACGGCCGTCGGGCCGTGGTGCTCGGCGCGGGCGGCATCGGCCGCGAAGCCGCGCGGGCGCTGGCCGCGCACGGCGCCGACGTCGTGTGTGCCGACCGGGACGTCGAAGCCGCGCGCGAGGCGGGCGTGGGGGAGGCGTACGAGATCGACCTCCTGGACTCCGCCGCCGTCGAGCGCGCCGCGACCGAGCTGGGTGACGTCGACGTCGTCGTGCTCACCGCCGCGATGAACGTGCGCAAGCGGCTGGTCGACTACACGCGCGAGGAGTTCGACCGGGTCCTCGCGCTCAACCTCGGCGCGACCTTCGACGTCGTGCGCACGTTCGGCGCCCGGATGGCCGGGCGCGGGCGTGGCAGCATCATCGGGTTCTCGTCGATCCGCGGCACGACCGTCGAGCCCGGCCAGGGCCCGTACGCGGCCACGAAAGCCGGTCTGGTCCAGCTGTTCCGGACGGCCGCGGCGGAGTTCGGCCCGGCCGGGGTGCGGGTCAACGCCATCGCGCCGGGTGTCGTCGAGACGCCGCTGACCGCGCAGATCAAGGCCAACCCGCAGTGGTACGACGCGTACGCGACGAAGGGCGCGTTGGGGCGCTGGGCGCGTCCGGAGGAGCTGGCCGGCGCCGTCGTGTACCTCGCTTCGGATGCTTCGTCGTTCGTGACCGGCTCCGTGCTGGCGGTCGACGGTGGCTGGACCGCCGTCGACGGCCGCTTCGAACCACCCGCTTCGTGAGGAGGGCTCATGACCGAGCTGCCCGACCTGACCGCCGTCGAACTCGTGGCGCAGTACCGCGCGAAGACGCTCTCGCCGGTCGAGGTCACCGAAGCCGTTCTCACGCGCATCGAGGCGCGAGAGCCTGAGCTGCGCGCGTTGTACGCGTACGACCCTTCGGCCGCCCGCGAAGACGCGAAGGCGTCCGAAGCGCGTTGGGCGTCCGGCGAACCGCTGGGTCCGATCGACGGCGTTCCGCTGACGCTCAAGGAGAACATCGCCACGCGCGGCACGCCGGTGCCGCTGGGCACGGCGGCGACGGCACTGGTCCCGGCCGCCGAGGACGCGCCCGCGGCCGCCCGCGTCCGCGAGTCCGGTGGCGTCCTGCTGGCCAAGACGACCATGCCGGACTACGGGATGCTGACCTCCGGGCTGTCGAGCTTCCACGCCACGGCCCGGAACCCGTGGCTGACGTCCGCGACGCCGGGCGGGTCGAGCGCGGGCGCGGGCGCGGCGGCCGCCGCGGGCTACGGCCCGCTGCACGTCGGCACCGACATCGGCGGCTCGATCCGGCTGCCCGCGGGCTGGTGCGGCCTGGTCGGGCTGAAGCCGAGCTTCGGCAGGGTCCCGGTCGACCCGCCGTTCCTCGGCCGCGTCGCCGGCCCGATGACCCGCACGGTCGCGGACACGGCGTTGCTGATGAGCGTGCTGTCGCGGCCGGATTCACGCGATCACCTGTGCCTGCCGCCGTCGGACCTCGACTGGTCGTCGCTGGATCTTTCCCTGGACGGCCTGCGCGTCGGCCTGCACCTCGACTCCGGCCCCGGGCTTCCGGTGGACCCGGAAACCCTCGACGCGGTCACGGCCGCGGCCCGGACGTTCGAGGCCGCGGGCGCGGTCGTCGAGCCGGTCGGGCCGTTCCTGACCCGCGAGATGCTCGACGGCCTCGACGTCTTCTGGCGCACGCGTGCCTGGTCGGACCTGCTCGCGGTCCCGCAGGAGCGGCGCGCGAAGGTCCTGCCGTACATCGCGGAGTGGGCGGCAGGCGGCGCGGAAGTGTCCGGAGTGGACGTTTACCGCGGCTTCGCGCAGATCGACGCGACCAGCGTCGCGGCGCTGCGGGCGACGTCCGCCTTCGACGTCGTCCTGTCGCCGACGTGCCCGGTCGCGGCCCCGCCTGCCGAGTGGGCGTCCCCGACGAACGACCCGGCGCGGCCGTTCGAGCACATCGCGTTCACCGTCCCGTACAACATGTCCGGCCAGCCCGCGGTGTCGCTGAACTGCGGGTACACCGGCGACGGACGGCCGATCGGCCTCCAGATCGCGGGCCGCCGCTTCGACGACCTCGGCGTCCTGCGCGCCGCGGCGGCGTACGAACGGCTCCGGCCGCCGCAGCGGCCCTGGCCGATCGGGTAGGGAAGAAGTTCCGGCCCTTCGGCGAAGTGGGGGTGAAGCTGTCGCCGACGGGAAGGAACCCCATGACAGAGGCAGCCCCATGACGGCGGCCCCGGTGCTCGGCAGCGAGCAGTTCACCGAGGTGCACGACCGCTACTTCGCGGACATCCACCGGTACGTCGCAGGCCGCCTCGGCACCCAGGCGGCGGAGGACGTCGCGGCCGAGACGTTCCTGGTCGCCTTCGACCGCCGCCGGACGTTCGACGCCACCCGCGGCGACCTGCGGGCCTGGCTGTTCGGCATCGCGACGAACCTGGTGTCCCGCCACCGCCGCAAGGAAGCCCGCCACTACCGCGCCCTCGCGCGGCTGGAGGCGTCCCCGGCCGTGGAAGGCCACGAGAACCGGGTCGTCTCGGCGGTCATGACCGGCCGGATCGCCAAGGCCCTCTCCCGGCTGTCCACCGGCGAGCGCGACGTCCTGCTGCTCGTGGCGCTCGGCGAACTCGGCTACGCGGAAGTGGCCGAAGCACTCGGCATCTCCCCGGGCACGGTCGGCTCCCGGCTGACGCGTGCCCGCCAGAAGCTCACCCCCGTTCTCGCCAAGGAGTCCGTCGATGAATGACCTGCAGACCCTGCGCGCGGCCCTGCTGCCCGCCGAGCCCAGCCAGGAGGTCGTGGACCGCAGCCGTCACCGCCTGCTGAACCGGATGCTCGCCACACCCCGCCGCCGCATCCGCCCGTTCGCCCTCGGCGCGGGCCTCGTGGCCGCGGCAGCCGCGGCCGCCGTCGTGGTGGCGACCCTGCCCGGCGCTCCGGCGCCGGCGCCTCAGCCCCAGGCGGTGGCCCCGGTCGTCACCGGACAGCAGGTGCTGCTGGCGGCGGCCACCGTCGCGGAACGCACCCCGGACGGCACCGGCAAGTACTGGCACATCCGCACCGGCTCGGGCAAGGACGCCTACGAATACTGGACGAGCGCCGACGGTCACCTGTGGTTCCGCGGGGCGAAGTCCGGCGGCCGGGTCATGTCACTGGGGTACTTCCCGCTGCGGCTGGCGGCCATCGAGGTGACGTTCGAGCAGATCCGCACGCTGCCCACCGACCCGGCGGCGTTGCGCGACTGGCTCGCGAACGCGATCGCCCACAGCGGCGCCCGGACGAGCGCGGGCCCGTTCACCGCGGCGGACCGGGAGCGGGAGCTGCTGCTGTCGATGGTTTCCCTGGTGTCGACCCTGCCGGCACCCCCGGCGGTCCGGGCGGCGGCATTCCGCTCGATCGCGGCCTACCCGGGAGTCAAGGACCTGGGCCCGGTCCCCGGCGGCCGCGGGTTCCTCCTTCCGGAGGACTACCGCCTGGTCGTCGACCCTGCCACGGGCCGCATCAGCCACACCTCGATGTACGTGACCGCGGACGGCGCGGTCATGCAGGTCCCCGGCCCGCAGGGCGCCGAGGTCAGTGCCGAGTGGACGGACTCGCTGCCGCAGTGAACCGCCGGCGGGCTGGAGGACTCCTTCAGCCCGCCACGGCCTCCGCCAGCGCCAGCACCCGCCGCGCGTTCTCGACGTGCAGGTTCTCGATCATCCGCCCGTCCACAGTGACCACACCCCTGCCGGACGCCTGCGCCTCTTCGAACGCCTCGATGATCCGCCGCGACCGGTCGATCTCCTCCTCCGACGGTGCGAAGATCCGGTTGCACGGCTCGACCTGGGCCGGGTGGATCAACGTCTTCCCGTCGAACCCGTACTGCCGTCCCTGCTCGCACTCCGCTTCGAACCCCTCGAGGTCCTTCACGTCGTTGTAGACGCCGTCGAGGATCACCTTTCCGGTCGCCCGGGCCGCCAGCAGGCACAGCGAAAGCCCGCCCAGCAGCGGCCCGCGGCCAGGGACGAACTCCGCGTGCAGCTCCTTGGCCAGGTCGTTCGTGCCCATCACCAGCACCGTCAGCCGCTCCGAGGCTGCCGCGATCTCCTCCGCGTGCAGCATGGCCACCGGCGTCTCGACCATGGCCCAGATCTTCGTGTGGTCCGGGGCGCCGCCCAGCTCCAGCGCACGTTCGATGTTGTGTACCTCGGCCGCCGAGTTCACCTTCGGCACGACCACCGCGGCCGGTCCGGCGGCCGCCGCCGCGCGCAGGTCGGCGTCGTGCCACTGGGTGTCCAGGCCGTTGACCCGGATCGTCACCTCGCGGGAACCGTACGAACCGACCGCGGCGCACACCCGCTCGCGGGCCGCCTCCTTCGCGTCCGGGGCGACGGCGTCCTCGAGGTCGAGGATCAGCGCGTCCGCCGGGATCGTCTTGGCCTTCTCCAGCGCGCGCTCGTTCGCGCCGGGCATGTACAGCACCGAACGCCGGGGCGTGGTCATCCGAGAGCCTCCTTGGTGGCCGCGTCGTAGGCGGCCGCGAGTTCGGGGTCGTCCGCCGCGAGGGCGTCGGCCAGTTCGGCGACCACGCGGCACTGCTTCACCGACGCGTCGTCCTGCATCTTGCCGTCGATCATCACCGCGCCCGTGCCGTCGCCCATCTCGGCGATCACCCGGCGCGCCCAGGCCACATCGGACGGCGACGGCGAGAACACCTTCTTCGCGATGTCGATCTGCACCGGGTGCAGGCTCCACGCGCCGACGCAGCCGAGCAGGAACGCGTTGCGGAACTGGTCCTCGCACGCCACGACGTCGCGGATGTCCCCGAACGGCCCGTAGTACGGCAGGATCCCGTGCATCGCGCACGCGTCGACCATCCGCGCCACCGTGTAGTGCCAGAGGTCCTGCTGGTACGTCGTCCGGCCCGCGGTCAGGTCCTCGCCGACCGGGTCGGTGCGCACCAGGTACCCCGGATGCCCGCCGCCGACGCGCGTGGTCTTCATCCGGCGGCTCGCGGCCAGGTCGGCCGGGCCCAGGGAAATGCCCTGCATGCGGGGGCTCGCGCCGGCGATCTCCTCCACATTGGCCACTCCGCTGGCCGTCTCGAGGATGGCGTGCACCAGCAACGGCTTCGTCAGGCCCGCGCGGGCTTCCAGCTGGGCCAGCAGCCGGTCGACGTAGTGGATGTCCTGCGCGCCCTCGACCTTCGGCACCATGATCACGTCGAGCTTGTCGCCGATCTCGGTGACCAGCGTGATCAGGTCGTCCAGCACCCACGGCGAGTCCAGGCTGTTGACCCGGGTCCACAGCTGCGTCTTCCCGAAGTCGTTCGCCTTGGCGATCGCGACCAGCCCGGCGCGCGCGGCCTCCTTGCGGTCGGCGCGGACGGCGTCCTCGAGGTTCCCGAGCAGGACGTCGACCTTCTTCGCCAGGTCCGGCACCTTCGCCGCCATCTTCTCGTTGCCGGGGTCGAAGAAGTGGATCATCCGGGACGGCGTCACCGGGATCTCCCGCACGGGAGCGGGCGCGCCCAGGGCGAGCGGGGCGAAGAAGTCCTTCGGGGAGCGCATCGGTCCTCCACGGCGGCGACTAAGTGACTGGTGGGTAACTTTAGTCCCGGGCGCCCGTGTCCGCTGCGGCGTAGCTCACCGCCATGTGGGTGACGGCGGACATCCGCAGCTCAGCGCCCCGCGTCCACTGTGGAACGCCACCCGGTTGGGCCGAACGGCCCAGCCGGACCGGGTTTGCCGCGGACGTCCCCGGGTAGTCGGTCGTGGGCGCACCGTAATGCCACTCACCTCGCTCTCACTCGGTTGGCCGCACCGTTCGACCGAAGTCCGATGACCGCCCACCGACCGGTCATCGACCGCTGGGCGCCGCCGATCGCAGCCACTCGCACTACCCGGCGACGCCGCGCCGCCGCGCTGTTAGACAGGTCCTGTGCCGGTTTTCCCCGGTCACGGTGCAGTGCAGGTTTGAAGGAGGCGGACTCGTGGCGGCTACACCCCAGAACACCGAGCGCTCGACGGTCGCCGGTGGCGCGAAGCGCAGCCGGTCGATGCCGAGCCGCGTGGTGCCGCCGATCGAGCTCCCCGCGAGCGTCGACGAGCTCGCCCGCGCCGCCGCCGCCCAGCTCGGCTGGAGCGGCGTCGTCCTGCCCGAGACCACGATCCTCGGCCGCAAGGTCTGCGTGGTCGCCAAGCTCCGCACCGACGTGCACGCCGAGCGCATCGCGATGGGTGCCGGCCCGGTGGCCGACCGCGCCACCGTCGACACCTGGACCTGGCCGGAGCTGGCCGGAACCGCCCCCGCCCCGGCCGCCGAGATCGTCGGCGTCCTGGCCGTCGCGCGCCACTGGCGCACCGCGATGGCCTCCGCGGTTCCGTTCGCCCGCTACGGCGAGGCCGCGATGGTGCTCCCGTCGCCGACCGTCCTCACCGAGGACTACGTCGGCAACTGCCTGCCGCGCGCCCGCGCGTACGGCCTCGCCGTCGTGACCGCCGACCCGAACGCGGTCGTCGACCTCGACCTCGAGGGCCGCACCGAGCGCGTCGTGCTCGCCGAGGACCCGGTCTCCCGCCTGGTCAACGAGCTGGTCTACGACCACCTCCTCCGCACCGCAGAGGCGCCCGCTTCCCACTAGTGTCGGCTCCATGCGAGTCGTCATTGCAGGTGGACACGGTCAGATCGCGCTGCGGCTGGAGCGGCTGCTCGCCGCGCGCGGTGACGAAGCGGTCGGCATCGTCCGGAACCCCGCCCACGTGGCGGACCTCGAAGCCGCCGGCGCCGAGGCCGTGGTGCTCGACCTGGAGAACTCCGATGTGGACGCCGTCGCCGAGGTCCTGAAAGGCGCCGACGCCGCGGTGTTCTCCGCCGGCGCGGGCCCGGGCAGCGGTCCCGCCCGCAAGGACACTGTGGACCGTGGCGCCGCGGCGCTGTTCGCCGAAGCGGCCGAGCGCGCCGGGGTCCGCCGTCACATCCAGGTCGGGTCGATCGGTGCGGGCAATCCGGAGAACCCCGACGTCACCGAGGAATTCCGGCACTACCTGCGTGCCAAGCGGGCGGCCGAGGACGACCTCAAGGCCCGCGACCTCGACTGGACGATCCTGCGGCCGGGGCAGCTCACCGACGACCCCGGCACCGGACGCGTCCTGCTGGCCGAGAAGGCCGACCGCGGCCCGATCCCGCGCGACGACGTCGCCGCCGTGCTCGTCCGGCTGCTGGAGACGCCCGCTTCGGTGCACCGCACCCTGACCCTGGTCTCGGGCGAGGCCACCCTCGACGAGGCGATCTCGGCACTGTGAACGACACATCGAGAGAGATCGCCGTCTTCAGCGGCAGCGCGCACCCCGAGCTGGCCGAAGAGATTTGCCAGCACCTCGGCGTGCCGCTGCGGCCGGTCGAAATCCAGCGGTTCGCCAACGACTGCCTCGAGGTTCAGCTGCAGGCCAACTGCCGCGAACGCGACGTCTTCATCATCCAGCCGCTGGTCAAGCCGGTGCAGGAGCACCTGGTCGAGCTGCTGCTGATGCTCGACGCGGCCCGCGGCGCCTCGGCGTCCCGCATCACCGCCGTGATGCCGCACTACTCGTACGCGCGCTCGGACAAGAAGGACGCGCCGCGCATCTCCATCGGCGGCCGCCTGGTCGCCGACCTGCTGGTGACCGCGGGCGCGAGCCGCGTGCTGGCGATGACCCTGCACTCGCCGCAGGTCCACGGCTTCTTCAGCGTCCCGGTCGACCACCTGCACGCACTGCAGGAGCTGGCCAAGCACTTCCGGCAATACGACCTGTCGCGCGCCACCGTCGTTTCGCCGGACCTGGGCAACGCGAAGGAGGCGTCGCACTTCGCGCGGCTGCTCGGTGTCCAGGTCGCGGCCGGCGCGAAGGAACGCTTCCCCGACGACCGCGTCCAGATCACGTCGGTGATCGGCGAGATCACCGGCCGCGACGTCATCGTGCTCGACGACGAGATCGCCAAGGGCAGTACGGTGCTGGAACTGCTGGACCGGCTGGCCGAGCTGAAGCCGCGCTCGATCCGCGTCGCGTGTACGCACGGGCTGTTCGCGGCGAAGGCCATCGAGCGCATCGGCGGCCGTCCCGAGGTGCTGGAGATCGTCTGCACCAACACGGTCCCGGTGCCGGAGGAAGAGCGCACCGAGAAGCTGAAGATCCTGTCGATCGCGCCGGCCATGGCCGAGGCGATCCGCCGGATCCACAACGGCGAATCGGTGTCGGCGCTGTTCTAGGCCGGGCCGAGCACCCGGTCCAGGTAGGTGTTGGTGAACACGCCGTTCGGGTCGGTTTCCTTGCGCACGCGCAGGAAGTCGTCGAAGTGCGGGTACCGCGAGCGGAGGACGCCGGCGTCGAGGTCGTGCATCTTGCCCCAGTGCGGGCGGCCGCCGACGGCGCCGGCGATCTTCTCGAATGCGCTGAAGTACTCGCGGTAGGGCATGCCGACGAACTGGTGGATGGCGATGTAGGCGGAGTCGCGGCCCTGCGCGGTCGACAGCCAGATGTCGTCGCCGGCGGCAACCCGCACCTCGACCGGGAACATCACCGGGTCCTTCAGCTTCGGCACCAGCGCGCGCAGCTCGGCGAGGACGTCCAGCACGGATTCGCGCGGAACGGCGTACTCGGTCTCGGTGAACCGGACGTCCCGCGCGGTGACGAAGACGCGGTGCGAACGGTCGCTGTACTCGCGCGCGCTCAGGACGTTCGAGGCGAAGCTGCCGAGCGAAGGCACCAGCTTCGGCATCAGCCGCCCGGTCCGGCAGAGGCCGCCGAAGGCGACGTTCTCCATGATCCGGTAGTCGACGAACTCGCGCAGCTTGCTCAGCGGCCGGGCGGTGTCACCCCGGTTGTTGCGCTTGACCAGCGCGTTCTTGCCGTACGGGAACCAGTAGAACTCGAAGTGGTCGTTGCTGTCGGCGAAGTCGTGGAAGCCTTCGAGCACCTGCTCCAGCGGCTCCGGCCGCTCCTGCGCGCGCAGGAAGAACGCCGGCTCGCAGCGCAGGGTCACGGTGGTGATGACGCCGAGCGCGCCGAGCCCGACGCGGGCGGCGGCGAAGAGGTCCGGGCGTTCCCCGGCCGAGCAGGTGACGATCGAGCCGTCGGCGAGGACGAGTTCCAGCGCGGCGATCTGGGTGGCGAGGCCGCCGAGCTTGGCGCCGGTGCCGTGGGTGCCGGTGGAAATCGCGCCGGCGATGGTCTGTGCGTCGATGTCGCCGAGGTTGGTCATGGCCAGGCCCAGCGCGTCGAGGGCGGCGTTGAGCTCCCGGATCGTCGTGCCGGAGCGGACGGTGACGAGCCCGGTTTCGAGGTCGGCGCGCTCGATGCCGGTCCAGTGCCGCAGGTCGAGGGCATCTGAGTCGGCAGCGGCGATCGCGGTGAAGGAGTGCCCGCTGCCCCAGGGGCGCACGGTCCGGCCGGCCGCGGCGACACCTTCGACGGCGGCCGCGATCTCCGCGGTGCTGCGCGGCTGGTGAACGTGCTGCGGTGAGGCGGACGCCGTGCCCGCCCAGTTGGTCCACCGGGTCATGCGCGCACACCCTTCGTCGTCGAGTGTCCGAAACAGTAAGTGAATAGTATTCGCGTTTCAAGCCTTCGTGTCGTACTTTAGACCTCGTGACCAGTGCGACGGTGTACGACTTGGCGACCAAGGACCTCGATCCGCCCTTGGCCGTCGTCGACTTGGCGGCCTTCGACGCGAACGCCGAAGACCTCCGGCGCCGCGCGGCGGGCAAGCCGATCCGCGTGGTCAGCAAGTCGGTGCGCTGCCGCGCGTTGCTGGAGCGCGTGCTGGCGATGCCGGGCTTCGAAGGCCTGATGTGCTACTCGCTGGCCGAAGCGATCTGGCACGTCGAGCACGGCACGACGGACGACATCGTCGTCGCGTACCCGACGGCCGACCACGAGGCCCTCCGCCGCCTGGCCGCATCGGAGCGCGCCCGCGCGGCGATCACGATCATGGTCGACTCCCCGGAACACCTGGACCTGGTCGACGCGGCCCTCGGCCACGGCCACCCGGAGATCCGGGTGTGCCTGGAACTGGACGCATCCTGGCGCCCGGCCCCCGGAATCCACGTCGGAACGCGTCGCTCACCGCTGTTCACCCCGAAGCAGGCAGCCGCGTTCGCCCGCGAAGTCGTGGCGCGAGCCGGCTTCCGCCTGGTGGGCGTGATGGCGTACGAAGGCCAGATCGCGGGCCTCGGCGACGCGGCAGGCCGGAGGCTGAAGCAGCTGGTGGTTGGTTGGATGCAACGCCGTTCGGCAGCCGAGCTGGCCCGCCGCCGCGGCGCGGCGGTCCGCGCAATCCAGGCGCTGACGCCATTGGAGTTCGTCAACGGCGGCGGCACGGGCAGCATCGAGTCGACGGGCGCGGACGCGGTGGTGACGGAGATAGCGGCAGGCTCGGGTTTGATCGGTCCCACGCTCTTCGACGGCTACAGCAGGTTCAAGCCCCGCCCGGCAGCCCTGTTCGCCCTCCCGGTGGTCCGCCGCCCAACCCGGGCGATCGCCACGCTCTTTTCGGGCGGCTACATCGCATCCGGCCCGACGGGCCCATCCCGCCAGCCGTCCCCGTACCTCCCGGCGGGCCTCAAGTTCCTCGGAGTGGAGGGAGCGGGCGAAGTCCAGACCCCGGTAACGGGCCGGGCGGCCCGAACGCTGAAGCTCGGCGACCGGGTGTGGCTCCGCCACGCGAAGGCGGGCGAGCTGGCCGAGCGGTTCACGCACTACCACCTGGTGCTGGGCGACCGGGTGGAACGCACGGTCCCGACGTACCGGGGAGAGCACCAGAACTTCGGCTGAGCTCACCGTCCCCGAGCTTCGAACTCCGCTTGGCGGCGCGCGAGATAGGCGGGCCAGTCGGCCCGCGCCGCGATGACGTCGTCGATGGAGAGCTTGACGACCGCGCACCCGCTGAGCGAGCAGGCCCGCGGAGAGCTGGCGTCGATCAGCGAGATGCCCCCGATCTCGTCGCCATCGTCGACGTAGGTGCAGAGGACGGGATGGAACGAGCAGTCCTCGTAGATATCCCCCGGACGGATTTCCGCAGGCAGTCCGGCCACCGCACGCCTTTCGCCGACCGATCGTCACCACACCGCAGGAGAACAGCCATCCCGGGCCCGAGCTGAACGCCCTGGTGGATGAACCCCCGAAGGCGCCTGTCGCGGCCGCACATCGCCATCCGCAGCCCCCACCCTATCCCGGGAAAGTCGCTGTGCCGCGGGGGTGACCGGACGTCATGAACGAGTCGTTCACCTCGTCTGACGACAGGAAAGAGTCGTTCACCTCGTGGAGGCGCAGGCTCACCCGGGTCCGGTCTTCGGGACTGCCGGCTCACGCTGAGCCGAAGGGCACCTTGCTTACCTCTGATGCAGTGAAGGCGCCCTTCACCGCATCAGATACACCGAAGGGCACCTTCAGCGCGACGGCACAGCGGGACGGTGCCGGGCCCCCGCCACTCCCAGGGGGGCGTCCCCAGGCCCAGTCTACCGGCGCCCCCCGACAAACCCCGCCGAACCGAGCAGGTTGTCCACAACTGTGCATACCTGTGGACAACTTCTGTGGACAGGCGGACAACGAGTGTCGTGCGTCGGACGGGGTCGACGAAGGGCGACATGAACGACTCATTCACTACATCCGGCTGAGGAGCCCGGCTGAAAGGGACTTTCCTCGCATCAGGTGAGCCGAAAGGCCCGTTCGCTGCACCAGATGCGACGAAAGCGCCCGGCCCCGATGGGTCCAGTCGATACAGACCCTAGGACCGCTCCCCGAACCGAGCCGCCAGGTACCCCTTCACCACATACTTCGCCTCGGCGACGATCTTCTCGTCCCCGCTCGGCTCCCGCCGGAACGCCAGCTTCAGCAGAGCGTCCGCCACCTCGTTGGCGATCGTGATCGCGAACCGCAGGTCCTCCACCGGCCGGTCGACCCGAGCCGCCAGGAGGTCGGTCAGGGAATCGACGATCACCGTGTTGTTGTCGCGGGTTTCGTCGAGGAGCTGGCGGTCGATGATGTCGCCGAAGTGGACCTTCGAAAAGCCCGGGACCGTTCGGTGCATCTCGAGGTAGATGTCGAGGATCGAGTCGACGAGGTCCCACCAGTGCTCCGACTCGAGTTCCTTGAGCCGCTCGTTCACCGCTGCGACGAAGCGTTCCAGGTTGCGGGCCGTAAGCGCTTGCACGACCGCGCGCTTGTCGGGGAAGAACTGGTACAGCGAGCCGACCGCCACCCCCGCTCGTTTGGCGATCAACGTCGTTGTCAAAGCGTCGTAACCGAGTTCGTCGATCAGGGCCGCGCTTGCGTCGAGCATCTGCTCGACCCGCTTCGCGCTGCGCTGCTGAACCGGTTGGCGACGCAGGGGGGTGGCTTCTGCCGGCACCTTCGCGGCCTGGATGTCGGACACGGCGCTCCTCCTCGTCTGATCTGGGACTTTATCGTGCCGACGGGCTTCCCCACGGACGAGTGAAGACCTAGTATATGAGAACTTTTCATGTTCACCCGTACGGGTGGCCTGACGAAGGGGTCAGCAGCCGGTGCAGAACCCGATCTTCCCGTCCGACTTCCTCTGGGGTGTTTCGACCTCGGCGTTCCAGATCGAAGGCGCCACCCGCGAAGGTGGCCGCGGACCGTCCATCTGGGACACGTTCACCGCGACCGAAGGCAAGATCGCGCGCGGTGAACAAGCCAACGTAGCCGCCGACCACTACCACCGCTACCCCGAAGACGTCGCGCTGATGGCCGAGCTCGGGGTCGGTGCCTACCGGATGTCCATCGCCTGGCCCCGCATCCAGCCCGACGGCAAGGGCGCGCCAAACCCCGAGGGCCTCGGCTTCTACGACAAGCTGATCGACGCCGTCTGCGCCGCGGGCATCGCCCCCGCCGTCACGCTCTACCACTGGGACACCCCGCAGGCGATCGAGGACGAGGGCGGCTGGCTCTCCCGCGAGACCGCCGACCGCTTCGCCGAATACGCCCGGATCATCGGAGACCGCTTCGCCGATCGGGTGAAACTGTGGATTCCGCTCAACGAGCCGATGGTCATGTCCATCTTCGGGTACGGGATCGGCGAGTACGCGCCCGGCAAGATGCTCCTGCTCGACGCCGTTCCCACCGCGCACCACCAGAATCTCGCGCACGGCCTCGCCGTCCAGGCTCTCCGCGCGGCCGGCGCGACGAACATCGGCACGGCCAACAACCACTCGCCGATCTGGCCCGCGGACGACGACTCGGAAGCCGCCGCGGTCTGGCTCGACGCGCTGCTCAACCGGCTCTACGCCGACCCGATGCTGCTCGGCACCTACCCCGAGCAGCTGCACGAGCACCTCCCCGCCGGCTTCGCCGAGGACCTGCCGACGATCGCGCAGCCGCTGGACTTCTACGGCATCAACTACTACGAGCCGCAAGGCGTCGCGAAACCCGGTCCGGGCAACCCGCTGCCCTTCGAGCTTCACCCGATCGAGGGTTATCCGATGACGACCAACGACTCGCCGATCGTCCCGCACGCCCTGCGTGAGCTGCTGCTGGACTTCCACCGCCGCTACCGCGAGAAGCTGCCGCCCATCCAGATCACCGAGAACGGCTGCAGCTTCGACGACGAAGTCGCCGAAGACGGCGGTGTGCACGACCCGGAACGCATCGACTTCCTGCACAGTCACCTCGTCGCGCTGCGCGAGGCGATGGACGCCGGCGTCGACGTCCGTGGCTACTTCTGCTGGTCCCTGCTGGACAATTTCGAGTGGTCCAAGGGCTACGCGCCGCGCTTCGGCCTGGTGCACGTCGACTACGAGACCCTGCGGCGGACGCCGAAGGACTCGTTCCACTGGTACCGGAAGCTGGTGCGGAATGAGTGAAACGACCCAGGCGCTCCCCGAAGCGCTCGCCGAGCCCGTCGTGCGGGTGCGGCCCGGCTGGATGAGCCTGCTGTTCTTCGCGAACATCGCGCTGTGGCTGGGGATCTACGCGCCGATCCAGGTCCTGCTGCCGAAGCAGGCCGAGCTGCTCGACCAGGTGAACAAGGAGTTCGTGCTCAGCCTGGTGATGGGTGTCGGCGCGGCCGTGGCGCTGGTCGTCAACCCGGCGGTCGGGCTGCTGTCGGACCGGACGTGCTCGCGGTTCGGCCGCCGCCACCCGTGGACGGTGATCGGCGCGGCCGTCGCCGCCGCCGGGCTGCTGGTGCTGGCGTTCGCCCCCGGCGTCGCGGTGATGGTCACCGGCTGGTGCCTGGTGCAGGCCGGGCTCAACGGGATGCTGGCGACCCTGATGTCCGCGATCGCCGACCGCGTGCCGGTCGGGCAGCGTGCGCACGTCGGCGGGCTGGTCGGGATCGCGCAGATGCTCGGCACGGTGCTGGGCGCGGTCGTGGTGGTCGTCGTGCTCGGCATTGCCGGACTGCCGCTCGCCTACGCCGTCTGCGCGGGGATCGTCGTGATCGGCGCCGCGTTCTTCGTGCTCCGGACCCCGGACGCGCGCCTGCCGGTCGAGTTCCGCCCGTCGTCGAAGGCAGGCGAGGTCGTCCGCAACCTCTGGGTCTCGCCGCGGCGGCACCCGGACTTCGCGTGGGCGTGGTCGTGCCACTTCATGATCAACCTCGGCAACGCGTTCGGGACGCTGTACCTGTGGTTCTTCCTCAAGGACGCGGTGCACTACGCCGACCCGGACGCCGGGCTGCTCATCATGATGGCGCTCTACGGCGTCGCGCTCGTCGCCGGCGCGGTGCTCGCGGGGAACTTCTCCGACAAGTCGGGACGGCGCAAGCCGTACGTCCTGGCGGCGTCCGCGGTGATGGCGGTGGCCGCGCTGCTGCTGGTGTTCTGGCCGAGCTGGCCGGTCGCGCTGACGGCGTCCCCGCTGCTCGGTGTCGGCTTCGGCGCGTACATGGCGGTCGCGCTGGCGATGCTGACGCAGGTGCTGCCGACGGCGCAGGACCGCGCGAAGGACCTGGGTGTCATCAACATCGCGAATTCGCTGCCGCAGGTGGTGGCCCCGCTGGTGACGCCGCTGGTGCTGGCTTACCTGGGCGGTTACTCGGGCCTGTTCGCGGCTTCGGCGGTCGCGACGCTGCTGGCCGCGGTGCTCGTGCTGCGCGTGAAGGCGGTCCGCTGACGAGCGGAGACGTGGAACCGCGGGCCGGTGCCGGTCGGGGGAGGGGAGTGCAACGGCACCGGCCCGCGGAATTCGGGGGCCGCTTGGAAGCGGGTTGCGGCAGGACCAGACCCATGATCCATGGCCGTCTTCGGTGATCAATCTAGCGGGGGATTACCGCCTGGGCTAGGGCTAACGCGGAAATTTTTCGATTAATCGCGGTGGGGACCGGGTGCTGGCCGAGGACTGGTTCGCACTGCTCGGGGGTGCGGGCGAAACAGTCCCCGGCCGACGGCGAGGTCCGGCACGGGTCCGATGGGGCGATCGGAGCGGGGCCGTGCTCGCCGGTCTGGGGGGATCAGGCCGTGACCGGGCGGCGCGGGTTCACCAGCGCGTGGCGGCCGGTGGTCTCCGCCGCCGTCGGGGCGGCCGGGTGGACCTGGACCGGGCTCTTGCGCCGACCGTGCAGGCGGCTCGCCGGGGCCTGCTGCTGCGGGGCCAGCCCGCCTGCCACCAGGTGCTCGTGCGCAACCTGCCAGACCGAGCACGGCGCCTTGCAGCGGTGCCACCGGGTCGAGCAGGTCGGGCAGTCGCCGCGCTCGTCGGGCTCGTGCATCTTGAGCATCGCGCGCCACGCTTCGGTCAGGCGCGGCAGTTCGGACCGCGCGACCGAGACCAATGACTGGGCGTCGGCGCGGTTCGCCAGGTCGGTCAGCATGTCGAGGCGCTCCCAGACCGCGTTGCGGAGCACCTGTCCGAGAACCTGATCCATGTCAGCTCACCGTCACCTTTCCGCCATCTTGGCGGCTTCGTTGAGCGCGGCGCGCAGCTGGCCGAGCTGGCCGGACGTCAGCCGCGCGGTCTCGCCGGGAGGCGAGACCAGTACCACCTGGTTGTCTTCGACGAACACCGTCACCGCACGTTCCCGGCTGATCAGGTCGCCGCACTGCACCCGCCACACCAGCTGGCCGCCTTCGTAGTGGCGGACGCTCGCGGTGCGGGGGTCCACCGCCGGGGCCGGGGCGACGGGGCGGACGGCGGAGACGGGAGAGACCGTCGCGACCGACGGCCGCACGGCGCGGGTGGCCGTGCCGGCATGTCCTCCTGCGAACGAGTCCACGAACTCCACGCCCTTCTCCGCTCTGTCGAAAGTCCTCGAAGATGCCTTCTGCAACATCGTCTTGTCACCACGCTGCGGTTTTCGTAGCTCTCCGTGATCGCTGCCGGTGTCCGGGCGGTGACGGAGATCTGACAACTACAGTGAGGTGAAACCCGGTGCGATAGAAGGTCGAAATGGCGTCATAGCGGTGACCGGACTCGGTTCCACGGTAAGCGGTCAACGGACTTCGCCCGGACCGATCAGGGCGCCAGTCCGGCTGTTCCCACGGTTTCCCAGGTTTGCCTACGCTGTTTCACAGACGCCCGACCGGACAGTGGAGGGGGCGCGATGGACGCCAGTAACGGTGGCAGTGCCGAAGCCCGGCAGAGCCACGCAGTGCCCGCCGACGCCTGGGAACAGGCGGAGATGAGAGCTGCGCTCGCCACCCGCGAGATCAGTGCCGTCTACCGCCTCCTGCGCAAGCACGGTGTCTCGCAGCGCCAGATCGCCGCGATGACCGGCCAGTCCCAGTCCGAGGTGTCGGAGATCCTCAAGGGTCGCCAGGTCATGGCCTACGACGTGCTCACGAGGATCGCCGACGGCCTGGGCGTCCCCCGTGGATACATGGGCCTCGCCTACGACGAGGCCACGCAGATACGGGTCGTCGGCTCCGCCGACGGCCAGCAGGCTGAGGAGGACGAGTCCGTGAAGCGACGGAGGTTCCTCGCGCATGCCGCCCAGGTCACGATGGGGGCGGCGGTGTTCGGTCCGGAATCGGGCACCTGGTCGGCGGGACCGGCGCGGACGCCGGCACCGGGGCGCATCGGCATGACCGACGTGCGCCAGGTGGAGGCCGCCACGCGCGCGCTCCGGGCGCTGGACTACCAGTACGGCGGCGGGTTCTGCCGCGACGCCGTGGTCGCGCAGCTGTCCTGGGGACAGCAGATGCTCGAGGCGCAGGGCACCGACCTCGTCAAGAACCGCCTGTACGTGGCGCTCGCCGACCTCCACTCGCTGGCAGGCTGGACCTCCTTCGACACCGGGCTGATGGACTCCGCCCGCGGCCACTTCGCGAACGCGCTGGACCTGGCCAAGCAGGGCGAGAACCACCCGCTGGTGGCCAACGTGCTCTACCGCATGGGCCGCGTCTACCTGCACCAGGACGCCCCGAACGACGCGCTGAAGCTGTTCCAGCTTGGCCAGATCGCCGCCCAGGAAAGCGGTTCCGAGCTGGCCGTCTCCGTGCTGTGCGCCAACGAGGCCTGGGCCTACGCGATGATGGGCAACGAGGAGCAGGCGGTGAAGCTGCTCGGCCGGAGCAAGGACGAGTTCGAGCGCGCCAACCTGGCCGAAGCCGAGTCGTGGGTGAAGTTCTTCACCGAGACCGACGTCTACGCCATGGTCGGGACCGTCCACACCGTCCTCGCGCAGAAGAACGCCGAGCACACCAAGTACGCCATCCCGGCGCTGACCAGGGCCGTCGAGTCCTACGACGACGACATGGCCCGGTCGAAGGCGTTCATGCTGAGCGCGCTCGCCACCAACCACCTGCTCGACGGCGACCTCGACCACGGCGCCAAGGTCGGCGGCAAGGCCATCGACTGCGCCGAGGGCATCAAGTCCGAGCGGGTCAAGGACCGCATGCGGCCGCTGCAGGAAGAAGCCGAGCGCCGCCGCAACAACGCCGACGCCCGTGACCTCGCCGATCGCCTCCACGCTTTCTACGCCGCCTGACGCCGGGAGCGGCAGGGGCGCCGGAGCCGTCTTGGCCGGCCGGTTCACGTCCGCGAAACTGCGGGGCGTGCTGGCCGAGACTTGCGCGCTTCTCGGCCTGGATCCGACGGGTGCGCGGTTGCTGCGGTTCACGAACAACGCGGTGTATGCGCTGGTCACCGCGCCTTTCGTGATCCGGATCGTCGGCTCGACGCGGCTGCGGCACCGGGTCGGGACGGTCGTGCGCGTGGCCCGGCACTTCGAACGGCACGGCGTCCCCGCCATCCGGCTGCTCGACGGCGTCGAGCAGCCGCTGGAAGTCGGCGGGCACCTGGTGACCGTGTGGCACCAGGTGCCGAGCATCGGCCGCCCGGCGACGGCCGCCGACCTGGCCCGCCTCCTGCGTCAGGTGCACGCCCTGCCTCCGCCGGACGGCCTCGCCGAGTGGGCGCCGTTCGCCGCGGTGCGGGCCAGGGTGTCCGACGCCGAGGAGCTGAGCGACGCCGACCGGGCGTTCCTCCTCGACCGCTGCGCCGAACTCGAAGCCGCCCTGGCCGAGCTGGAGTTTCCGCTGGCCAGGGGCCTGGTGCACGGTGACGCCTACCCCGGCAACGTCATCCCGGGCCCGGACGGGCCGGTGCTCTGCGACTTCGACTCCTCGTGCGTCGGCCCGCCGGAATGGGACCTGACACCGCTGGCCGTCGGCCGTGAGCGGTTCGGCGACCCGCCGGTGGCGTACCGGACGTTCGCCGCCGCCTACGGCTTCGACGTGACGTCTTGGCCCGGTTTCGCCGTGCTCCGCGGTATCCGCGAGCTGAAGCTGACGACCAGCGTGCTGCCCATCCTGCGCAGCAGGCCGCAGGTGCGGCCCGAGCTGTTCCGGCGCCTGGAGGACCTCCGGACCGGCCGGACGGACGCGCGCTGGACGCGTTACCGCTGAGCCCGATCTGTCACTTCGTGTGATCGGCACCACAGTCTGCACGTGCATTCGCCGACTGCAAATGACCGTTCGTCGCTTCCGAAAGGGCACCCGCTCTGGGTAGAAAGTTCGGTCGGACGTATCGCCCCCAATGGATCACGGGTCATCCCAATGCGCAATTTGCAGCTACCCACCGTGTCCGACCTGCGAGGATGAGGTTCAGGACGCGACGACCGGCGCCCGCGTCAGCACGACGGCGAACCCGAAAGCCAGTCCCATCACCGTCAGCTCGAGCGTCGCCCACGCGGCGAGCGCCGTCCGCTGGTGCCGGACGATCCGCGGCATCAGCCGCCAGCGCACGTGGGCGCCGAGCAGCGCGATGAGCCCGGTGCACACCGTCTTCAGGACGAACAGCTGCCCGTACGGCGTCGTGAAGATCCCCGCCCAGAAGCCGAGGGTGGGATTGAGCGAGATCTCGATCAGGCCGTTGAACAGCCCGGTCGCGGCCGACATGACCAGGCAGAGCGTGGCGAGCTTGGAGAACCGGGGCAGCGCGTGCGCCAGCAGCGTCCGGTTCGCCACCAGGAGCACGGCCATCGCGCCGAGGCCGCCGGTCCAGGCGACGGCGCTCATGACGTGCAGCTCCATCGAGATCATCGTGTAGTCGTGGTAGTTCCAGTTCGACGCGTGCCCGGTGACCGGCAGCGGCAGCAGCGCGAACAGGCCGAGCCCGACGCGGACCTCGGCGGGCACCTTCTCGCCGAAGCGCAGTGCCAGCGCGCCGAGCCCGGCGTGCCCGAGGGCGAGCACGGCCACGATGACGAGTGCCTTGCCCGCCCCGACGTCGGCGATGTACCGGCCGATGTCCGACGGCGCGAGCGTCGACGATCCCGGCTTGTACTCCGCGGTCTGCAGGATCAGCGCGACGACCGCGGCGGTGGCCCACACGAGCGCGGCGGCGACGGCGGCCGGGCGGGCCAGCCGCATCACCGGCTCGGTGAGCTTCGGCCGGTCGTAGCCGACGAGCACCGACAGCAGCGCGAGCCCGATGGTCGTGACCGCGGCGAGGTCGAGCAGGACCCGCACGACCGGGATGCCCGCCGAGACCACCGCGCTGGGTTCCACCACGCCGGGGACCGGGGCGGTGGTCATGAGCGCGACGCCGATCAGGGCGCCGAGCAGGCCCGCCGTCACGACGCACAGCAGCGTCGCGTAGCGGGGGTGGACGGTGGTCTCGGCCTGGGTCATCCGTTCTTCTCTTCGATCTTGCCGCCCGAGCGCAGGGCGACGGTCAGCCCGATGGCCAGCAGCACGACGGCGCCGGCGATCCAGACCCAGATCGGCACGCCGGTCGAGGACGACGGCTGCGGTGCCGCCTGCGCCGAGCCGCCCGGCGAGCGGGCCGCGTCGACGGCGGCAGGCGTGCCGGTGCCCGCCGTGGTCAGGGTGAAGGACAGCTCACCGGTGACGGGATGGCCGTCCGCGGACAGCACCCGGTACCCGATTGTGTACTTCCCGGCCGGGCCGAGCGGCCGCAGCGGCGCGCTGATGACGTTGTTCACGACGCTGATCGGTCCCTCGGCCCACTGGCCGCCACCGGGTCCGGTCACCGCGATCTGGTTGACGTCCGCGCCCTGCACGTACTGGTCGAAGGTCAGGCTGATCTTCGCCGGGCCGGTGGCGACGGACGAGCCGTTCGCCGGGTCCGAGGAGATCAGCACGTTGTGCGCCAGCGCCGGGGGGGGCGGGGCGCCCCCCGCCCCCCCCGGGGGGGGGCCCGCCGCGCTCACCCCCCCCACATGGGGGTTTCCGCCCCCATGAGCCG
>NZ_JBDZYD010000007.1:142559-474590 GCF_040064235.1 Amycolatopsis melonis
CGCCAGCGCCGGGGTGGCCGTGCCGAGCACGGCCACCCCGGTGAGTGCCAGCGCGACGAGCACACCGCGCATTTGGCTGTTGCCTCCCGACTTCGCCGTGGCCTTGCGGGCGCGGATGGTCGCGCCTGCCCCGACGCCGAGCCCGATGGCGCCGACGAGCAGGCCTGCCCCGCCGAGCCAGCGGGCCGTGCCGTCGGACGTCGTCGCGGCGGCTTCGGTGTGCTCACCGGTGGTCGACGCCGTCCCCGCCATGGTGCCGTGCGCGTCGCCGTCCGCGGCCTTCGCGGCCAGCTTCACGACCGGCGCCGGGTGTTCCGGCTCCTCGCCGTTCGCCGGGGTGGGCTGGTTCCAGTCGACGACCTTGCCGTCGCTGTAGGTCTGGTGGGCGGGGAACTCCACCTGGTCCACAGTGGTCGGCAGCGGGCCGAAGCTCACCGCGAACTCCTGGTAGTCGGTCGCGTGGAGCTCGCTGCCCGGCTGCGCGGTCCAGGTCACCGCGGTGACGGCTTCGGTGATCTGCGTGCCGTTGTCCTTGGTGATCGGGGCGGGCAGCTTCGACTTCGTCACCTGGGCGGTCCAGCCGGGAACCGGCTTGGTCCGCACCGAGCCGATGCCGTAGTCGGCCTTGAAGTCGACGGTGACCTTCGTGGTGGTGACGGGGTCCTTCTCCTCGCTGGGCACGCGGAACACGATCGCGGCGTAGCCGCCCTTCGTGGGCTGCGGGCCGTAGACGTTCGCGGTGACGTGCGCGGAGGCGACGCCGGCGCCGAGGAGGCCGGCGACACCGACGGTGGCGGCCAGGAAACCGGCGCGCTTGAAGACGTGCTGGGACATGGGTTCACTCCTGATGAACTCAAGAAGGGGCCGGCGGATATCGGGGGGACCGCCGGTGCGGGGACGAGCTGGGTTCAGGAGCAGACAGGCGGGCCACGCCGCCCGCGGATCCGGCGCAGGTCGACGCCGACGAGGTGACCCGGCGCGTCGACGCGGACCGGGACGAGTGCGGGGGCCACCGGCACCGGCAGCGGGGTGAGCAGCCGCGGCAGGATCGCGCGCAGCACGGCCAGCACCGCGAGCAGCATCGCGTCCGCGCGGGCGAGCAGCAGCGCGGTCAGCACGGTCGCGACCGTGTGCGCGGTGATCATGCCGAGGCCGGTGCGGTCCGGCACCGCATACATGTCGTGGTGGCCGGCGAGGGTGGTGAGCAGCAGGTGCATCACCAGCTGGGCGAGGCCGAGCAGGGCGATCGTGGCGAGTGCCCCGCGGGCCCGGCGGGCGAGCGCGGTCGCCGTCCAGCCGAACAGGCCGGTGAGCAGCAGGGTCATCGCCGGGTCGGGCAGGCCGCCGTCGGCGAGCCGGTGCGCGGTGACGGACAGCGTCGCCGCGCTCACGGCGAGCGACACTCCACGGGCAGCGCCGAGGACGGCGGGTCGCCGTCCCGGAACGCTCATGAGCAGCAGCCTAAGGGACCTGCGTGGCTGTGAGCGTGTGATCTCGTGAAGTGAGCACACGCCGAGTTCACGTCCCAGGTCGGGCCGGGGTTCACCGCGCTGTGGTTGCCGAACGCTGTGGCCTGGGCCACGGTGGGCCGGAGACGGGGGTTTGGGACGGCGGGGTCGTGGGTACTGAGCCGTCGGTCAGGGACTAGCCCGTTCGGGTGAAGGTCGGCACGAAGGGCGGGAGACGGACACGGATGAACCTCTTCGAGTACATCTCGGACCGGGCGAGCAAGCTGTGGCTGGAGGCCTACCTGCACACCAGCATGGTGGTGCAGTGCACGGTCCTCGCGGCGATCCTCGGGGTGCTGATCGGGATCGCGGTCTACCGCAGCCCGGTCGGCTCGGCCGTGGCGACCGCGCTGGCCAGCACGATCCTCACGGTCCCGTCGTTCGCCCTGCTGGGCCTGCTGATCCCGATCTCGGGGCTCGGCCCGACGACGGCCGTCATCGCGCTGGTGCTCTACGGCCTGCTGCCGATCGTCCGCAACACGATCGTCGGGCTCGACGGCGTCGACCCGGCGGTGACCGACGCGGCCCGCGGCATCGGGATGAGCCGCTTCGGCGTGCTCACCCGCGTCGAGCTGCGGCTGGCCTGGCCGGCGATCCTCGCCGGGATGCGGGTCGCGACGCAGATGCTGATGGGCATCGCGGTGATCTCCGCCTACGCGAAGGGCCCCGGCTTCGGCGCCGAGGTCTTCTCCGGGCTCACGAACGCGGGGAGCACGAACTCCCTCAACCAAGCCGTCACGGGCACGGCCGGCGTGGTCATCCTCGCCCTGCTCCTCGACGGCGTCTACGTCCTGATCAAGCGCTTCACCGTATCTAGGGGTGTCCGTGGCTGAGAACGAGGAAGTCTCCGGCGTCGAGATCGAGCTGGAGCACGTGACCAAGCGGTACCCCGGCACCCGCGTGCCCGCCGTCGACGACTTCTCGATGGTCGTGCCCGCCGGCAAGATCGTCGTCTTCGTCGGCCCGTCCGGCTGCGGCAAGACCACGACGATGCGGATGATCAACCGGCTGGTCCAGCCGACGTCCGGCCGGATCACCATCGGCGGCGAGGACGCGCTGAAGCTCGAGGTCGACACCCTGCGCCGCCGGATCGGCTACGCCATCCAGCAGGCCGGGCTGTTCCCGCACTTCACCGTCGCGCAGAACATCGCGGTGGTGCCCGGCCTGCTCGGCTGGGACAAGAAGAAGGTCGCCGACCGGGTCGAGGAGATGATGGAGCTGGTCGGGCTCGACCCGGCCGACTTCCGCGACCGCTACCCGCGTCAGCTCTCCGGCGGGCAGCAGCAGCGCGTAGGCGTCGCGCGGGCACTGGCCGCCGACCCGCCGGTGCTGCTGATGGACGAGCCGTTCGGCGCGGTCGACCCGATCACCCGCGGCAACCTCCAGGACGAGCTGCTGCGCCTGCAGACGGACCTGAAGAAGACGATCGTGTTCGTCACGCACGACTTCGACGAGGCGGTGAAGCTCGGCGACAAGATCGCCGTGCTCGGCAACCAGTCGAAGATCCTGCAGTACGACACCCCCGAAGCGATCCTGGCGAACCCGGCGGACGACACGGTCGCGGGCTTCGTCGGCGCGGGCGCGTCGCTGAAGCAGCTGACCCTGCTGCGTGTCCGGGACGTCGAGCTGCAGCAGGACGCGCTGACCGTGACCGTCGACGAGACACCGGCGTCGGTACGGGAGAAGCTGCAGGCGTCACGCAAGCACTTCGCGCTCGTGCTCGACGCCCGCCGCCGTCCGACGCGCTGGGTGCACGTCCGCGAGCTGACTTCGGCGACTTCGCTGGCCAACCTCGGCAAGCCGCTGCGCGACATCGTCAGCCTGCAGTCGACGCTGCAGGACGCGCTCGAGGCGATGCTCGCCGAGGGTGGTTCGGTGCCGGTCACCGGCCCGCGTGGCGAGTACGCGGGCACCATCCAGCTGGACACCGTGATCGCGACCATCCAGCAGCTGCGCGACGAGCACACCAACGGCGAAGAGGTGCCCGCATGACGGCTGCCGTCGACACCGGGTTCAGCACCGAATCCGGCTCCAAGCGCGCGGAACGCGTCCGGCTGCTGGCCCAGCCCGCGGCGGTGCTGCTGATCGTCGCGGTGACGCTGATCTGGGTGTTCAACAGCGGCCTCAACGCGACCGAGCGGGAGACGCTCAACGCGTCGACGCTGCTCACGGCGTTGTGGGACCACCTGCTGATCACGCTGGTGGTGACCGCGATCGTGGTGCTGGTCGCGGTGCCGCTCGGCGTGCTGGTGACCCGCCCGTGGGCCCGTTTCCTCGCGCCGGTCTTCCTGGCGGTGGCCAACATCGGCCAGGCCGCGCCCGCGCTCGGCGTGCTGGTGCTGTGGTTCATCGTCACCGGCGCGACCGGCGGCCTCTGGGTGGCGGCGCTGCCGCTGGCGTTCTACTCGCTGCTGCCGGTGCTGCGGAACACGATGGTCGGCATCCAGCAGGTCGACCCGGCCCTGATCGACGCGGGCCGCGGCATCGGCATGTCGGCGGGCGCGGTGCTGTGGCGCGTCGAGCTGCCGCTGGCGGTCCCGCTGATCCTGGCCGGCCTGCGCACGTCGCTGGTGCTGGCGGTGGGCACGGCGACGTTCGGCATGTTCGTCAACGCGGGCGGGTTCGGGCTGCTCATCGACACCGGCTACAAGCTGAACCTGACGTCGGTCCTGGTCACCGGCTCGGTGCTGGCGGTCGCGCTGGCACTGCTGGTGGACTGGGCGGGCGCGGTCGCCGAACAGTACTTCGGACCGAAGGGACTGCGATGAAACTCCGGCGACTGCTCGGCGTGGCGCTGCTGGCGGCAACGCTGTCCTCGTGCGGCCTGACGGTCAACCAGGCGGTGCCCTACGACATCCGCCCGGGCTCGATCCAGCCGATCCCGTCCCTGCAGGGGGTGAAGGTGACGGTGGGGTCCAAGGACTTCACCGAGAACATCATCCTGGCGTACATGGCCGAGATGGCCCTGACGGCGGCGGGCGCGGACGTCGTCGACCTGTCCGACATCAAGGGCTCGAACTCGTCGCGGCAGGCACTGCTGTCCGGCCAGACGGACGTGACGTGGGAGTACACGGGCACGGGCTGGATCAACTACCAGGGCAACGAACTCCCGGTCCCGGGCGGCGAAAAGGCCCAGTACGAGGCGACGGCCAAGGCGGACGAGGAGAAGTTCGGCGTCACGTGGCTGAACTACTCGCCGCTGAACGACCAGTACGCGTTCGCGGTGACCGAGGCGTACGGCGCCGCGAACAACCTGAAGACGACGTCCGACCTGGCGGCGTTCCTGAAGCAGAAGCCGGACCAGGCGGTGTTCTGCCTGGAGACGGAGTTCACCAGCCGCCAGGACGGCTTCCCGGCAGCGGTCAAGGCGTACGGCTTCCAGAACCCGACGGTGAAGAACTTCGGCATCGGCACGATCTATTCGGCGGTCGCGAGCGGAACCTGCCCGATCGGCGAGGTCTTCACGACCGACGGCCGCATTTCGGGACTGAACCTGCGAGTCCTGGAGGACGACAAGAAAGCGTTCCCCCAGTACAACGCGGTCCCCACGCTGCGCACGGAGTTCATCAAGGCCCACCCGGAGCTACGCGCCCCCCTGGAGACGGTCGCCGCGGCCATCGACAACGACCAGATGATCGAGCTGTGCAAACAGGTCGACGTCGACGGCAAGGACGCAGGCAAGGTGGCCTACGACTGGATGCTCGAGAAGGGCTTCATCAAGTAGCCGGAACGGCCGGGCAGCAAGGCCGCTGCCCGGCCGGTTGTCAACTCGGCCATCCACAGGCTCGAAGTTGTCCACAGATTTCCGCGGCACCCCTTTTTGCCCCTGCCCGCCGATAGACTGGACCAGGGGACGCCCCCCGGGACAGGGCGGGGGCTGCCCGCGCGAGAGTGTGGCGGCTGGCAGAGGCCGCGCCCAATGTGGCCTTCGGTGCGTTCAACGCCACCAATGCCGCCCTGGGACATCGAGCCTCGTCGCGACGCCTCGGCAGCCCGCAGCCAACCCGGAAACGCACTGCCCGATGGGCACAAGCCGGAACTCCGCCGCGTCCTTGGTCTCCCGGCGACGTGAATGACTCATTCATGTCGTCAGACGACATGAATGAGTCATTCACAACATCCCGTGACCGCCGGGCTTCCCCGCAGGACCCACGAAAACCGCGGCCGCACGTCTTCGGCCCATTGCGAGCGTCGCGAATGAGTCATTGGGGACCTCACACGTCCCGAATGAGTCATTCGCGGCACCGCAGCGGCACCAGCCTCGCGGGACCGGCCGGGTTCAGATGCCCAGCCGGTGCAGCAGCTGGCCCTCCAGCCGTTCCAGCTCGCCCGCCACCGCCCGGTGCGCCGACTTCCGGCGCGCCGCCGGCATCCGCTCGGCCGCCCGGACCGTCGCCGCCAGCTGCTCCAGCGTCCCCAGTGCGTCCCGCGCGAACTCCGTGTCCGCCTTCGACGCCTTCTCCGACTTCTGCAGGTCGCGGCAGCCGTCGGCCAGCCCGGCGATGCGGGCGTGCAGGGCTGCGCCGCGGCCGGTGTACTCGTGCAGCTTGTCGACCGACACGCCCAGCCTGCGTGCCTGGTAGCGGTCGTATGCCTCCCGGGCCGCGCCCGCCGCGCGCACCGCGAGCGGTGCCACCACCGGGATCACGGCCGGGCCGAGCACCTTCGCCACCGCGACCGCGTTCTTCGCCCTCTTAGGGGTGAACCTGGCTTCACCCTCGACCTTGGCCTTGCGCGCCATGGCACCTCCTGCGACGTGTCGGGGTCGAACTTACTGGTCGCCTGGGTGGCGGGCATGTCGGCTCGGCGGTGGGAATCTAGAGTGATCTCCATGAACACCGAGGTGGTCCTCGACGCGGGAGCGGTCAGCCGCTGCCGCCGTCGCGTGCACCTCGAACACGATCCGGCCATGCGCGAGGTCCCGCTCTCGCCGCCGGACCCCACCGCGCAGCAGCGGATCGCCGACGCCACCGCGCACCGCGAGGACATCGCCGGACGGCTGATGGCGGCCAACGGCGGCCACTGGGTCAAGGTCGGCCGCGACCTGCCCGCGCACGAGCGCGTCGAGCAGACCCAGCAGGCGTTCGCCGACGGCGCGGACTACATCTGGGGTGCGCTGCTGCCGGTCGACACCGCCGGGCACCGGCGCGGCGGCATCGACCTGCTCGTCCGCACCGGCCGCGGGTACGTGCCGGTGCTCGTCGTGCGGCACCGCATCACCGACCGCGGGGCCGGCGCCATCGTCACCGAGCTGACCGACCTCGACCCGGCGCACCGCCAGCCCGACGAGGGCCGCAAGGTGCGCTCGCAGCCGCGCGACCAGCTGCGGCTCGTGCACATCCGGCGCATGCTGCAGACGCTCGGGCAGGCCGACGAAAGCCTCACCCTCGGCGGCGTGATCGGCCTCGACGCCGACGTCGTCGTCTGGCACGACCTCGCCGCGGGCACCTGGCCGGGCGGGCGCACCGCGCTCACCGAGTACCAGGTCCGGTTCGCCGACCGGCTCGCCATCGCCACGGCGGCCGCGAACGGCGAGCCGGCGCTGGCCGAGCCGTCGCGGGTGCTGGAGTGCCGCCGCTGCCCGTGGTGGCCGACGTGCGAGGTCGTGCTCACCGAGACGCGGGACGTCAGCCTCGTCGTCCGCGGCGAGGACGCGGTGGAGCTGCGCCGGGCCGGCGTGTCCACTGTGGACAAGCTGGCGGCGCTCGACCCGGCGGGCGAGCCGCCGCCGGTGAACTGGACGGGTGTCACCTTCCCGGACGCCGTCGTGCTCGCCCGCGCGTGGCTGGCCGACCTGACCCTGGTGCGCCGCGTCGACCGCGTCGAGGTGCCGCGCGCCGACGTCGAGGTCGACGTCGACATGGAGAGCTTCGGCGACGCCGGCGCGTACCTCTGGGGCTGCCTGCTGAGCGGCGCCGACATCGGGATCCCGCGGGGCTACCGCGCCTTCGCGACCTGGGACCCGCTGCCGACCGACGACGAGGCCCGGTCGTTCGCCGAGTTCTGGGCGTGGCTCACCGACGTCCGCGAGCGCACCGAAGCGGCCGGGCTGACCTTCCGCGCCTACTGCTACAACGCGCTCGCCGAGAACCGCTGGCTCTTCGGCTCGGTGGAACGCTTCGGCGACTACCCGGGTGTGCCGACGAAGAAGGAGATCCAGTCCTTTGTGGACTCCGACGAGTGGGTCGACCTCTTCCGCAGCGTCACCGACCAGTTCCTGTGCTCCCACGGCAAGGGCCTGAAGGTGATCGCCCCGGTCGCCGGGTTCTCGTGGCGCGATCCCGAGGCGGGCGGCGAGGCGTCGATGCGCTGGTACCGCGACGCCGTGGGCATGGACGGCGAGAAGCCGGACGACGACCAGCGCGAGCGGCTCCTGCGCTACAACGAGGACGACGTCCTCGCCACGCGGGCGCTGCGCGAGTGGATCAGCGCGCGGGCCCAGGACGAGGTCCCGTTCATGTTCGACCTCTGAGAAGTTTCGTCGACTAAGACACTTGCCTCCTGACGCGTCCTGCGTAATACTCGTCTGCGGGTACTCGTAGACGAGGAGTCGGGATGAAGCGGCGGAAGGTCGGCAACATGCTCGGCCTGGCCGTGCTGTCGGCGGTGCTGGAACGGCCCATGCACCCGTACGAGATGGCGGCCGTGCTCAAGCACCGCGGCAAGGACGCCGACATGCCGATCAAGTGGGGCTCGCTCTACACCGTCGTCGGCAACCTGCAGAAACACGGCTTCATCGAGGCCGTCGAGAGCGTCAAGGACGGCGGGCGGCCCGAGCGGACGGTCTACCGGATCACCCCGGCGGGCCGCGAGGAGGTCGAGGACTGGGTCCGCGAGCTGGTCGGCACGGTCGAAGCCGAGCCGCCGCGGTTCCAGTCCGGGCTGTCGCTGATCGGCGTCCTCGGCCCGGACCAGGCGATCAGCCTGCTGCGGCAGCGGCTCGACGCCCTCGTCGACCACCTCGGGAAGCAGCGGGCCACGCTCGGCCAGTTGCGGTCGCTGATGCCGCGGATGTTCCTGGTGGAGGTCGAGTACGCGATTGCGATGGCCGAGGCCGAGGAACGCTGGGTGCGCTCCTTCCTCGGGGAGCTGACCAGCGGCGCCATGCCCGGCATCGAGGCCTGGCGGCACTACCACGAGACCGGCGAACTGCCCGCTGACCTGGGGGAGTTCGTGGAGGAGAAATAGCACGGACCCCGGGAGGTGCTGGCACACCGCCCGGGGTCCTCGACCCCGAACCGAGCACGCCCGGTCACGAGGTGGCACCGCAAGAATAACCGGGTGCGCTCTTCGGTTCGGACCGACCGAAGAGGAGAGATCCATGGAAACGACCCGCAAGCACAAAGTGCCCGAGATGGAGGGTTTCCAGGCCCGCTGGTACGCGAAGAACCGCGGCACCGAGGCTCAGCTCGCGCAGTACCGGCGGCAGGCGGCCGAGGTGACCGCCGGGCTGGCCGTCGGCGCCGAGATCCTGGAGGTGGCGCCCGGTCCCGGCTTCTTCGCCGTGGAGCTGGCCAAGCGCGGCTTCCGCGTCACCGGGCTCGACATCAGCCACACGATGGTGGAGATCGCCCGCGAAGAGGCCCGCAAGGCGGGAGTGGACGCCGACTTCCGGCAGGGGGACGTCACGCACACGCCCTTCGCGGACGAGTCGTTCGACTTCGTGGTCTGCCAGGCCGCGTTCAAGAACTTCCGGCAGCCCGTGGTGGCGCTGAACGAGATGCACCGCGTCCTGCGGCCGGGCGGGTGCGCGGTGATCCACGACCTCAACCACGAGGCCACCGGCGCGGACATCGAGCGGGACGTCGCCGCGATGAACCTCGGCGCGGTGAGCAGCTTCACCGTCCGGCAGACGCTGGGGTGGCTGCGGCGCCGGGCGTTCACCCCGGCGCAGTTCGAGGCGCTGGCCGCGGAAAGCGCGTTCGGCGGCTGCTCGGTCACCACCGACGGCATCGGCCTCGAAGTCCGGCTCACCCGCTGACCGGCCAGGGCGGCACTTTCCCGGGAAAGTGCCGCCCTCGGGGTCAGCGCGGGGCCATCCGCAGCGCGCCGTCCATGCGGACGACCTCGCCGTTCAGGTAGTCGTGCTCGATGAGCGACAGCGCCAGCTGGGCGTACTCGTCCGGGCGCGCGAGGCGCTTCGGGAACGGGACGCCGGCGGCGAGCGACGCGCGGAACTCGTCGCTGACCGTGGCGAGCATCGGCGTGTCGACGATGCCGGGCGCGATGGTCAGCACGCGGATGCCGTGCGAGGCCAGGTCGCGCGCCGCGGGCAGGGTCATGCCGAC
Source organism: Amycolatopsis melonis (assembly GCF_040064235.1). Taxonomy (NCBI): domain Bacteria; kingdom Bacillati; phylum Actinomycetota; class Actinomycetes; order Pseudonocardiales; family Pseudonocardiaceae; genus Amycolatopsis; species Amycolatopsis melonis. The sequence continues at coordinate 152,356 of NZ_JBDZYD010000007.1, forward strand.
GACACCGCCCTTGGATGACGAGTAGGCGACCTGCCCGATCTGGCCGTCGAAGGCCGCGATGGACGCGGTGTTGATGATGACGCCGCGGGCGTCGTGGTCGAGCGGCTCGGTCTTCGCGATCGCCTCGGCGGCGATGGTGAGCACATTGAAGGTGCCGACCAGGTTGATCTGGACGACCTTCGCGTACAGCGCGAGGTCGTGGCGGCCCTTCTTGGACAGGATGCGCGCGGACGGCCCGATGCCGGCGCAGTTCACCACGGTCCGCAGCGGCACGCCGGACCCGGCGGCCTGCGCGACGGCCGCCTCGACCTGCTCGACGTCGGTGACGTCGGCCTCGACGTAGGTGACGCCGTCGACCTGCTCGGCCTTCTCGATGGACGACGCCAGGTCCAGCGCGAACACCCGCGCGCCCTGGGCCGCGAGGGCCTTCGCCGTCGCCCCGCCGAGGCCGGACGCGCCGCCGGTGACGAGCGCCGCGGTGCCGTTGATCTGCATCTGTGCGATTCCCTTCGCTGCTCCGATTCGCCCGACCCAGGTTAACGCTCGTTCGCATCGGTGGTTCGTGTCTTCGCTCACCGCTTCCAGGGGCGACTGGTTCCGTTAGCGCGGTGGTCAACTCCGGCTGTCACCTTCAGCGGCATGACACCAGCTCGGATCGTGGTGGTAGGAACCGGATACGTCGGCTTGACCACGGGGGCCTGCCTGGCCAGTCTGGGTCATTACGTCACCTGCGTGGACGTCGACCGCGCCAAGGTCTCCCGCCTGGCCGCGGGCCGCGTCGACATCCTCGAACCCGGCCTTGCCGACCTCGTGCACCGCGGGCTCGCGGCCGGGCGTCTGCAGTTCGTCGTCGGCGCGCGCGACGCCGTCCGCCACGCGCAGGCGGTGTTCCTCTGCGTGCCGACGCCGATGGGGGCGGGCGGCTCCGCGGACCTGCGTGCGGTCGAGGCGGTGACCGCCGAGATCGGCGACGTCCTGCCCGCCGGCTGCGTGCTGGTCACCAAGTCGACCGTGCCGGTCGGCACTTCGCAGCGGATCCGGGAGCTGGTCGGCCGGACCGACGTGCCGGTGGTGTCGAATCCCGAGTTCCTCCGCGAAGGCACCGCGGTCGCGGACTTCCTCGGCCCGGACCGGATCGTCGTCGGCTCCGACGACCTCGCCGCCGCGCGCTGGGTCGGCGAGCTGTACGCCGAGCTGGACGCGCCGGTCGTCGTCGCCGACGCGGCGAGCGCGGAACTGGTCAAGTACGCCGCGAACTGCTATCTCGCGCTGAAGCTGTCCTACGTCAACTCGATCGCCGAGCTGTGCGAACGGCTCGGTGCCGACATCGACCTCGTCGCCGAGGGCATGGGCCACGACCGCCGGATCGGCCGGACGTTCCTCAGTCCCGGCCCCGGCTGGGGTGGTTCCTGCCTGCCGAAGGACACCAGCGCGCTGGTCAAGGTCGCCGAGTCGGTGAACTACGACTTCCGGATGCTGACCTCGGCCATCGACGAGAACATCGCCCAGCGCGACCGGATCGTCGCGAAGATCGCCGGCGCGGTCGGCGGCACACTGGCCGGCGCCCGGATCGGCGTGCTGGGCCTGGCGTTCAAGGCGGGCACCAACGACCTGCGCGACTCGCCCGCGCTCGCCGTCTGCTCGGTGCTGTGCGCGCTGGGCGCCGACCTGACCGCCTACGACCCGGCCGTCGACGGCGCGATCCCCGGGATGACCGTCGTCGACGACGCCTACCAGGTCGCCAAGGACGCCGACGCCGTGGTCGTGCTGACCGAGTGGGCCGAGTTCAAGCACCTGGACTGGGCGGCGATGGCCGAGCTGATGGACGGCATCGACGTCGTCGACACGCGCAACCTGCTCGACCCGCGGGTGATCGTGGCCGCCGGGCTGTCGTGGCAGGGCGTCGGGCGGCCGCGGGCGGCGGCGCGGATCACGGTTTCCTGAGCGGTGGATCTTGGCTAGGCTGGCGGCACGGCATCGCGTGTCGGTCACCGGCTGGGTGAGACATGGAGGTGGCGGGAGTGCCCCGGAGGCATTTCACTCGTGTCGGTTTCCGTTTCCGTTGAACTGAACCATCTGATCGTCCCGTCCCGGAACAACCGGGAATCCGCCGAATTCCTGGCGAACCTGCTCGGCCTCGAAGCCGGGGAGGAATGGGGCCCGTTCATCCCGGTCGAGACCCGCAATGGCGTCCGCCTGGACTTCGCGACCGTCCCTGAAAAGGACCTTCGCCTGCAGCACTACTGCTTCCTGATCCCGGAGGACGACTTCGACGCCGTCTTCGCGCGGCTGGTGGAAACCGGCGTGACCTACCACGCCGATCCGATGGGCAAGCAGGTCGGCGAAATCAACCACAACCACGGCGGCCGTGGCGTGTATTTCCTCGATCCCGGAGGGAACGGGATGGAGATCATCACGCAGCCGTACGAGCCGGAACGGCGGCGTCCGGCCCGCTGGTGACTTCCTTAGCGTTGCGTACTATCGGGGCATGTTCACGACACGGCCGGAGCTGGCAGGCACCTTCGGGATGGTGGCATCGACGCACTGGCTGGCTTCGGCCACCGGGATGGCGGTGCTGGAGGACGGCGGCAACGCGTTCGACGCGGCGGTCGCGGCCGGATTCGTCCTGCAGGTCGCCGAGCCGCACCTGTGCGGCCCGGCGGGCCAGGTGCCCGGCCTCTTCGTGACGGCGGACGACCCGACCCCGCGGGCGCTGGCCGGACAGGGCCCGTCGCCCGCGGGGGCCACGCCCGGGCACTTCGCGTCGCTCGGGCTGGACCTGATCCCGGGCAGCGGCCTGCTCCCGGCGACCGTCCCGGGCGCCTGGGACGCCTGGTTGCTGCTCCTGCGCGACTACGGCACGAAGCCGCTTCGCGAGGTGCTGAAGTACGCGATCGGGTACGCCCGCAACGGCGTCCCGCTGGTGTCGCGCGTCACCGACACGATCAGCGCGGTCTCGCGCCTGTTCACCGAGCACTGGCCGACGTCGGCGGCACTCTGGATGCCGGACGGCAAGCCGGCCTCGGGCCTGCACCGGAACCCCGCGCTGGCCGATACCTGGGAGCGGCTGCTGCGCGAGGCGGAGTCCGTCCCTGGCCGCGAAGCGCAGATCGACGCGGGCCGCCGGGCCTGGTCGCAGGGGTTCGTCGCCGAGGAGATCGAGGCGTTCAGCCGCCGGGCGTTCCGCGACGACTCGGGCCGCGACCACGCGGGCCTGCTGACCGGCGACGACCTGGCGTCGTGGTCGGCGTCGTACGAAGCACCGGCGTTCGCCGACGTCGGTGACTGGCGCCTGGTCAAGCTCGGCGGCTGGACGCAGGGTCCGGCGTTGCTGCAGCAGGCGTTGCTGCTGCACGGCTTCCGCGACGAGCTGTCCTATGTGGACGGAGTGCCGTCGGAACGCACGGTGCACCTGGCGGTCGAGGCGGCGAAGCTGGCGTTCGCGGACCGCGAGGCGTGGTACGGCGACACCGACGTCCCCCTGGACGTACTGCTTTCGCCGTCGTACACCGACGCGCGGCGCGCGTTGATCACCGACACGGCGTCACCCGACCTGCGGCCCGGGGACGCCAGGGGCCCGGCCCGGCTGCCGAAGATCCTGAACTCACTGCAGGGCATCGAAGCCGAAGGCGGCGCGACGGGCGAGCCGACGGTCGGCCCCCAGGGCCAGACCCGCGGCGACACGGTCCACCTGGACGTCGTCGACGCGGCGGGCAACCTGGTGTCGCTGACGCCGTCGGGTGGCTGGCTGCAGTCCAGCCCGGCCATCCCTTCGCTGGGCTTCTGCCTGGACTCCCGCGGCCAGATGTTCTGGCTGGAACAGGGCCTGCCGAACTCCCTGGCCCCGCGCAAGCGCCCGAGGATCACGCTGTCCCCGTCCCTGGCCCTGCGCGACGGAGTCCCGGCACTGGCCTTCGGCACCCCGGGCGGCGACCAGCAGGACCAGTGGCAGCTGTGCTTCTGGCTGGCCCACGTGTACGGCGGGTTGAACCTGCAGGAAGCGATCGATTCGCCCACCTGGCACACGACGGCGTTCCCGAGTTCGTTCTACCCACGCTCGTGGAACCCGCGCGAGCTGGTGGTGGAGTCCCGGCTTGGTGCGTCCACAGTGGACGCCCTCCGCGCCCGCGGCCACGAGGTGGTCGACGCGGGCGCCTGGGCACTGGGCCGCCTGTCGGCAGTCTCCCGCGACGGCGCCCTGCTGCACGCGGCGGCCAACGCACGCGGCATGCAGGGCTACGCGGTGGGCCGTTAGGGCGAAGCCCAGCCCCCGCCCTCGGCGAGCAAGGAACGCACGCCGTGGACGTGGTCGGCGAACCCGGCGAGATCGTTGTGCAGCAAAGCCATCCGCTCGGCATCGAGCGGCGTGGTGTCGTCCTGCCACAGCTCCCGGATCCACCCGGCGGCCGGATGCAGGGAGCGGACCAGCGCTGCCAGCCCGGCTTCGTCCGACCCGCCGGCGGCCAGGTAGCCGTCGAGGACTTCGTCGCAGGCGGCCAGCAGGTCCTGCAGCCCCCGCACGGCCTCACCGGGACTGCCGTCCCAGTCCGGCCGCGGCCACACCGACGAGCCGAGTTCGAGCCACAACCGCCGCCCGGCGGTCAGCTCGTCGTGGTCACGCGGCACCCATTGCCCGGCCATGCCTCCAGTGTGCGCCGTCCGGCGGGGTGACCGGACGTGATGAACGAGTCGTTCACCTCGTCTGACGACAGGAAAGAGTCGTTCATGTCGTGGAGGCGCGGGCTCGCCGGGTCCGGCGGCCGGGCTGCCGACTCAGCTGCCGGACAGGCGCGGCTCAGCTCCGCGGCTTCTCCCACAGCCAGAACTCGATGCCCTGGTTGTCCACGCAGTCCGCGGTGATCCCATACGGATGCCGCTCGACTTCCCCGGCCTGCCCGCCGTTCTCCTGGACCCGCACCAAAGCCGCCTCCAGATCGTCGACCGCGTACATCAGCTTCCAGCCGGTCTGCCGGTCGCCGCCCCACAGGCCGCCTTCGAGGCCCGGTCCCGAAAATCCCCACGCGTCCGGGACCGACCCTGGCGTGAACTGCCAGCCCAGCACCGCGCCGTAGAACGACTTCGCCGCCGTGGCGTCCGGCACCTGGAACGTGAAGTACATGGCTTCGCCGTGCCGGGCCGGGCGGGGGCCCGCCGCCGGGGACGGTGCCTGGGCGACCAGCCAGCGCTGGCCGAACGGGTCGCGGAACGACCCTCCCCGCCCGTACGGCGAGTCGGTCACCGGCCGGATCAGCGTCGCGCCCCGCTCCAGTGCCCGCTCCACCGCACTGTCCGGGTCCGGCACCTCCACCCGCACCGACGCGCCACCCGAGTGCGGTGCCGTGTGGCCGATCTCCGGGTACTCCTCGGCGAGCATCAGCACCGCGTCGCCGATCGCCAGCTCCGCGTGCCCGACGCGGCCGTCGTCCATCAGGATCGGCTCGCCGCGCCGGACCGCGCCGAACACCTCCACGTAGAAGTCGAGTGCCGCGCGGGCGTCGGACACCGCCAGGTACGGCGTCAGCGACCGCAGCTGCGACGTCGCCGGTGCCGGGGAAGTGGTCGTCATGTCGGCTCCGTTCAGGATCAGGCGACGCAGGTCGTCGCGCAGTTCGGCGGCGAAGTCCGGGTCGGGGGCGACCCGCTCGGAGGGACGGCGGAGCGCGTCGAACGGCTCAGGCATCGCGACCCTCCTTCTCCTCGTAGGCACGGCGGAACGCGGCACGGGCCCGCACCAGCAACGCCTCCGTGGCGTGCACGCTCCGCCCCAGGTGGGCCGCCACCTCCGGCACGCCGAGCCCGTCGACGTACCGCAGGGTCAGCGCGGCCCGGTGGTGCGGCCCGAGGCCGTCGAGCACCTGTCTCGCGCGCAGCGCGTCGAGCTGCTCGTCCCACGGGTCCTCGACGTCCGGCTCGCTGTCGTGGACCAGCCGCAACCCCCGCTCCTCGCGCTCCTGGCGTCGCCAGTGGTCGGCGAGCTTGTGGCGGGCGACGCCGATCAGCCAGCCCGTGCTCACCGGCGGGGCGTACTCCTTGCGACAGGCGGCGACCGCGCCGAGGAACGTCTCGGACGTCAGCTCCTCGGCCAGCGTGCGGTCGCCGCAGCGGGACAGCAGGTACCCGTAGACCTCCGGCAGGGCCGTTTCGTACAGCCCGAGCAGCGCGAAGGCCGGGTCCGGTCGTACCCGAGGTTCCGTCACACCCTCATCGTCGTCCGGCGCGCGGGTTTTCCGACGGGTGAATCCGGGATTTCTACGCCCGCGGGTCCGGTAGCCGCCGCCCGGTCACCGCCACGATCGCCGCCAGCACCGCCACCAGGCCGATCACCAGCGCGAACGCGTCGCGGCCGCCCAGCGAGCCGGAAAGCGCCGCGTACAGGCTCCCGAGCGTCGCCACGCCCAGCGCCAGCGACGTCTGCTGGTTCGTCGTCATGACCCCGGAACCGACACCGGCGAGGTCCGTCGGCACGTGCGACAGCACGATCCGGAACAGCGTCGTCATCGCCAGCGCGTTCCCGACGCCGATCGCCACCATCGCCGGGGCCAGGTCGAGGATCGTCACGTGCGGCCACGCCGCCAGGGTCGTGCACAGCAGCGCCACCATGCCCACTGCCGTGATCGCGCCGCCCACCGGGACGACCTTCTGGCCGTAGCGGGTCACCAGGCGGCTGCTCAGCATCGACACCGTGAAGTAGGCGACCGCCAGCGGCGTCAGCGCGCCACCCGCACCCAGCGGGCCGAAGTGCAGGTCGCCCTGCAGCGTCATCGCGAACACGAACATGAACGAGCCGAACGCGCCGAAGAACGGGATCGCCACCGTCAGCCCGCGGCGCACGCTCGGCAGCCGCATCACCGACGGCGGCAGCAGCGGAGTGCCGCCCAGCCGCTCCAGCCGGCGTTCGACGTGCACGAACGCGGCGGCCGCGAACGGCGACACCACCAGCAGCGCGATCGTCCACGCCGGCCAGCCCAGCGCGCGGCCCTCCATCAGCGGCACCAGGAACGACAGCAGCGTCACCGCCAGCAGCACCGTGCCCAGGCGGTCGACGCCCAGCGGGTTGTGCGCGCGGCTTTCCGGCAGCTTGCGGGCCATCACCAGCACCACGAGGCCGATGGGGACGTTCACCAGGAAGATCGGCCGCCAGCCGCTGCCGAACAGGTCGGCCGCCACCAGCCCGCCGCCGAGCAGCTGGCCGACGACGGTCGAGATGCCGCCCGTCGCGCCGTACAGGCCCAGCGCCCGCGAGCGCCGCTCGCCCGACGTCGTCGCCTGGATGATCGAGAGCACCTGCGGCAGCAGCAGGGCCGACGCCGCCCCCTGCGCGGCGCGGGCCACCACCAGCGTGCCCGCCGTCGGGGCGAGACCGCAGGCCAGGGACGTCAGCGTGAACAGCCAGAGGCCGGCGAAGAACAGCCGCCGCCTGCCGAACGAGTCGCCGAGACGGCCGCCGACCACCAGCAGGACGGCGTACGCGATGCCGTAGGCCGCCACCACCAGTTCCAGGGTGGCCGTGGACGCGTGGAGGTCGGCGTCGATCGTCGGCAATGCGACGTTGACGATGAAGAAGTCGATGATCGGCAGTGCTGCCCCCAGCAGCACCGTGACCAGGCCGGCGGGGGTCAGTCCCGGCCGGGCGGGGGCGCCGGTGGTGATCGGCGCGAGTTCGGTCGTGGTCATGGGTACTACGATCGACCCGTTCCGAAACTGGTACCAGTTGCTGCTTATCCAGGTATCAACCACTACCTGGTACCAGTTTCCGATGCGTGTCATCCTGGCACCATGACCACCGCTGTCGAATCCGAGCTCCGCCGCCAGGAGCTGGCGAGGTTCCTCCGCAGCCGTCGCGAGCGCATCACGCCCGAGCAGGTCGGCCTCCCGGTCGCCGGCCGCCGCCGGACGCCGGGGCTGCGCCGCGAAGAGGTCGCGCAGCTCGCGGGCGTCGGGGTCACCTGGTACACGTGGCTCGAACAGGGCCGCGACATCAACGCGTCCGAGCAGGTGCTGCAGGCCATCGCCCGCACGCTGCGGCTCGACCCGCACGAGCACACCCACCTCTTCCGCCTGGCCGGCGCGCCCGAGCCGGAACGGGAGAAGGACTGCCAGGTCATCACGCCCGCCATGGAGCTGATGCTGAAGAAGCTGGAGCCGTACCCGGTCGCGATCCGCAACGCCCGCTGCGACCTGCTCGGCTACAACCGCGGCTACACCTGGCTGATGGGCGACGTCGGCGCCATCCCGTTCGAGGACCGCAACACCCTGGTCCAGTGCCTGCTCAACCCCGAATGGCGCAAGCGGATGCTCGACTGGGAGACGAACATCCCGCGCGTGATCGCCTCCTTCCGCGCGGCGATGGCCGACCACGTCGCGGAGCCGGCGTGGAAACAGCTGGTCAAGCGCCTCAAGGCGGAGTCGCCGCTGTTCGCCGAGCTGTGGCCGCACCACGACGTCAACTCCGAGCCGATCCGCACCAAGCGGTACCTGCACCCGGACGTCGGGCTGCTGCAGTTCAACTTCACCTACCTCTACTACGGCCGCCGCTCGGAGATCACCATGTCGACCTACACCCCGGCCGACGAGGAGACCGCGGCCAAGCTGCCGCTCATGTTCGACTGAGGACGTAGGCCCGGCTGCCGCTCCGGGACGGACGCGGCGTGGCCGTCCGGCCGGTAGTTTCGCGGCATGAGATGGCCGCCGTGGGCGTGGCGCGTGGTGCGCACCGTGGTCGTGCTGGGCTTCGTGCTCGGGGCGACGAGTGCCTCGTCGCGCTGGCAGCCCGGGGCGGCGCCGCTCACCCCCGCCGGGGTCGCGTGGCTGGCCGCGACCGCGCTGACCCTGCTGGCCGTCCACCGCTTCCCGCTGACGCTCTTCCTGGTCACGACGGCGTCCGCGTTCGGCTACTACGCCTCCGGGCTGCCCGGCGGGCCGGTCATCGTGGTCCCGACCATCGCGTTGTTCGTGCTGACCCGGCAACGCGGCCCGCTCTCCGCCGGGATCACCGGCGCCACCGCGCTCGCCGTCCTCTACCTCGTCCGCGTCGTGACGTCGGGGTCGTTCGCGCTGGAGTTCGGCGCCGGTTTCCTGGTCGTCTGGCTGGTCGCGGTGGTCGGGATCGGCACCGCCGTCCGGTACCAGCTCGACGCGCTCGCCGCCCGCCGCGAGCAGGCCGACGAGCACCGCCACCGGCTCGCCGAGCAGGAACGGCTGCGCATCGCCCGCGAGGTCCACGACGTCGTCGCGCACAGCCTCGCCATGATCAACGTCCAGGCGGGCGTGGCCGCGCACGTCGCCGACCGGCGGCCCGAGCAGGCGAAGGAAGCGCTGCTGAACATCAAGGCGGCCAGCGCGTCCGCGCTCAAGGACCTGCGTGCGACGCTGGCCGTGCTGCGCTCCGGCGAGGACAAGGCACCCGCGCCGAGCCTCACCCAGGCGGGGGAACTGCTCGCGCACGCCCGCGACGCCGGGCTCACGGTCGACGTCGGCGGGGAAGCCGGCGACCTGCCCGCCCCGGTGGACGCCGCCGCCTACCGGATCCTGCAGGAGTCGCTGACCAACGTCGTCCGGCACGCCGACCGCGCCGACCACGTCGACGTCCGGTTCGACCGGCGGCCGGGGGCCTTCACGCTCCGGGTGCGCGACAACGGCCGCGGCACCACCCGGCCGTCACCGGGCCACGGCCTGCGCGGCATGGCCGAACGCGCCACGGCACTCGGCGGGCGGTGCACCGCCGGTCCGGTCGACGGCGGGTTCGAAGTCTGCGTCGAGCTACCGATCGAGGGGGAAGCATGATCCGCGTCCTGCTGGCCGACGACCAGGTCCTGGTCCGCGCCGGATTCCGCGTGCTGCTGGAGACCGAGGACGGCTTCGAGGTCGTCGGCGAGGCGGGCGACGGCGAGCAGGCCGTCGCGCTGGCGATCGAGCACCGGCCCGACATCGTCGTGATGGACGTCCGGATGCCGGGCGTCGACGGCCTCGAAGCCACCCGCCGGATCACCGCGAACCCCGAGCTGGCGGGCACGAAGGTGCTGGTACTGACGACGTTCGACGTCGACGAGTACGTCTACGAAGCCCTGCGCGCGGGCGCGAGCGGCTTCCTGCTGAAGGACACCGAGCCGGTGGAGCTGCTGCGCGCGCTGCGGGTCGTCGCGAGCGGCGAGGCCCTGCTGGCGCCCACGGTGACCCGGCGGCTGATCCAGGAGTTCGTCGGCCGCCCGGAGAACCGGCGCATCGACACCGCCGCGGTCCGCGAGATCACCGACCGCGAGCGCGAGGTACTCGGCCTGGTGGCCGGCGGCCTGTCCAACGACGAAATAGCGGCCCACCTGGTGATCTCGACGGCGACGGCCCGCACCCACGTCAGCCGCATCATGACGAAGATCGGCGCCCGCGACCGAGCCCAGCTGGTGGTGCTGGCCTACGAGTCGGGGCTGGTCACCCCACGCCGCCCCGCCTGACCCGCCGCACCACACGCACGGCCCGCACCAGGAACACGACGGCGAGGACACCGACCAGGCAGATCCAGACCACGGCGCCTCCTCTCCCGGCCGATGCTCTGCCCAGAAGGCGCCCGACCGTGGGAGGGGGTTCACCGACACGGCGGAAGTCACACCTTTCGGGTTACGCGGAACCCCGGAGATCCGACCCTCCACAAAGGCCGGTTTCTCCGCTACGTTGCGGGTCAACCACAAACCGCAACCTCGCTGGTCGGCCCTCCGTGCCAGACTGATGCCTCGAACGGTGGATGGGGGTCAAGATGAGCTGGCAGGAAGATCTGCGCCGACTCGACGCGGACCTGGCGGCCGGGCGGATCGAACCGGCGGCCCACCGCAAGCAGCGCGACGAACTCCTTGCCGCCGCTTCCGGCTCGACGGTGCCGTCGCCCGTGCCCTCGCCGCTGCGCCGCCCGGACAACCGGTCCTGGCAGAGCACCAACCCCGCCCACGACCGGCCCGCCGAACCGGTTCCGGCCCCCGCCGTGCCGCCGCAGCCGGTGGCCAAGGCGCCGACCCCGCAGGAACGGCCGTGGATGCGCGGGCCGCACGTGCCGAGGACGAGCAGCATTCCCGAGCTGCCCGACCACATGACCACCGCGCCGAGCCCGGCCGACATCGTCCCGACGCGCTACCTGCGCGTCGAGGGGACGAACCTGCAGCACACCACGCCCAGCCGGTTCCCGCCCGTCGGCGGCGGGCCGGGGACGGCCGAGGCGCCGCCGTTCGGCGAGCCGGAAGGCAGCGGGCGGCACCGGTGGCAGACCTCCCCGCCCGCCGGGGACGGGTCGCGCCGCGGCCTGCCCGCCTGGCTCGTCGTCACCCTCGGCGTCGTGCTGGTGGCCGGCCTGGTCGCCGGGGGCATCCTCTGGTTCGGCGGCAAGGACGACGACCAGTCCGGCGTCGCCGTGCCGCCGCCGTCGCCCAGCGTGCCGTCGGCGACGAACGGCGTCGCCGACCCGTCGCTGACGCTCGAGCAGCGCCTGCCCACGTTGCCCGGCAAGGCAAATCCCGCCAACGCGACGATGACGGTCGAAAAGGCCCTCGAAGCCAAGGTGATCACCGAAGCCGACGCGCAGCAGATCCGGGCGAGCAACGCCAAGGAGGTCATCTTCCGCGCGTCGTCCGACCCCGGGAAGGCCAGCGACGGAAACCTGCTGATGGTCATCCCGACCCTGTCGGTCTTCGACGCCAAGCACCTCGTGACCGGCCTGCGGCAGAACCTCTCCGGGGCGCAGCTGGCGGCGACCCGGCTCGGCCCGACCGACGACGACCTGATGTACACCCAGCGCGGGTCCGACAGCTGGGTCGGGATCCTCTGGTACTCCTCCGGCGCGGTGGCCGTCGGCATCGGGGTTTCGCAGGCGGGCACTGCCGACTCGGGGGCGCTGCGGTCGCGCCTGGAGGCGATCCGCGCGTCGGTGACGGCGGTCCTGCCGCCCGGCTGAGGCAACGCCCTCGAACGCCGGGTCACAAAACGACCCGCGGGGTGGTCGGACCACTTCGAAGTGCACAATATGCGTGTCGTTGAACAGGCCAAGTGTGTCGGCCGGCCGGCGGTCGGCCGATCGGACCGGAATAAGGGGGCTCCTGGTGTCCTGGCAGGAGGAGCTGCGGCGACTGGACGAGGAGCTCGCGGCAGGCCAGCTGTCCGCCGACGAATACCGGGCGCGCCGTGACCAGGTGCTTTCCTCGGCCGTGGGCGTGCAGGACCAGCAACCGCAGCAGCCGGCTTCGAACGCCGACGCGACGCAGGTGATCGCCCCGGTGAGCCCGCCGGGCGGGACACCCCAGCCGACGCCGCAGCCGGGCGACGCCGAGCGCACGCAGGCCGTTTCCTGGCAGGCCCAGCAGGGCCGCCCCGGCGACCCCAACGCCACCGCGTACGTGCCGCCCGTGCAGGCGCAGCCGTTCTCGCCGCCGGGCGGCTTCGCGCCGCCGCAGCCGGGTGCCGACGACAACCCCGAGCGCACCCAGGTCGTCCGCAACACGGGCGACTTCCAGCCCAACTACCAGGGTTATTCGCAGCAGCCGCCCGCGCAGCCGGGCTGGAACCAGGTGCCGCCGGCGGCCGCCGCGCCGCCGTGGGGTGCCGACGACACCGGGTCGGCGCACAACCCGAACGACCTGAGCTGGATGCGCCAGGGCCCGGAGTCCTACTTCGAGACCAAGAGCGGCTCCGGCAAGAAGAAGGTGCTCAGCATCGTCGCGGCCGTCGTGGTCGTGCTGCTCGCCGGCTTCGCCATCTGGTGGTTCGGCCTGCGCGGCGACTCGACGCAGACCGCGGGCCCGACGAACGCCCCGACGTCGGCGGCGCCGAGCACCACCCCGCCGCCGCCGAGCGTCGCGCCCACCCGGGTGCCGCCGATGCCCGGCAAGGCGAGCGACAAGAACGGCACGATGAGCGTCGACGACGCCGTGCAGAAGGAGTTCCTCAACGCGGCCGAGGCCAGCTCGATCAAGGCCGCCGGCTCCGCGTACGTCACGTGCCAGGCGTCCAGCAACACGCCGTTCGACTACACGGTGCTGCTGGTGAACACCAAGAGCGTCGCGGACGCCAACCGGCTGGCGCAGACGCTGCAGCGGCCCGCGGCCAGCACCGGCCTGCAGACGGTCAGCGACCACGCCGGGCTGCCGCAGTCGGTCGCGGTCTTCAAGGCCGTCCTGCCGGACCACACGACCTACCGTGCCGTGTACGTCTCGGGTGCCGCGGTGATCCGGGTGGACGTCAACCAGGCGCCCGCCACCGACACGGCGGTGACGAAGGAGTTCCAGGGCGTCATGAAGGCGATGCTGGAGAACGTTCCGAACTCGTGACCGGTGTCCAGGTGACCACGCCGCTGCGGGCCGGTGCCGAGCCGGACGAGTACGGCTGCACCGTGCTGTCCACCGGCGTCTCGGACTACTCCGACGGGGCCGAGGACCTGGTCACCGCCCTGCTGGAGAACGCGCAGGACCGCAGTTCGCTCAGCGACGAGCTGACGCTGGCGGCGCGGACCTGGCCGGAGCGCTACCACCTCGACCACGGCCGCGCGAACGTGCTGCGGGCGCTGGACCTGCCCGCCGACGCCGTGGTGCTGGAGATCGGCTGCGGGACCGGCGCGGTGACCGGCTACCTGGCGGAGCGCTGCCGGTCGGTGGACGCCGTCGAGCCGGTGGCGAGCCGGGCACGCGGCGCGCGGGCCCGGACCCGGGACTTCGGCGACGTCGAGGTCTTCGTCGGCGGGATCGAGGACGTCCCCGCGGCCGAGGCGTACGACGTCGTGGTGGTCATCGGCGTGCTCGAATACGTCGGCGGGGGCAGCAACGACGACGCCGTCTACACCGATTTCCTGCGCGCGGCGCACGCCCGGCTGCGGCCGGGCGGGACGCTGGTGCTCGCGATCGAGAACCAGCTGGGCGTCAAGTACCTCTGCGGGGCGGCCGAGGACCACACGGGCATCCCGTGGGACGGCGTGGCAGGCTACCCGGCCGGCGGGGTGGCGCGGACGTTCTCCCGCGCGCGGCTCACCGGTCTCGTCGAGCGGGCGGGGTTCACCGGGACGGCCGTGCTCGGTGCCTTCCCGGACTACAAGCTGACGCGGGCCGTGCTCACCGACGAACTGCTCGCCGCGAACCCGCGGCTGGCCAAGCGGCTGCCGGGGTTCCCGAGTCCCGACTGGGCGGGCGGCGGCGAGCGGGTCGTGGCCGAGGAGCGCGTCTGGGCCGAGCTGGTCGACGCCGGACTGGCCGCCCAGCACGGCAATTCGTTACTGCTGCTGGCCGGAAAGGACAGTGCGCCGAAGCTCTGGCCGCCGGACACGCTGGCCGCGTTCTTCAGCACCGACCGGGCGGCCGACTTCTGCACGCGATCGGTCGTCGAGCGCAGCGGTGCCGGCCTGCGGGTCCGCCGGACGCCGCTGGCCACGCACCCGGCTGCGGCGCACGGGGTGCGCATCGTGTCCACAGTGGACGAAGTGGTCGACGCCCCGACCGTGCTCGACGTCGTGCGCGACGAACCGGCCCGGCGGACGGAACTGCTCGGCCGCTGGCGGGAGTTCCTGCTGTCGCAAGCGGGTGAACTGGGTCCGCGGCTGTGGGACCTGACCCCGCAGAACCTGCTCGTGACCCCGGCCGGGCTCGTCCCGATCGACCTCGAATGGTCGGTCGACGGCTGCTCGGCGGACGACGTCCTGGCCCGCGGAATCCTGATCACGGCCGACGAACTGGCCCGCGGCGGGCACGGCGACGGAGACACCGTCGGCGACGTCGTGCGCGACCTCTGCGCGCGTCTCGGCCTGGCCGAGGCGGCAGTGCTGGGTGTCGTGCCGTCGGAGGCGCGGTTCCAGGCCGTCCGCCAGGCGGGCCGGTGCGATCCCGCATACCTGGCCGAGCGGACCGCGGAACTGACCAGGGCCTGGACGGTCCGGCTCGCCGAACCGTCCGGCCGCTGAGCCTCAGGCGCGCATCGACTCCGGCAGCATCCGCCGCATCGCCCGCCGCGTCGGCTCTTCGAAGAAGCGGTGCAGGACGTGCGCGATGCCGATGGTCAGCGCGAGGAAGCCGAGCACGATCAGCCGGTACTCCCAGCTCGTCGGCATGTCCGTGAGCTTGAGCTTGGTCTGGATGACGTGCCGCATCACGTCGATCACCAGCCAGTGGACCAGGTAGAGCGCGAACGACACCTTGCCGCCCCAGATGAGCAGCCGGGTGCGCAGCAGCCACGCCGACGGCTCACGGGTGCTGATCGCCAGCCCGCCGATCAGCAGCAGGAACAGCGGCACCACGACTACCGTCTCGGCCGAGCCCCACATGATGTGGCCGTTGATCCGCCAGTCCAGGTTCATGTTGAAGCGGCGGAACGGGTCGAAGTGGTGCACGAGGAAGATCACCGCGACGATCACCACGAACACGACGGTCGGCCGCAGGAACCACGGCAGCCGCGCGGACCGGCCGTACCGCAGCACGATCAGCGCGGTGAACGCGCCGCCGAAGAACTCGGTGAGCACGCGCAGCGGGATCATCCCGGGCACCAGCGCGTTGTGGAACAGCAGCAGGTCGCTGCCGTCCTCCATGGTGAGGCCGATCGCGACGATCGGGAACACCGACACCAGGGCGCACAGCACGAGCGAGCGGACGCGCACGGTCTTGAGCATCTTGGCCAGCACCGCCACGGCGACGCTGAACACCAGGTACGCCAGCCATTCCGCGCTCAGCGACCAGTCGATCGGGTTCCACTGGTCCGGTTCGATGAACCAGCCCTGGATGAGCAGCACGTGCTCGAGGAACCGCGCGGGACTGGCGGCCGCCTGGAGGCTAGCGTCGTTGTTCGCCTGCAGCGAGTACGCGCGGTAGAGCGCCCAGCCGAGCAGGACGAGGAACATCACCGGCCAGATCCGGCTCAGCCGCAGCCAGAGGAAGCCGAGTGCCTTGCGCGGGGTCCACGGCTCGGACATCCGGTCGAGGTGGGTGTAGGTCATGATGAACCCGCTGAGGACGAAGAACAGGTCCACGCCGAGGTACCCGGCGTCGAACAGCGGGGCCAGCCTGCCCAGGAACGGGAACGACGAGACCAGCTCGGGGCGGAAGTGGAAGGCCAGCACCCACAGCGCCGCCAGTGCGCGGACCCCGGTCAGCTGCGGGATGAACGCGGGCAGCGGGCCGCGGTCGTCCTTCGCGGCGGGCTTCGCCGGTTCCTCGGGCCGTCCGGGCAGCTCGCCGGTGAATGCCGGCAGCACGTCCGTCGTCTCGGTTCTGTCCATGTCCTACCGTTTCGCGTTCGTCGCGGCCCAGGCGCGCTGGGGATCGAGGTCGACCGGCCGGGCCGGCGGATCGGGCACCACCCGGGACAGCAGGATCTGCTGCACGAGCGCCGTGCGTTCGTCCCGGGCGGCGACTTCCCGCCACACCCCGTGGTGTTCCAGTCCCTCCAGCCACGGGTCGTCCGGCCAGCCGCCGATCCGCTCGAGCACGGTCCGCCGCACCAGGTAGCCGCTGCCGAGGTAGGGCAGCCGGGCCAGCCGCCGCGATTCCGGCGGAAGCGCGCCGACCAGGCCGGCGGCCGGGTCCGCGACCGGGCAGTGGGCCAGGTCCGCGCCCCCGCGCACCGCGGCCAGCAGGCGGGCCACCAGGTGCGGTGAGCATCGCATACCCGCGTCCAGTACCAGCAGCAGGTCGGCGCGCGACTCGGCCAGCAGCCGGTTGTACGCGTAGCCCGCGCCACGGGCGAGCGGGTGGTGGAGCAGGTCGTAGGGCTTCGGCCCGGCGGGTTCGGCGGTGCCGTCCTGGCAGACGAGGACCCGCGATGGCACCGCGGTGCCGCGCGCCAGGTCGTCGACCAGCGCGGTGACGCCGGGATCGCCCGCCCGCCGCACGATCAGCACGTCGAGATCGGGCACGCGCTCGGGGGCGCTCGGCGCGAGCGGCAGGGCCGCCGGCGTGCAGACGACGTCTTCGGTGCGCCGCGCGGCTTCGGTCCGCTCCACGGTGAGCCGGGCCGCGAGCCGGCGGTCCGGTCCGGGATCGGCGCCGAGTGACGCTTCGCCGCGGAACCGGGGATCCCAGCTCGGGGTGTCGACGGCCAGCGGCGTCTCGGCCGGGCGGGCCACCGCCGGTGCCGGGCGCACCGGCCGGTCCGACCGGGCCGGGGCCGGGTGCCGTTCCGCCAGGTCCGCCGCCAGTTCCAGCAGCTGACGGGCCGACGGGCCCATGTCGAGTTCCTCGCGGACGTAGCGGTAGGCCTCGGTGCGGATCGAGCGCTCCAGCTCGCCGTCACGCAGCAGCGCCGCGGTGGCCGCGCCGACGACGGTCTCCCTGGCCACCACCAGGTGCCGTCCGGCGGTGAACGGCGCCAGGTCGCGGCTGGGTTCGGTGACCACGACGCAGCCGTTGCAGGCGGCCTCCAGCACGCGCACCCACTCCAGTGCCTTCGACGACTCCCGGTGCAGGTTCAGCAGCACCCGGCTGCGCGCGAGGTGCGCGTGCTTCGCCCGGTTCATGAGGAAGTCCGGCCGCGGCTTGACCATCGGCTCGTGCGGCGGGGTCAGCAGCCGCACGTCGAGCCCGTCCAGGTCGCGTGCGGCGCGGGCGAGCAGCGCCGAGCGCCGGTGCTCGGCCGTCCCCAGGTAGGTGACGTCGATGTCGCGGACGCTGTCCGGGTCGCCGCCCCACTGGTCCCACAGCGGCGTGTAGCCGAGCTGGAACCGCCGGACGTCGTGCCCGCGGCGCACCAGTTCGCCGGTCGAGTCGGCGTTGATGTCCATCGCGCCGCCGAACTGCGGCAGCAGGCTCGCGCTGGTGTCGAAGGTCCGCGTGCCGGGGTGCTCGACGCAGAACGCGATCGTCCGCCGCAGCTGGTCCGGCCGCGGCCGCTGCGCCTCGGGCAGCACCACCAGGTACTCGTGCGGGACGACGACGAAAACCGTGTCGTCGTCGTCCTCGGGCAGCGGCCCGAGGTGGGTCTCGGCCCGCCCGCCCGCCGACCGCACGGCGTCGGCGACGACCTCGAACAGCTCCTCCATGAACGCGCTGCCGCCCGGCGCGGACGCCAGCACGAGTCGGGGATCGGCCACCGTCAGAGGGTCTTCCGGCGCACGGTGCGCAGCGGCGCGGTGACCCGCCAGCTGAGGGTCTGGCGGTGGGCTTCGAGCTCCTGGGTCAGCTCGGCGACGCGGCGGCGCAGCTGCTCGGCTTCCCGCTCGTCGTGCTGCACCGCCTCGGGCAGGTCGGCGCCGTGCAGGGCCAGCTCGGCCTGCAGCAGGTCCATCCGCAGCTGGTCGCGCTCGGTCCGGGTCCGCTCCAGCTCCTGCCGGGCGAGGTCGCGGTCGCGGCGCAGGGCGTCCAGCTCGACGCGGGCCTCGGAGCTCTCGTCGACCTGACGGCGCAGGTCGTCGGCCGCGCGGGCCTCCTCGGCGAGCCGTTCCTGCACGCGCAGGGCTTCCCGCAGGTCCGCGTCGGCGCCGCGGAGCCTGCCGAGCAGGCGTTCGCGCTCGGCCATCAGCACCGAGCGCTCCGCCCGCAGCTGCAGCAGCTCGGCACGGACGGACGCGGGCACGGCGTACTCGACGGGCTCGTCGTCGCGCGGAGCCGGGGTGTTCGGGCCTTCTTCGGAGCTCATGCGTGCCGTTCCTCGGTACCGGTGCCTCGGGCGAGGCCTTTCAGGATGGTGGAGAACTCCTGGCCGTAATGGGCGGAGTCCAGGAAGGAGCCGATGCCGGCCAGCGCGCGCTCGGCGATCCGCTCGCGGTCGGCGGGCGAGGTGTCCAGCGCCCGCAGCAGGCCGACGGTGAGCGCGTTGAGGTCGTTCGGCACGAAGAGCCAGCCGCTCTCGCCGTCGGTGACGATCTCGCGGGTGCCGAACACGTCCGCGGCGACCACCGGGACGCGGAACGCCATGGCCTCCAGGATCGAGCGCGGCAGCGACTCGATGTCCGAGCTGTTGACGAACAGGTCCGCCGCCCGCAGCCACGGCAGCGGATCGCGGACGATCGGCACCAGGCTGACCGAGCCGCCCAGCCCGGCCGCCTCGACGTAGTCCCGCAGCGCCTCGCAGTACGGCGATTCGTGGGTGCCGACGATCACCAGGTGCGCGTCCGGGTGGGTGGTCCGGACCTGCTCGAAGGCCAGCAGCAGCGGGGCGTGGCCCTTGCGCGGTTCGCTCACCCCGACGTTGAGCAGCACCGTCGCCCGCTCGGGCAGGCCCAGCTCGCGGCGGACGTCTTCCTTCGCCGTGTACAGCGCCTGCTTGGCAGGCGCGAGGTCGATGCCGTACCGGACGGTGATGCAGCGGCGCGGCCGCGACCACGGCAGGAACATCTCGCGCGTGGCGTCGGCGACGAACAGCAGCGCGTCGGCGTCGGACAGGCAGTGTTCCCAGCGCTCGCGGACCAGCGGGTCGAGCGCGTCCATGCCCCAGTTGAGGTAGGCGAAGTCCTCCAGGCTGAAGCTCTCGTGGATGACCCACGCCACGGGCAGGCCCGCGCGCATCGCCGCGTCGACCCCGGCGAACATGCCGAGCGTGTTGACCAGCACGACCCCGGCGCCGGTCGCGGTGGCCAGCATGGCCAGCTCGCCGACGTACGCGGTGTAGGTGACCGCGTCCTGGACGCGGTGGTGCCCGGTGACGTGCACGGTGACGCCCAGCTCTTCCAGCT
Organism: Amycolatopsis melonis; assembly: GCF_040064235.1. Lineage (NCBI taxonomy): Bacteria > Bacillati > Actinomycetota > Actinomycetes > Pseudonocardiales > Pseudonocardiaceae > Amycolatopsis > Amycolatopsis melonis. Next base: position 171,971 of record NZ_JBDZYD010000007.1, read on the forward strand.
CGGCGCGCAGCGGACCGTCCTCGGGCGAGACGAGCGTGACCTTGTGCTCGTGCGGGCCCGCCAGGTGGCGCAGCAGCTCACTGAGCCAGAACTGGCCGCCGCCGACCCGCAGGCTGTGCGTGACGACCAGGACGTGGTCGGTGTCGACGGCCGCCTTGACCCGGCCGAGCAGCTCTTCGGTGAACGCCGCCGAGCGCTGCACGGTTTCGGCGTCGCGCCGGCTGACCGGGCGCCGCCGCAGCGTCGCGTACCGGGTCGGGGAGGTCCATTCGCGGCCGTCGCGGGTCCAGGCGTGCACCCGGAAGGCCACCTTGCGGCTCTCGCCGGGGGCCTGCGGCAGGGCGACGCGGGCTTCGTAGCCGCTCAGCCCCGCCTGCCGGACCTGGCCGGGCAGGGCGCTGGTGACGTCCGGCCGGGGCAGCATGAGCCGCGCGCGCTGCCGCGGGGCGCCTTCGACGTCGACCTCGACGCGGCTGGGCAGCTTGCCGTCGAGCAGCAGCCAGCCCGAGACGACCATGAGGTCACCGGCGATCTCGGCGTCGGCTGCCGGGAAGTCGATCTCACCCAGCGGCGCGGGCTCGCGGTGGCTGCTCTCCGGCCAGACGCTCGTGCGGGCGAGCTCGGTGCCGTCGGGTGCGGTGACGGTCGTTTCCGCGCCGACCGGCTGGGCGGCCTCGGCCTCCGCGCGCCACGCCCAGACCGGCCAGTCCGCCGGGACCCCCGGCACGGCCGCGGTGCCGCGTTCCCAGTGCACCCGCGCGACCTGCCCGCCGATCCGGATGGTGCTGCCGTCCGGGCCGGCAGGCGAGACCAGCCAGCCGCCGACCGAAATCCGGCCGCCGGTCACCGAGGCACCGGCGGCGTCCACGCCGGCGAGCCACGGCAGCTCCCGCTCGATCATCTTGTTCCTTCGTCCGTGCGCGGTGGCGCGCTCATCGCCGGGGATGGTTCACGAGCTGCTCGCTCAGCGTCCTGACCACGGCCGGGGCCAGAATAGGGCTTTGCCCGCCGATGAGGTTGCGTTCGGCGATTTCGATCACGACGACGTCGCTGTCGACGAGTTTCGCCGCGGCCGCGCCCGGGTCGTTCTGGACGTAGTCGGAGTGCATGATCGTCATGTCGTTGAACGCGGCGGCGAGGTACATGTTGGCGAAGCCGGTGAAGGAGTCGCCGATCATCGCGACCTTGTCGGGGACGGTGCCCGTGGTCGGCTCGCTGCGCAGCTCGATCGGGGTCAGGTTCGGCTGGCCGAAGAAGGTGCGGGTGCGGTCGGCGCCGCCGTCCGGGGCGAGGGACTCCAGCTCGGCGGGTTCGGTGCCGGTGCGGCCGATCAGCGGCGGCAGGTCGGTCTGCTTGTCGAACGTCTCCTTGGGCGCGGTCCGCCAGGTGCTCGTCACGCCGGGCCGGAGGTTCTCGGCCAGGGTCCGGACCATGGTCAGCCCGCCGTGGAACTGCCAGTGGGTGTCCTGCTTGAAGTAGATCGGCGCGCCCCGCCGCTGCGACTCGGCGAGCAGGGGCTGCCGCAGGTCGAGGTAGCCGACCTCGGTGTCCAGCCGGTGCCACATCGTCCGGGCCGCCACCGGCGCGCAGTCCTTGCCGGCGTACTGGCCGGGCAGGAACTGCGGGAAGATGTCCGACTTGTCCGGCGGCACGATGAGCACGAGCCGCCGTCCCGACGCCTCGACGGCCCGGCGCAGCCCGATCAGCTCGTCGATCACGGACGCGGTCGGGATGATCGGGTTGCACTTGGCGTACATGTCGTTGCCCAGGTACAGCCAGCCGTCGCGGCCCTCGACCACCGGTGGGTAGTTGCTGTTGGTCTGGCCCTGGGTCGGCCCGGTCTCCGGCCGGGAGGGCGGCTGGTTCGCGACCGGGCCGACACCCGGCTGGCCGGCCTGCGCGCCGAGCGCGGGCGGCTCGCCGAAGACCGAGCGGCTGATCGCGTCCTCCGCCTGCACGGCGGCTTGGCGGCCGGGCAGCCAGTCGGTGGCCCACGCGCTGAGCCCGCCGAAGAACCCCCAGCCGTCGGACAGGCTCGGGAAGTCGTGCAGCTTGTGGTTCTCGAACGCCTCCGGGCGGCCGAACACCCCGAGCGACACCATCGGGGACAGGAAGAACACGATCGCGCAGATCAGCGCCACCTGCTGCCGCCCGTGGCGGGGCCGGTACATCGAGTGGTCCTTGGGCAGCCAGGCCTCGTGGACCGTGAGGGGCCGGACCCGCTTGCCCGGCTTTCCGCCGTCCAGGTGCACCGACACGCTCCCACCATAGACGGGACCGGGCGGGCAGCGGTTTTCCACCCGCCGTCACCCGTCGAGCGGCCGAAAACTGTCGTACATATGTTCTAAAATTGGCGTTGTCCAGGGGAGATGCCGCCCGCACCCGCGGGGGGCGTGATGGAGGAAGGCAGGGCCATGGCCTACATCACCCTGTCCACGTTCGTGGGCTACAGCGCCAGTTCCGGGCCGTCGCGGTCGTCGTTCGTGCGGCGGCAGCGCCGTCAGTACGAGGATCCGGCGCGGGCGGCGTTCAACTACTACCGGCGGGCGGCCAACGCCGTGCGGTCCGGCCGGGCGGCGAACCAGGACGAGGTCGCCCTGCGCGCCCTCGTCAACGCCGCCGACGAGCGGACGAAACCGCACTACGCGGCGATTGCCGAGGGCTGGCTGCGGTACCTCGGCCGTCGGCAGCCGCGGCTGGTCGAGGTCGGGCGGGGCCGGTGCCGGATCGGGGAGCTGGAGATCGGCGTCAGCCCGCAGATCGGGCTGCGCAAGAGCGACGGCCGCCGCTACGCGACCTGGCTCTACTTCAAGGAGGAGCCGCTGGCGAAGGACTCGGCGCAGCTCGCGCTGTGGGTGCTGGAGCAGGCGATGCCGGACGTGCTGCCCGGCGGGCACGCGCTGGTCATCGACGTCCGCCGCGCGAAGGAGTACCAGCTGTCCGACCGCGATCGCGAACGGCTGCGGCCATGGGCACGCAGTGAGGCGTCGGCGTTCCTGACCCTCTGGGACGCCGCCTGAGCAGGGGAGGCGCCGGGATCGCCCGGCGCCTCCCTTAGCATCGCCCCGAGCGTTCAGGGGGGCGACGATGAGACTGGTCGCGGGGCGGTACGCGATCTCGGCCGAGCTCGGCCGGGGCGGGATGGGCGTCGTCTGGCGCGCCGAAGACCGGGTGCTGGGCCGCCCGGTCGCGCTCAAGGAACTGGCCACGCCGCCCGGCACGAACCTCGAACGCGTCATGCGCGAGGCCCGGACCGCCGGCCGGCTCAACGATCCCGGCGTCGTCACGGTGTACGACGTCGTCCACGAGCACGGCGCCACGTTCATCGTCATGGAACTCGTCGTCGCGCCGACCCTCGCCGACGTCGTCGGCCGTGAAGGGCCGCTGGCGAACGACCGCGTCGCCGCGCTCGGCCTGCAGGTGCTCGGCGCGCTGGAGAGCGCGCACGCGGCCGGGATCGTGCACCGGGACGTCAAGCCCAGCAACATCATGGTGCTGCCCGGCGACCGCGTGAAGCTCGCCGACTTCGGCATCGCGCGGGCGATGGACGACCCGCGCCTGACGCAGACCGGCGGGGTCATGGGCTCGCCCGGCTACATGGCGCCCGAGCTGTTCGCCGGGGCCGGCCCGTCGCCGGCGTCGGACCTGTGGGCGCTCGGCGCGACGCTGTTCCACGCCGCCGAGGGCCGGGCGCCGTTCCAGCGCACCACCACGGCCGCGACCCTGCACGCGATCATGTACGACCGGCCGGTGTTCGAGCACTGCCGCGGCCCGCTCGCCGAGGCCGTGCGCGGGCTGCTCACCCAGTCCACTTCGGACCGTCTCGGCGCGCCGGGTGTCCGGCGGCTGCTGGAAACGGCCCGCACGGCGATCACCGACGCGCCGACGCAGGCGGTCGACCCGGCCGAGCTGCCCACGGTCGTCTTCGAGCCGGTGACCGCGAAGGTCGCGGCGCCGTCACCGACCACAGTGGACTGGGACCGGCCGCGGAAGAAGCGCCTGCCGCTGGTGCTCGCCGGGGTGGCGGCCGCGGTCGTCGTGGCGCTGGGCGCGATCTTCCTCCTCAAGCCCGGAACCACGACCCCGGTCGCCGCCGCGGACGCCACCAACGCCGCGTCGGCGCCCGCGCCTTCGACGTCCGCCGCGCCGGGCACCACCGCGAGCCCGACGTCGGCCACGGCCACCACGGCGTCTTCGGTCCCGCCGTCGGCGAGCCTGCCGGTGCTGCCGGGCGCCAGCACGGTGACGCCGCCGCCCAGCACGCCGTCGAGCGGCGAGCCCGAGAAGCCGAAGCCGGTGATGGTGCCGCTGACCCGCTACCACCACCCCGACGGCGGTCACTTCAGCGCGACCCAGAAGATCGGCCCGCCGCCGGGCTTCACCAAGGAAGGCGTGTTCGGCTCGCTCGTCGCCACGGCCGAGCCCGGCACGCGCAAGTTCTACGCGTGCAAGGTGACCGGCCAGAACGACTGGTTCACCTCGACCGACCAGAGCGGCAAGTGCGAGGGCCAGCAGGTCATCGGCCTGCTGGGCTACGCCTACGCGAACCCGCCGACGTGGGCGTCGGCCCGCGCGATCTACCGCTGCAACGCGGGCGGGAGCCACTTCGACTCCCTGTCGGCGGGCTGCGAGGGCAAGACCAAGGAGTTCCTCATGGGCTACCTGGTCTTTTGAGCCCGCCTGCCGGCGGTGATCACCTGACCGAACGCACCCGGACGAGTGACACAGTTCGCGCTGAGCGGGCGACGACTGGACAAACCGGAGAGCGAACACGAAGCTTTCGCGTGTTCTTCCGTCCCTGGCCAGACTCGAGGTCGAAACAGTGAATGCTGCCTGGGAAGCCGTCTCCCGCGTCGTGGACGAGCCCGCCTGGTACTGGGTGTACGACAAGCTGGCGTTCTGGCCGAGCACCTACGCCCACGCCTGGCCCGGGTTCCGGGAGCCGGCGCCGTCGCGGACCTGGGATCTCTCGCCGGGGAACCTCGACCGCGGCTCGGCCGAGTTCCGGCTCGGCCCGTACGCCGTCGAGGAGCACCAGGTCGCGGCCATCGCGCTCGCCGCGTTCCGCGAGGTCTGCGGGCCGGACGACCGGATGTGGGCGCTGCACTGGCAGCACCAGTCCTACCTGGTCCGCCCGCACCTGATGACCGAGGGCGCCCGCTGGCCGGTGCCGGTGTTCCCGCGCGCGGACTACCACCTGTTCCTCGCCGAGGACTTCTCGTTCGGCACGCTCGGCCACCCGTGGGAGCGGACGCTGTGCGTGTTCGGCGAGAAGCTGGTGCCCGCGTTCGAGCGGCTCGGCGAGGGCGTGCTGACGAACGTCCTGCGCCGCGACGGCAAACCGTCCGCGCTGGCCCGCTGAAGGCGGCGTTGATCTCTTGCTACCGTCTTGCGGGTGTTCGAATATCACGGCTGGGTGACCATCCAGGCGACCGCGAGCGGCGACGACGACGCGGCGCTGCTGGAGCGCCTCGTCGACCGCGTGCACCGCGCGATCCGCGACGCCGGTGACTTCGACCTGGTGGACCTCCGCTGGAGCGCGGGCATGCCGATGCTCCACTTCGGCGGCTTCGACAAGCACGGCGGCCGCCTCGGCCCGGAACTGCTGGAGCTGTTCACCCGCGTCGGCGAGCTGGCCCCCGGCTCGTACGGCCTGCTGTACGTCTGGGACGACCAGGACACCGAACACGACAACGACTTCCGCGTGTACCGCATGGCCAGGGGCCAGGTGACGGAACACGAGGACCCGCACCTGACCCCGGTCGCCCCGACGGTCATCGACGTCTACGAGCTGTAGCCGCTCTCGTACTCACGGCACCCGCGGCCGCCCGCCCGGCTCCTGCCGCGGCGGTTTCTGGTCCGCGCCCGGGAACGTCGGCGCGGGCAGGTGGGCCTGCTCGTAGCGCGAGAGCGTCAGCGGGCCGGACGTGTCCGGCAGGACCGGTGGCTGCGCCCTGCGGTCGTGGAAGCGGAACGCCGAGGTCAGGTCGCCGAACGTGCGGCGGCGCCAGTCCGAGATGTTCGGCTCCGGCACGCCCGTCACCTTCTCGAGGAACTGCAGCGTCGACGTGTGGTCGAAGTTCTCGCTGCACACCCAGCCGCCCGCGGTCCAGGGGGAGACGATGATCGCCGGGACGCGGTAGCCCGCGCCGACCGGGAGGCCGTTGCCGGGGGTGCCGCCAGGGGACGTCTTCGTGACGAACTCGCCGGGTGTCCCGGGCGGCGGCGTCGGCGGCACGACGTGGTCGAACAGGCCGTCGTTCTCGTCGTAGTTGAGGATGAACACCGTCTTGGCCCAGACGTCCGGGTTGGCGGCGATCGCGTCGATCTTCGACGCGACAAACGCGGCGCCCTCGGCGGGCGTGTAGTTCGGGTGCTCCGACGCCGTCGACGTGCAGATGATCCAGGACACCGTCGGGAGCTTGTCGTTGCGCGCGTCGTACTCGAACTGGCCTTCGGGCCGGTGGGTGAGGCCGTTGACGACCAGCGGCGAGCCGGCCGGGGCGTTCCGGAAGTTCGCGAACTGCTCCAGCATGTTGCAGCCGTAGGTGTCGTCCTGCTCGTACACCTTCCAGCTGACGCCCGCCGCCTGCAGCCGCTCCGCGTACGTCGTCCAGGTGTAGCCGCCCGCGGGAGCCTTGTTGTCGAGGATCGGGCCGCCGTGCTCGCCGTCGGGGTCGATCGTGCCGGTCATCCACATCATCCGGTTCGGCCAGGTCGGGCCGAGCACCGAGCAGTGGTAGGCGTCGCAGATGGTGAACGCCTCGGCGAGCGCGAACTGGAACGGCAGGTCGGCCCGCGTGTGGTAGCCCATGACGTACGGACCGTTCTTGCCGTCGGCCTTGCGGTGCGCCGGCAGCCAGTTGTCCATCCGGCCGCCGTTCCAGGCGTCGTGCTGGACCTGCCACGCGTGCGACGTCGACGGGATCTTCTGCGCGTTGGTGGCGTGCGTGTCGAGGTGGAACGGCAGCGCGTAGCCCGCCGGGTTCTGCGGATCCGGCTGGTAGAAGACGGACCGCCCGTCGGGCAGCTTGGCGGCGTGCGGGTCGCCGAAGCCGCGGACGCCCGACAGCGTCCCGAAGTAGTGGTCGAAGGACCGGTTCTCCTGCATGAGCAGCACGACGTGCTCGATGTCCTCGAGCGACCCGTGCTTCGGGGCGCCCTGCGCGAGGGCCTTCCGGACGTTCGGCGGCATGAGGGTGGCGGCCGCGGCGAGCCCGGCGGCCCCGCCGAGAACACGACGGCGAGTCAGTTCGGTCATGTCCAGCACCCTCACCGCCGAGGATCACCCGAAGAGGTGGCTTCCGGCGAACGGTCCCGGAACACGAGATGAAAACGACTGCCGAACCGCCGCAAACCCCGCCAGAAGGTCACAGCGCCGTCTGTGACTGCGATCACGAAAAAGAGCCGCTCCCCGGCTGGACCAGGGAACGGCTCTCGATCTTGAGCGGATGACGGGATTCGAACCCGCGACCCTCACCTTGGCAAGGTGATGCGCTACCAGCTGCGCTACATCCGCACTGCCTTGCTGATGGGGAACACTTTATACCCACGCTGATTCGCGCCGAACGGGGGGTACCCCAGTGCCCTGACCCGGTGCTTCGGTGTCACAGCTGGCGTACAAGGGGTGACGACGGCTGTTTCCCTCCGTATGGTGTCTCCATTCGACCGAATGGGGAGACCTTCGGGGAGGAGGTGCCGGGCCGGATGACCGAGCTGGGCACGGTGCCGCCACCAGCGGCCTCGGAATCCGACGAGCAGGCACTGCTGCAACGGCTCCGTGACGGCGAGGACGCCGCGTTCGGGGAGCTGTTCGAGCTGCACGCCGCCGCCGTCCGACGGCTCGCGCAGAGCCTGGCGGCCGACCGCTCCGAGGCCGAGGACATCACCGCGGAGACCTTCTTCCGCGTGCTGCAGGCCCTCCGCCGGGGTGCCGGCCCCCGTGACTACGTCCGTGCCTACCTGCTGACCGTCGCCCGCCGGGTGTCCTGGGAGTGGCACGGTGCCCGCCGGGACGTCCCCGTCTCCGACGACGAACTGACCTTCCGCGCCGGCGCGGGTGCCGACACCCACGCGCGCACCGCCGAGCACACGCTGATCACCACCGCGTTCACCAGCCTGCCCGAACGCTGGCGGACCGTGCTGTGGCAGACCGAGGTCGAGGGCGAGCAGCCCGCCATGGTCGCGCCCCACTTCGGGCTGAGCGCGAACGCCACCGCGGCGCTGGCCCGCCGCGCCCGCCAGGGCCTGCGTGCGGCGTACCTGCAGGCCCACCTTTCGGTGAACCGCGGGCCGGACTCCTGCCGCGCCGTCGTGGAAAAGCTCGGCGGGTTCACCGCGGGCAGCGTCACCGGCGCCGAGGCCGAGCGGATCAAGGCGCACCTGCACGGCTGCCCGTCGTGCCGGGCGACCCAGGACGAGCTGCGTGACGTCTGCTCGTCGCTGCGCGCGCACGCCGGGGTGCTGGTGCTGCTGGTGCCTGCCGCCGCGTCGATGGGCGGCAGCGGGGTGCTGGCCGGGCTCGGCGCGACGATCAAGGGCGTCCTGGTCGGGTCGAAGGTCAAGATCGGGCTCGCGCTGGCGTCGACCGCCGCCGTCGGCGCGGTCGGCGTCGCGGCCGGGCCGGTGCTGTTCGGCTCGACGCCGGCGCAGGACGTCGGGCTGACCGGCGGGGCACCCGAGCTGATCGTGGTGCCGCCGCCCGAGGTGCACCAGCCGCCCCCGCAGCCCCACCAGGAACAGCGGATCGGCGTCGGCGTGCTCAACGGCCGCGGCACCGGCGCCCCGGTCCCGGTCGTCCGGCCGCGGGCCGAGGTCCACCCGGTCGCCGTGAACGAGATTCCGCAGGTGCCGCCGCCCGCCGGCGTCCCGGCCGGCGAGAAGGGCGGCCTGGAGACCGGCACCACCCCGCGGGACGACCTCACGTCCAAGACCTACAGCACGACCAGCCACCCGGAGACGTCCCCGCGGCTCGACACGACGACGAGCCCGGACATGACGATGACCACCGAGTCGAGCGACGGGACCACCCCGGACAGCGGCGAGGCGCCCGAGCTGTCGCCGACCGGCAAGCCCGGCGAGCCGACGGACCCGACCGAAGCGAAAGCCAAGCCCCAGCCCACGGACGAGCCGACGGAGACCACGACCGAGCCGTCGACGACGGTGACCCCGACCTCGGGGAAGCCGTGCCCGGGCAGCGCGTCCGGCGTCACTGGTTCGGGCGAACCGACGGACAGCACGCCGACCGGCTCCGAACAGCAGTGATCAACTCCGGCGGGCGGGATGTCCGGTTCATCCCTCGCGCGGGCGAGGCCCGGCACGGTACCGTGGAAGCGCTCACCCTGCGGGCGGCCCGGGAGGCTACTGAATGAACCGGCTGGTACGCGGCGAAGACGGCCGCGACTGGGTGGTCCGTGCCCAGATGGAATGGCGGGCACCGGCGACGGCCGACGACTTCGAGCACGACGTCGCGGGCAGCTACGGACCCGGGATCGCGATGATCGTGGTGACCGCGCTGCTCGCCGTCATCCTCGTCGTGTGGACGCCCGACCAGGTCAACGTCCCCGCGTGGGTGCTGCTGGCGCTGCTGCTGGTGGTGTTGTTCTTCCCGCTGCGCTGGATCCTGCGCCGCCCGTGGACGGTGGTCGCGGAGACCGAGGGCGACGTGACCGGCGACCGGCCGTCCGAGCGCTGGGTCGGCACGATCCGCGGCATGTTCACCGTGCAGGGCGAGGTCAAGAAGATCTCCAAGACCATCCAGCGGCACTCGCTGCCGGACTTCGACGGGCCGTTGCACCCCGTCGAGTAGGACCGTCGAGTAGGACACTGAGGCCATGCCCGAGCTGCCCGAGGTCGAAGCACTGGCCCACCACCTGCGCGAGAACGCCGTCGGCCGGACGATCTTCCGCATCGATGTCGCGTCGCTGAGCGTGCTGAAAACGGCGACGCCGCCGTGGACGGACCTGCACGGCCGCGAGATCACCGGCGCGACCCGGCACGGCAAGCACCTCGACGTCGTGGCCGGCGATCTGCACCTGGTCGTCCACCTGGCCCGCGCGGGCTGGCTGCGCTGGTCCGACGGCCTCGCCGCGGCGCCGCTCAAGCCCGGCAAGGGCCCGATCTCGCTGCGCGTGCACCTCGAATCGGCCACCGGGCCCGGCTTCGACCTGACCGAAGCGGGCACGAAGAAGGGCCTCGCGGTGTGGATCGTCAAGGACCCGCAGGAGATCGCGAGCGTGGCCCGGCTGGGCCCGGACGCGCTGGCCGTGGACGCCGCGCGGCTGCGGGAGCTGTTCGCGGGCAAGAACACCCGGCTGAAGTGGGCGCTCACCGACCAGTCGCTCATCGCCGGGATCGGCAACGCCTACTCCGACGAGATCATGCACCGCGCGAAGCTCTCCCCGTACGCGACCATCGGCAAGCTCGACGAAGGCGCGCTGGAGGTGCTGGCCGAGGCGATCCACGAGATCGAGACCGACGCCGTCGAGCGTTCGGTCGGCCAGAAGGCGGCGCGGCTGAAGGGCGAGAAGCGGTCGGGCCTGCGCGTGCACGCGCGCACCGGGCTGCCGTGCCCGGTCTGCGGCGACACGATCCGCGAGATCTCCTTCGCCGACAAGTCGTTCCAGTACTGCCCGACATGCCAGACCGGCGGCAAGCCGCTGGCCGACCGGCGGATGTCGCGGCTGCTCAAGTAGCCGGATTCGCCCGTTCGGCGGCACGTGCTGCGCCGGGCGTCACCGAGGCCGGGGTCCGGACCGCCGAAACCACGTCCGGCCTGCCTCTTTCGCCAGAAGGGGTGGAACAGAAGCCGCCGCCCGCGTGTTGCGGACAGTGACCGTGACGGCCCGGTTCCGACTCTCGGTAGGGTCCCTTCCACCCTCGGTCATCACAGTTGGACAGAAAGTGGGATCAGGCCTTGCACCCGGTTGGTCGAGCGCAGAGCATGGACGCCGTGTCCGGGTTCCCGCTTGCGCAGATCGTTCCGTGGGGGATCGCGGTGCTGCTCGGCATCGCGGTGATCGTGCTGCTCGTGAAACAGCGCAGGCCGGCCAGCGTGGTCGAGGACGCCATGCTCCAGGCGGTGCACCGGATGTCGAAGGCGGCGCCGAACCTCCGCTCGGGCCTCGACGAGGACGCCGCCGACAAGATCACCACCCAGCTGCTGCAGATGCTCGACTGCGTCGCCGTCGGCATCACCGACAGCGAGGGCACGCTGCTGTCCTGGGACGGCGAGGCGAACGAGCACTACGTCGACCTCGTCGACGCCATCGGCGCGGCCATCCGCAAGCACCGCCGCGAGGTCGTGGCGCACGACCGGATGCCGTGCAACCACCGCGGCACCTGCCGGATGAAGACCGCGGTCATCGTGCCGCTGCTGGTGGAGGGCGAGACCGAGGCCGCGCTGATCGTCGTCGGCCGGACCCGCGGCAGGCTGGTGCAGATGGCCGACGCCGTCGCCCAGTTCGTCTGCACGCAGTTCGAGCTGGCGCGGCTCGACGAGTCGAAGCACCAGCTCCAGCAGGCGGAGATCAAGGCGCTGCGCGCGCAGATCTCGCCGCACTTCGTCTACAACGCGCTCAACACGATCTCCGCGCTCATCCGCACGGACCCCGAAGAGGCGCGAGAGCTGCTTCAGGACTTCGCCGACTTCACGCGCTACTCGTTCCGGACGTCGGGCATGTTCACCACGCTCGCCGAGGAGCTGCGCAACATCGACCGCTACCTGACGATCGAGAACGCCCGCTTCGGCGGGCGGCTCGAGGTGCGGATGAAGATCGCGCCCGAGGTGCTCAGCGTGGTCGTGCCGTTCCTGATCATCCAGCCGCTGGTGGAGAACGCGGTGAAGCACGGGCTGGCCAGCAAGCCCAGCGGCGGCTGCGTCACGGTGATCGCGCAGGACTACGGCACCGAGGCGCTGATCAGCGTCGAGGACGACGGCATCGGCATGGACCCGCGGCGGCTCAACGAGCTGAAGAGCGCCCACCGCACCGGCGCGCACGTCGGGCTCGGCAACATCAACCAGCGCATGCAGCAGGTGTTCGGCAGCGACTACGCGGTGATGGTCGAGACCGCGCCCGGCGCCGGGATGAAGGTGACGCTGCGGGTGCCGAAGTTCGTCCCGGGCGTCCGGCCGAACATGCCGGACTACAGCTCCGAGAACCACACAGCCGAAGCCGACGTCCCGGCACAGGCGGGTCCGGCGCAGCTGAACGGCGCCGAGGTGAACGGCGTCAACGGCACGCGCTCGGGCATCCTCCCCCTTGGCTGAATCCGGCTAGCCTGGGGTTATGAGCGTTACGGACAAGCTGGCTTCGCGGATCCCGGTTCTCGCCGACCGGGTCGAGCGCAAGGACGTCGTGGCCGTGGTGCGGCTGCACGGCGTGATCACCCCCTCGCCGTCGCCGCTGGCCCGGGGCGCGATCAACCTCGGCGCCGTGGAATCGGCGCTGACCAGGGCGTTCGGTCACGAGCGGCTCAAGGCGGTCGCCCTGCTGGTGAACTCGCCCGGCGGCGCGCCGACGCAGTCCGGGCTGGTCGCCGAGCGGATCCGCCAGCTGGCCGACGAGAAGAAGGTGCCGGTACTGGCGTTCTGCGAGGACGTCGCGGCCTCCGGCGGCTACTGGCTGGCCTGCGCGGCGGACGAGATCTACGCCCACCGGACCTCGATGGTCGGCTCGATCGGCGTGATCAGCGGCGGCTTCGGCTTCACGGGCCTGCTGGAGCGGTTCGGCATCGAACGCCGCCTGCACACGGCGGGCGCGAACAAGTCGCGGCTCGACCCGTTCTCGCCGGAGAAGCCCGAGGACGTCGAGTGGCTGAAGAAGATGCACACCCAGCTCCACGAGCTGTTCGTGAACTGGGTGAAGGAACGCCGCGGCAACCGCCTCGCGGACTCCGACGACCTGTTCACCGGCGACGTCTGGCTGGGCGCGAAGGCGGTCGAGCTGGGCCTGGTCGACGGCCTCGGCAGCCTCCGCCAGATCATCACCGAGCGCTACCCGGACGCGGAGATCTCGGTGGCCGAGCCGAAGAAGCCCCTGCTGGCCCGCCTCGGCCTCGGCGCCCCGGCCGCGGCATCGGCGGTCCTGGACGCGGTGACCCAGAAGGCGGCCTGGTCCCGCTTCGGCCTCTGACTTGCCAAGACTTCTGAAAAAGTTCAGAATTGAGGTATGGCTACCACCGAGGTGCAGTGGAGCGAGCTGCAGCGCGACCCCAAGAGCGTTGCTGCGCTCGCCGACGAGGGTGACGTGCGGGTCCGCCGCCGCGACGGCGCCGCTCTGCTGCTGACGAGGGAGGACCGGGCGCACTCGGCTTCGGAAGGTTCCGTGGTGGCGGCCCGGGCGCTGCGCAACGTGCTGTCGCACCTGCCGCACGACGTGGCGGCCGCCGCGCTCATCGACGAGTTCCCGTGGGTGGACGTCCTGCCGGAGGCCGAACGGGTGCAGTTCGTCCGGGACTTCGCGCGCGCTTTCCAGGCTTCCGCGGAACTGGGGCAGTGGTCGGTCCTTGCGCAGACGATCACGGAGTGGCGCAGCACAGCAGCCATTCACGCCGACCCGGCACTCGCTGGCAAGCTCTCCGGTCCGATCGACGAGGACTTCGGTCCCGTTCCGGGCCCCACGGACAGCTGACGATGCCCGCGAAACGCGGCGACCGTGTTGCGCCACCCGCGCGTCCAGGCGGCTGGGAAGCACGCTTCGCGACTTCCGAAGCGGCGAAGGGCTGGGAGGCCCTTTGCCAGGCAGCCAGGTCCAACACCTGGGAAGCGTGGATCGTGCTGACCGAACGGCCGGTGGCCCCGGAGAATCCGGCGCGTCAGCACAGACTCAAAGGTGCGTTCGCCACTCGTGAGATCGGTGGCCGGGCTCTCGATCAGTGGCAGTACGAGGTCACTGCGGGCGGCCGGATCTGGTACTGCCCGGATCCGGACAGGCGGATCGTCTGGGTGGTCCTGGCGAGCACCGGTCACCCGAAAGGCACGGAGTGAACCTGACCTGCCTCACGCTCGTGCACTGAACGAGCAACTGACCACTTCCGGAAGACGGGGGCTGGACATTGCAGTCGGCAATGGGCAGGATGCGTTTCACTGTGAGTGCTCACGATGACACCCGGAAGCTCGTGGTCCTGGCTGTGGACGACGAGCCGCGAGGTCTTGACGAACTCGTCCACTGCCTGCGCAACAGCCCGCACGTGGCCAAGGTGTTCCCGGCGATCGACGCCTCCGAGGCGCTGCGGTTGCTGTCCACCGACGACCCGCGGCTGCGCGAGCGCAAGGACCGCGGCCTGCCGATCGTCGACGCCGTCTTCGCCGACATCGACATGCCCGGGCTGTCCGGGATGGAGATGTCCCGGGTGTTCGCCGCGCTGCGGCCGTCGCCGTGCCTGGTCTTCGTCACCGGGCATGCCGAGGAGGCCGTGAACGCCTTCGATCTCGGTGCCCTCGACTACGTGCTCAAGCCGTACCAGCAGGACCGGCTCGACCGCGCGATCTCGCGTGTCATGGACAAGCTGGCCGCCGCCGCGGCGCCGCCGCCCGGTGCGGTGGCAGGCGAGCCGGTGAAGACCAACGACGAGGTCATCCCCGTCGAGCTGGCCGGCACCACCAAGCTCATCCCGCGTTCCTCGGTCCGCTGGGTCGAGGCGCAGGGCGACTACGCGCGGCTGTTCACCACCGAGGGCAGCCACCTGGTCCGCATCCCGCTGGCCCAGCTGGAGGAACGCTGGGAGAAGGCCGGGTTCGTCCGGATCCACCGGTCGTTCCTGGTCGCGCTGCCGCTGATCACCGAGCTGCGCATGGGCCAGGGCGGCTACCAGGTCGTGATCGGCAACGAGGAGAAGGTGCTGCCCGTCAGCAGGCGGCACACCCGCGCGCTGAAGGACCGGCTGGTCGGTTCGGGCCGGAACGGCTGACCAGGGCCCGGTCATGTCCGACGACTTCTACGAGCGCCGCGCGAACGGCGTCCGCGAACCCGATCCGACACTCGGCAGGCGGGCCCGGCACCGGCCGCTGCCGCAGCCTGCCGACCGGGCCGTCGTCGAGCCGCTGCCGCCGGCGCCCGAGCCGCCGCCGAAGCCGGAACACCACGCGAAACCGAAGCGGGAGCGAGTGATCCTCGCCGACCCGCGCCGCGGCGCCGGCACCCTGCGCGCCCGCGTCGAGCTGGAAGAGCAGACCAGCTGGGGGAAGCTGCTCGTCCGGGACCACCTGGTGAAGGTGCAGCTGCGGACGGCGGTGCTGCTCGCGCTGCTCGTCGTCGTCGTGTTCGGCTCGCTGCCGGTGCTGTTCCACCTCCTGCCCGGCTTCGCCCGGTCGAGCTTGGCAGGCATCCCGGTGCCCTGGCTGATCCTCGGCGTGCTGCCGTTCCCGTTCCTGTTCGGTGTCGGCATCTGGTACAACCGGCTGGCCGAACGCAACGAACGCGCGTTCGTGGACATGATCGAAAACTAGGTTCGCACCGAGTCGTGCGAGGATTCCCCCGTGCAGCTGAACCCGTGGGCGTTGACCGGCATCGTGCTGGTCGCCGTGGTGGTGCCCTACCTCGGTCACCGGTCCTCGCGGTCGGCCACGAGCACACACGACTTCCTGCTCGCGCGGCGCACCGTGCGGTCCCGGCGCAACGCCGCCGCGATCTCGGGTGAGTACCTGTCGGCGGCGTCGTTCCTCGGCATCGCCGGCATCGTGCTCAAGGACGGCGCCGACGCGCTGTGGTTCCCGATCGGTTTCACCACGGGCTATCTCGCACTGATGCTCTTCGTCGCGGCACCGCTGCGCCGCTCCGGCGCGTACACGCTGCCGGACTTCGTCGAGATGCGGCTCGGCTCGATCGGCCTGCGCCGGTTCTCCACGGCGTTCGTGGTGTTCATCGGGATTCTCTACATGGTCCCGCAGCTGCAGGGCGCCGGCCTGACGCTGGCGACGATCCTGCCGATGCCGGCGTGGGCGGGCGCCGTCGTGGTCATGGTCCTCGTGGCGTTCAACGTGATTTCCGGCGGCATGCGCGCGATCACCGTCGTCCAGGCCTTCCAGTACTGGCTGAAGCTGTTCGCCATCGCGGTGCCCGCGTTCGTGCTGTGCATGGTCTTCTTCGCCGGTGGCGGCCCGGACGGCTTCCGCCCGCTGGGCGCGCCCGCACCGCCGGTGTTCACCAGCGACACCACGGTCGACGTGCGGACCGACGTCACGCTGCACGTCACCACGGACACCTACCTCTACGCCTACGGCCGCACCGACAACGGCCCGGCGGCCGGGCCGACGCACTGGACGCCGCTGGCGCCGCACACGGTTTCCGAAGGCACCAAGCTGAAGTTCATGGCGGGCACGCCGGTGCCCGTGGTCAGCGACTCCGTCGCGGACAACGCGGACTGGCTGCACCCCGGGTCCGGCAGCCTCACCGACCTGCTCCAGACGTACTCGCTGATGTTCGCGACGTTCCTGGGCACCATGGGCCTGCCGCACGTGCTGGTCCGCTTCTACACCAACCCCGACGGCAAGGCCGCGCGCCGCACCACCGTGCACGTCCTGCTGCTGCTCGGGCTGTTCTACCTGTTCCCGACGCTGCTGGGCGCGCTGTCCCGGATGTACGTCCCGGAACTGCTGGTCACCGGCAACACGGACGCGGCGATCCTGCAGCTGCCCTCGGCGATCCTGCCCGGGATCGGCGGCCAGATCCTCGGCGCGGTGACCGCCGCGGGCGCCTTCGCCGCGTTCATGTCCAGCACGTCCGGGCTGCTGGTGAGCGTGGCAGGCGTCGTGTCGACCGACGTGCTGCGCGGCCGGGTGCGGGACTTCCGCGTGGCGACCGGGCTGGTCGCGCTGTTCCCGATCGGGCTGGCGGTCGGGCTGCGGCCGGGCGACATCTCGCTGTCGGTCGGGCTGACCTTCGCGCTCGCCGCGTCGACGTTCAGCCCGCTGCTGGTGCTGGGCATCTGGTGGCGGAAGCTGTCCTGGCCGGGCGCGCTGGCCGGGATGTTCGTCGGCGGCGGGCTGGTGCTGGCCGCGCTGGTGCTCGACATCGTGAGCGGCTACACCGGCGGCTGGGCGCCCTGGTACGTCAGCCAGCCCGCCCTGATCACCGTGCCGGTGGCGTTCGTGACGACGTACCTGGTCAGCCGCGTCACCGGGTACGGCCGTCCGGAGCACGTCCACGACATCATGCTGCGGCTGCACGCACCCGATCCGCTCGGTTTCATGCGGGACCGGGCGGTCGCGCGGTTCGGCCAGGCCGAGGAGAAGACCCGGATCGCCGGGCGCGGTCGACACCGCAAGTGATTTGTCCGAAATTTTTTACCGGATCGGGTGAGGCTCGTTCTGGTAAATGACAGGGTGCGCAAATCTCTCAGTGGGTTTTTACTTGAGAGCTGACGCCCGATCGGACGAGAACGGAAGGTGGCGATCCGCTGTGAGCAGCGTCGAGCCGACCGACTGGGAGAAGATCCATGGAAGTCCCGAATTCACGGACCTGCGCCGGAGGCTGCGGGTGTTCGTCTTCCCGATGACCGCGTTGTTCCTGCTCTGGTACCTGCTGTACGTCCTGCTCGCCGACTACGCGCACGGCTTCATGAGCACGAAGCTGTTCGGCAACATCACCGTCGGCCTGGTCTTCGGCCTGCTGCAGTTCGTCTCGACGTTCGTCATCACCGGCGTCTACGTGCGCTACGCCAACCGCAGGCTGGACCCCGTCGCCGACGAGATCCGCGCGCGCATCGAAGGGGAGCCGGGCCGGTGACCGTCGCGGCGGGCGTGGAGGGCAGCAACTCCACCCTCAACATCATCATCTTCCTCGTCTTCGTCGTCATCACGCTGGTGATCGTGTTCCGCGCCAGCCGGAACACGAAGACCGCGTCGGACTACTACGCCGCCGGCCGCGCGTTCACCGGCCCGCAGAACGGCATCGCCATTTCCGGCGACTACCTTTCGGCGGCCTCCTTCCTCGGCATCGCGGGCGCGATCGCCGTCAACGGCTACGACGGATTCCTCTATTCGATCGGGTTCCTGGTCGCCTGGCTGGTCGCGCTGCTGCTCGTCGCGGAACTGCTGCGCAACACCGGCAAGTTCACGATGGGCGACGTCCTGGCGTTCCGCATGAAGCAGACGCCGGTCCGCGCGGCCGCGGCGATTTCCACGCTGGCCGTGTCGTTCTTCTATCTCCTCGCGCAGATGGCCGGCGCCGGCGGCCTGGTGAACCTGCTGCTGGGCATCTCCGGCGAAGCGGGCCAGGACGTCGTGATCGCCGTCGTCGGCGTGATCATGATCCTGTACGTGCTGATCGGCGGGATGAAGGGCACCACGTGGGTGCAGATCATCAAGGCCGCGCTGCTCATCATCGGCGCGTTCGCGATGACGCTGTGGGTGCTCGCCAAGTACGGCTTCAACCTGTCCAGCCTGTTCCAGGCCGCCGTCGACAAGGGCGGCAAGACCGGCGCGGCGCTGCTCGACCCCGGCAAGCAGTACGGCAAGACCGGCACGACCAAGCTCGACTTCCTGTCCCTCGGCATCGCCCTGGTCCTCGGCACGGCGGGCCTGCCGCACGTGCTGATGCGCTTCTACACGGTGCCGACGGCGCGCGACGCCCGGCGGTCGGTCGTCTGGGCCATCGTCCTGATCGGCGTGTTCTACCTGTTCACCCTGGTGCTCGGCTACGGCGCGGGCGCCATCGTCGGGCCCGACAAGATCGCGAAGGCGCCCGGCACGACGAACGCGGCGGCGCCGCTGCTGGCCCTCGAACTCGGTGGCCCGGTGCTGCTCGGGTTCATCTCCGCGGTCGCGTTCGCGACGATCCTCGCGGTGGTCGCCGGCCTGACGATCACGGCGTCGGCGTCCTTCGCCCACGACGTCTACGCGAACGTCATCAAGAAGGGGCAGCTCTCCACCGGCGGCGAGGTGCGGGTCGCCCGGATCACCGCGCTGGTGATCGGCGCGCTGGCCATCGCGGGCGGCATCCTCGCGAAGAGCCAGAACGTGGCGTTCCTGGTGGCGCTGGCCTTCGCCGTCGCGGCCTCGGCGAACCTGCCGACGATCCTGTACTCGCTGTTCTGGAAGCGGTTCAACACCCAGGGCGCGCTGTGGTCGATCTACGGCGGCCTGCTCGTCACGATCGTGCTGATCGTCTTCTCGCCCGCAGTGTCGGGCAAGCCGGTGGACCCGAAGACGGGCCGGAGCGCGTCGATGATCCAGGGGGTCGACTTCCACTGGTTCCCGCTGGACAACCCGGGCCTGGTCTCGATCCCGGCGGCGTTCCTGCTCGGCTGGCTCGGCACGGTCCTGTCGAAGGAGCGGAACGCGGCGAAGTTCGCCGAGATGGAGGTCCGGGCGCTGACCGGTGCGGGAGCCGAGAAGGCGGTGGCTCACTGACGTCCACCTCACGCGCGGGCAACGCACCCGCATGGCAGCATGGAGATCGTGGTGAGCCCTGCTGAACTGCCGACCGCCGAGGTCCGCGACCTGCCCACGGACGGCCTCGTCCTGCTCGACGTCCGCGAAGACGACGAATGGGCCGCCGGCCACGCGCCCGGCGCGGTGCACATCCCGATGGGTGAGCTGCCCGCCCGCGTCGGCGAGCTGGCCGACCTGCCCGACGACCAGCCGATCCACGTGATCTGCCGCAGCGGCGGCCGGTCCGCGCGCGCGGCCGCGTGGCTCAACCAGAGCGGCTGGGACGCGGTGAACGTCGCCGGCGGCATGGGTGCCTGGCAGCGCGAAGGCCGTCCGATGGTCGGCGAGCACCCCGGCATCGAACCCGAAGTGATCTAGCCTTGCACCCGGGTCAGCCTCCGTCCCACCCTCCTGGGTACTGGCCGCGCCAGACGCCCCCGCCCACCGCGCAGCAGCTGCAGGGCCGGACGCTGGCCGCCCAGCCGGAGCCGTACCCGTACCACCGCCGTCCGGTCCACCGGCCGAAGCTGCGCTGGGTGGCGACCCCGCCGCCCGGCGCGTGGCCCCGCCGTCGCGTCGTGGTGCCCGAGCGCTACCTCGGCCCGCCGTCGTACCCGGTGCCGCCGCGCTGGGGCTTCCCGAACCTGGTGTGGCGCCGCCCGACGTCCGTGCCCGGCACGGCGTCCGACGAGATCCGCCCGATCGACCGCGTGCCGGTGCTGAGCCGCAGCCTGGTCGGCATCCTCTACGGGTTCGCCGTCCTCGCCGTGGTCGCCGCCGTCGCGGAGATCTGGCGGTACGTGCTGCTCGTGCAGGGCCGCGACTCCGCGCTGTCCCGCTCGGTGGTGGCGTTCTCCGACGGCTTCGTGCTGACGTCCGGGCTTCTCGCCTCGATCCTGGCGCTGCTGCCCGCCGGCCTGTCGCTCTGGTGGCTGCTGGTCGCCCGCCAGGCCGCGGCGGACGCCTCCGGCGACGACCCGCCGCGCCCGCTGTGGCAGGTGCTGGTGGGCGTCCTCGTGCCGGTGGCCAACCTCCCGATGGCGCTGTCGATCGCCGGCGAGCTGGAGCACGCGGTCCTGCGCCGCCCACGCGACGTCCGGCCGAAGCCGTCCCGCCAGGTCATGGTGTGGTGGGGAGCCTGGCTGCTGAACTGGATCCTGCTGGCCGCGTCGATCGTGTGGCGCTTCCGCGGCGACGTCCAGTCGATGGCGGACAGCGTCGTCCTGGTCGCACTGACCGACCTGGCCGCGGCCGCCCTCGCCGTGCTGACCGCGCTGGTGGTGCGGCGGTTCTCGGCCCTGCTGGTCCCGTCCGACGCCCTGGACGTGCGCGAAATGCGCGTGCTGAAGGTGACGGGCGCCCCGGAACCGGAACTGCGCAACTCGCGGCCCGCCGGCGCCGCGCGCTAGTACCCGCCGAAGACCGGTTCGAGCTGGTCGAAGGCCTGTTCCGCGGCCGGCCACACGGCGTCCACGATGTCCTTCCGCGGCTGGCCGTCCAGCGTGCGGTCGAAGACGTCCTGGAACAGCACCCGCAGCAACGTGGCGAGGTGCGCGGCGGCGAGCACCGGACGGAGGCCGTCGCCGGGGTGGCGTCCGGTCAGCAGGTTCGCCAGGTTCGCCTCGCGCTCGCGGTGCAGTTCGTGCAGGGCGTTGGTCAGGACCGGGCTCTCCTTGATCATCCGGGCGAATCCCCGGCCCGAGAACCCCACCAGGGCGTGCTGGGCGTCGAGCAGCTCGAAGTACAGCTCGCGGGTGTCGTGGAAGACGCTGTCGTGGATCAGCTCCGACGGCCACGCCGTGAAGTCCGCGCGGATGTCGAAGACGAGGTCTTCCTTGCGTGGGAAGTGGTTCGTCACGGTCATCTTGGCCACGCGCGCCTCGGCGGCGATCTCGGCGATCGTCACGTCCTCGAAGCCGTCGCGGATGAACAGCCGCGTCGCGACGTCGGAGATGTTCTTCCTGGTCTCGTGCTTCTTCTGGGCCCGGAGTCCCTCGCTCATGCCGTTCACTCTACTGGGTCGGACCCAAGTTTGTGCTTGACCTAGTCACTGGGTCGGACCTAATCTGAGGTTCGACCTAACGACTGGGGGTGGACATGACGACGGCTCTCCGTCCGGATGCCGCGCTGTGGCGGCTCGGCGGCGTCCTGATCATGGGCGCGGTGCTGTCGATCCTCGATGCGACGATCGTGACCGTCGGGATCGACTCGATCGCCCGTGACCTGGGCAGCCCGCTGACCACGGTGCAGTGGGTGGCGAGCGGGTACCTGCTGGCGGCGTCGGCGGCGATTCCGCTGTCGGGCTGGCTGGCCGACCGGTTCGGCGGCCGCGCGGTGTGGCTGACGGCGGTGGCGCTCTTCACGGCGGGCACGCTGCTGTGCGGCTTCGCGTGGTCGGCACCGGCGTTGATCGCGTTCCGGGTGCTCCACGGCCTGGGCGGCGGGCTGATGCAGCCGGTCGGGCAGGCGGTGTTCGCGCAGGCGGCGGGCCCGGCACTGGGCCGGATGATCGGCGTGGTCACGCTGCCGGCCACGGTGGCCCCGGTACTGGGCCCGATGCTCGGCGGCGCACTGGTCGCGGACCTGGGCTGGCGCTGGATGTTCTTCGGCATCGTCCCGCTGGGCGTGGCGACGTTCGTGCTGGCCTGCCGGCTCCTCCCGGCACCGCCTCCGGACGGCGTCCGGGCGCCCCTCGACGTCGTCGGCATCGCGCTGCTCTCGCCCGGGCTCGCGGCGCTGGTGTACGGCCTGTCGGAAGGCGTGGCCTGGGCGGCGATCGCCGGGGCGGTGTTGCTGGCGGCCTACGGCGTCCACGCGGCGCGGACGCCGTCGCCGGTGCTGGACCTGACGTTGTTCCGGAACCGGGGTTTCGCGGTGGCGAGCGGCAGCACGTTCCTGCTGGGGGCGTCGCTGTACAGCTCGATGCTGGTGCTCCCGCTCTACTACCAGCAGGTCGAGCAGGCGAGCGCGTTGCGCGCGGGGCTCCTCCTGGCACCCCAGGCTTTGGGCTCGGCGGCGGTGATGCTGCTGGGCGGCCGCCTGCTGTCCCGCTTCGGCCCGCGCCGGATGATGCTGGCCGGAATCGCCCTGTCCCTGCTGGGCACGATTGCGTTCACCCAGCTGGGTTCGGCCCCGGGCGGCGCTTGGCTGACGCTGTCCCTGCTGATCCGCGGCGCAGGCCTGGGCGCGGCCACGGCTCCGGGCATGACAACGCTGTACGGCAGCCTGGAGCGCACCCGCATCCCCCGGGCGGCGAGCGCGTTCAACGTGGTCAACCGCATCGGCGGTTCCCTGGGCACGGCCCTGCTGGCGGCGGTCCTCCACCACGCGCTGACGACGTCACCGCCCCCGGCAGCCTTCGGTACGACGTTCACGTGGGCTCTGGCCCTCTCCGCGCTGACCCTGATCCCGGCAGCGTTCTTCCCGTCCCGATCCTTGAAGGAGTCCCGTTGACCCTCCGCCTGTTGAGCGTCCACGCCCACCCCGACGACGAGTCCAGCAAGGGCGCAGCGACGTTGGCCCGCTACGCGGCCGAAGGCGTCGACGTCCTCGTGGCCACCTGCACGGGCGGCGAACGCGGCGACATCCTGAACCCGGCCCTCGACACCCCGGAAATCCGGGCCAATCTCCCGCAGATCCGGCGCCGCGAAATGGCGGCGGCGGCCCAAATCCTGGGCATCCGCCAACGCTTCCTCGGCTTCACCGACTCCGGCCTCCCGGCCGAGGGCGAGCCACTGCCCGAAGGCAGCTTCGCCACGCTGCCGCTGGAGGAAGCGGCAGCCCCGCTGGTCGCCCTGATCCGCGAGTTCCGTCCCCACGTGGTGATCACCTACGACGAAACGGGCGGCTACCCCCACCCGGACCACATCCGCACCCACGAGGTGACAGTGGAGGCCTTCTCGGCGGCCGCCGACCCCACGCGCTACTCCGGCACGCCGTGGCGTCCGCAAAAGCTGTACTACCAAGCGGTCCTGAGCCGATCGTGGTTCCAGGCCATCCACGACGCAACTTTGGCCGCAGGCCTCGACTCCGCCATGGGCGACGTCCTGGCCGAACTGCCCGCCGAGGACGAACTGCCGGTCACGACGAGAATCCGCTGCGAGGAATACTTCGCCACCCGCGACCAGGCCCTCCTGGCCCACGCCACCCAGGTCGACCCAGCCCACCCGTTCTTCGCGCACTCACGCGAGATCGAGCGGAAGGTCTGGCCCTACGAGGACTACCACCTGGCCTACCCGAAGCCAGGCCCCGAACCGGAAGACGACCTGTTCGAGGGAGTAAAGCCATGACCGGATTCCGCGAAAGGAGTCACACCGTGACCCGAAGCTCCTGCAACCCCCTGATCACGAACTCCGGCCGCCGCCGAGGCGGCTCCGCCAACTGCAGCCCCGGCAGCTTCGCCGCCAGCGCACTCACCGCGGCCGCGATCTCCACCCGCGCGAGAGGAGCACCCACGCAGTAGTGAATGCCCAGCCCGAACCCCAGGTGGGCGTTCGGCGTGCGGCCGATGTCCAGGCGGTCCGGGGCGTCGAACACCTTCGGGTCGCGGGCGGCGGCTCCGAGCAGTGCGCCGATCTTCTGTCCTTGCGGCACGGTGAATCCGGCGATCGTCACGTCTTCGGTTGCCGTCCGCTCGAACAGCTGCAGGGGCGCGTCGAACCGGATCAGTTCCTCCACACACGAATCCAGGAGGGATGGTGAGGCCAGCAGGCGCTCCCACTGGTCGCGGTGCGTGAGCAGTGCCGTGACGCCGTTGCCGAGCACGTTGACCGTTGCTTCGTGGCCGGCCATCAGCAGCAGCACCGCCGTGGCGACCAGCTCGTCCGGGGTCAGCTCGCTGCGGAGGAGGTCGCTGATGATGTCGTCGCCCGGGGCCGAAGCCCGGGCCTGCGCCACCGAACGGACGTAGGCCACGAACTCGGCGGAGGCGCGCTCGGCCGCGTCGCGGCCCTCCTCGGGCAGGCCGTACTCGTACATCTTGACGATCGCGTTGGACAGCTCGACCATCCGCGGGCCGTCGGTGGCGGGGACGCCCAGCAGCTCGGCGATCACCGCGACCGGCAGCGGCTGGGCCAGGTGCTCCAGGAGGTCGGCGCTGCCGTCCGCGGCGATCGCGGCCGCCAGGTCGTCGACCATCCGGTCGGCGAGCGTGGCCACCATCGGGCGCAGCCGCTGGACGTGGCCGCGGCCGAACGCGCCCGCGATCAGGCGGCGCAGGCGCGTGTGGGCCGGGGGTTCGTTCTCCAGCAGCGAGTTGCGGTGCAGCAGGTTGAAGGCCGCGAAGCGCTCGGCAGGCTGGGCGTCGGTCCAGATGCGGCCGAGGCCGCGGTGCCTGAGCACCGCCGAACACGCCGCGTGCGACACCGCGACGGCGATGCCCAGCCCGTCGTGCCGGTGGACTTCGCCGCGCTCGCGGAGGTCGGCGAAGAACGGGTACGGGTTCTCGATGAAGGCCGGATCGGCAGGGTCGAACACCCGCCGACTCTAGCTCCGGCGGGCTCGGGAACCCCGGATCGCGGGGGCCGGACACGTGCCGGGACCAGCCCTTCGATAGCGTTCCAAGCCGAGGCAGAGGAGGCAGCAGTGGGCAAGGGCGCGCGCAAGAAGGGTCCCAAGCAGGCGTCGGACCGCAAGCCGAAGGTGCGCGACGTCTTCGTCGGCCAGCCGTTCGAAGGCCTGGCCGCGGAGCCCGAGCTGATCGCGCTGCGCGAGTTCGTGCCCTCCGCGACCGCCAAGCTGACCCTCGCCGACGGCGGGGACGTCACCCTCGGCACCGTGCTGCCGATGGCCGCCGCCGCGTTCGTCCGCTCGGACGGGGAGCGCTACCTCGGCCTTCAGGTGCAGACGCGGTCCTCCGACATCAGCCGTGACCTCGGCCGGTCGCTGAAGTGGCTGCTGGACGCCAAGGAGGGCGACGTCCTCGGCGTGCCGGACACCACGACCCCGCCGTCCGCCGACGAGCACGCCCGCCTGCAGGACCTGCTGGAGCCCGGCGCCGAACTCGACGTCACGCTGCACAGCGACTTCGCCTGGTGGCTGCCCGAGGACGCGGACGCGACCGGGGACGTCGCCGTGTCGCTCGAACGCGCGAACGCCGCCATCATGCCCACCGAACGGCTCGGCTCGGGGGCCTACTGGGTCCTCGCCGGCGAGAAGGCGCACCTGCGCTGGGTGCGGCCGGAGCCGGAGAACCTGCTGCTCCAGGCGCTGGCGCGGCTGTCAGCCGCCGGGGAGCTGGGGCTCGGGGAGGGCTCGCGCTACGCGGGTTCGTTCCGGGCGCACGGCCTGCTCGTGCCGGTCTGGGACCTCGACCCCGAGGCGCACGCCCGCGAGTGGGCGGACGCGAAGGACGCCCTCGGCGCCCGTCTCGAGACGGCACTGAAGTCGCTCGACGACGAGCCGCTGAACGCCGCCGAGCGGCGGGCGCGGGACGGCCTCATCGGTCGTCAGCTCACCCTGCGCTGAGCCTCCGTCACCGGGTCCGGCCGACTCGGTGAGCGTTCAACCAGGCATTATGTGGCGCAAGAGACACCGACGGCGGATCGCGCCGGTGGGACGATTCTCGGCGTGATACTTCACATCTGCGGGGCGGCCGACTGGGCCGAGGTGGGGGAAGGCGGCGAATACCGGCCGCCGTCACTGGCGGAAACCGGGTTCGTCCACTGCTCCGACTTCGGCACGGCACACCTGCCTGCCGACGAGTTCTACCGGGGGCGCACCGATCTGGTGCTGCTCGAGATCGACCCGGCGAAGACCGGGGCACCGGTCCGGTGGGAGGACGGCGTGCCGCCGCATCCCGCCGGGATCCGGTTTCCGCACGTGTACGGCCCGATCCCGCGGGCAGCGGTCGTCGGCGTGCACGCATTCCGCGAGGTGGACGGCGGCGGCTTCCGCCTGCCGGACTCGCTCGCCCGCCGCTGAGGTGGGCAACTCGTCACCCGGCCCGATCTCCGAAAAATCCGGCCGGGTATGCGGGCAACCTGAGGGGGATCTGATGCGTGTTGGGGAGGAAAGCGACTCGGCTTCCGGCTACCCGACCCCGATGGGAGGCGATACGGTGACCGCTGCGGCACCCGTCTTCACCGGGGGAGATACCTGGGTGACCAGCGCAGGCCGAGGGAGGGCCGCGACGTTGCCGGCTGAGCTTGCCGACTTCGGTGCTTTCGTGCAGGCGACCTTGCCCGGCTTGCTGCGGTACGGCCACGCGCTCACCGGCAACCCGCACGACGCGGCGGACCTGGTGCAGACCGTGCTGGAGAAGATCGGTTCGCGCTGGACGTACGTGCACGAGAAGACCGGCGACCCGCTGGCCTACGTCCGCCGGTCGATGGCGAACGCGCACGTCAGCCGCTGGCGGCGGACGCGGCGCGAGAACCTGGTGGCCGACCTGCCGGACACCAGCCCGCACGTGCCTGCGGACCCGTTCGAGCACGAGCCGCTGTGGCGCGCGTTACGAACTCTGCCGCCGAGACAACGTGCGGTCATGGTGCTGCGTTACTACGAAGGCCTCTCCGAAGCGGAAATCGCCAGTGCCCTCGGCGTCACGCAGGGCACGGTGAAGAGCCAGGCCAGCAAGGCGATCGCCTCGCTGCGGATGAAGCTGCAACCGGCCGAAGGCGAAGGGAGTGATGCGGGTTGAACATCTCCGAGGAGGAGCTGGAACAGCGCCTGCGTGAACTGTTCGCCGACGAGCGTCTCGACCTGCCGCCGCCGTCCGGCGCCGCCCCGGTCATCGTGGCGGGCGCGCGACGGCGCCGCCGTCGCCGCCACGCCGTGCAGGCCGTGACGGGTGTCGCCGCGGCCGCCGTGGTCGTCGCGGGTGGGCTGGCGATGCTCCGGCTCCACACCGAAGACAGCACCGCGGTGATGTCCGCCGACGGCGGCACCCTCGGCGTCGCACCACCCGAGAACCTCACCCCCGGCCGTACCCCGCAGCCCTCGCCGTCGACGCCGGGCCCGACCGGCACCCAGAGCATGGCCGGTTCCGTGCCGCCCGGGGCGCCGGCGTCGAAGCCGTCGCGGCCGCCGTCCGCCGCCCAGCCGTCCCGGCTGCCGGACGTGACCACCGGGCCCCTGCTCGCGGCCGACGGCTTCGGCAAGCTCAAGCTCGGCATGTCGCAGGCCGACGCCGCCCAGGTCGTCACGCTCACCGAGACCACGGCCACCCCGGCCTGCACCATCTACCAGGCGCAGGGCGCCGGCGTACCCGCCCCCGCGACCGTCGTCATCTCGAAGTCCGTCGGCGTCGTCACCGTCAGCCCGGACGGGCCCGCGCACACCGCCGAAGGGGTCGGCGTCGGGTCGACCAAGGAGCAGGTGCTCGCCGCCTACCCGACGGCCAAGCAAGACCCCAACGGCGTCGTCGCCCCGGCGAGCGAAAGCGCCACCTACAGCTTCCGGCTCGGGGAGAGCGGAGTCGTCCAGACGACGCTCGCCAGCATCACCCAGGACTGCGCCGGCTGACCGGCCGGCCGCATGCGAAAAGCCGGGCTGTCCACAGGGGGAGAGCCCGGCTTTTTCGTCGCTGCGTGAAGCTCAGAGCTTCCCGCCGGCCACCGGCGGCATCTGCGAGTCGGTGCCGCCGTCGCCGACGGACTCGCGGTACAGGTGGTTCTCGACCTCGAACAGGTTGCCGTTCGCGCGCTTGACGACGTTCAGCAGCGTGTTCATCTGGGAGATCTCTTCGACCTGTTCCTTGAGGAACCACTGCACGAACTGCTCGCTGATGTAGTCCTCTTCGGCGCGCGCGGCCTTGGCCATCGCGGAGATGTCGGCGGCGACCTCCTTCTCCTGGTTCAGCGCGAGCTCGATGAGTTCGGTGACGCTGGAGAAGTCGTTGCGCACCTCCCCGGTGCCCGGGATTTCGACGTGGTGGTCGCGGTCGAGCATGTACTGCACGAGCGCCATCGCGTGGTTGCGCTCTTCGACGGACTGCTTGTAGAAGTGCTTCGCCAGCTGCGGCAGGTCCTCGGCGTCGAACCACACCGCGAGCGCGATGTACTGCTGGGACGCGTTGAACTCGTTGTGGATCTGCGCCTGCAGCAGTTCGTAGAACTTGGAGCGCGGTTCTTTCTTCTTCGTGAGGGCCATGGCACCACCGTACGTCAGTGATCGATTGTTTTCCACTTCGGACTGGTGATCTGCCCCCTATTAGGGTTACCATTCCTAAAGAAGACTCACCTTATTTAAGTAAGCCTTCCCTAAATTGCCGGGCAATTTTAGGGAAGGCTTACTTCATTTACCGCAGTGGATCGCGCCGTACCGGGCAGGACATGCACCGCGGCCCGCCCCGGCCGGAGCCCAGCTCGGACCCGGCGATCGGCAGCACCTCGATGCCTGCCGCCTCCAGCCGCTCGTTCGTCTCGACGTTCCGCTCGTAGCCGACGACGACGCCCGGGGCCAGGGCGAGCGTGTTGTTGCCGTCGTCCCACTGCTCGCGCTCGGCGGTCACCGGGTCGAGGCCGGTGTCGATGACGCGCAGCCGGTCGATCTCCATCGCCTCGGCCGCGGCCGTCAGGAACGGCGCCGGGCCGGCCACCTTCACGCCGCCGTCGCCGGTCGGGCGCAGCGTGAACGCCGTCAGCGAGTCGCGGGCGAGCGGGTACATCACCACCGCGTCGGCGTCGACCATCGTGCACACGGTGTCCAGGTGCATGGTCGCGCGGGACTGCTCGATCGGCACCGCCAGCACGGTGTGCGCGATGCCGTCGGCGAACACCGACCGCGCCAGGGACTCCGCGCCTGCCGCCGTCGTGCGCTCGCCGACGCCGATGGCGAGCACGCCCGGCGCCAGCAGCATGACGTCGCCGCCCTCGATCGGCGCCGAATGCGCGCCGTACGCGCGGGCCGCGTGGCGGAACTGCGGGTGGTAGGCGTAGATCAGGTCGAGGACCGCGGTTTCGCGGCGGCGCGCGGGCATGGTCAGCGACGAAATCGCCACCCGGTCGGCGATCCACACCGACGAGTCGCGGGTGAACAGCAGGTTCGGCAGCGGGTCGACGGCGAAGTCGTGCGGGTGGTTCATCATCCGCACGAGCGACGCGCCTTCCGACGACGGCAGCTCCTCGAACGTCATCCCGGCCATCAGCACCTCGGCGAGGCCCGCGGCGTCGACGCTCGACAGGTGCGACCGCAGCGAGTCGGCGAGGTCGCCGCCGAGCCGCCGGTCGTCGACCGCCGCGTGCACGCCCGCCGCGTGGGCGCGGTCGTCCTCCAGCGCCGTGCGGAGCGCGTCGGCCAGCAGCAGGACGTCGACGCCGCGGCTGCGCAGCACTTCGGCGAACGCGTCGTGCTCGGCCTGTGCCCGGTCGACCCACGGGATCGAGTCGAATAGGAGCTGGTCGTTGTTGCGGGGCGTCAGCCTTTTGAGCTCGTTGCCGGGCCGGTGCAGCAGCACCGCGCGCAGGGGTCCGACTTCGCTGTCCACCCGGGGAGGTGTCGTTTCGTCGATCACCCGCCGAGCCTACTCAGGGCAACCAGGAAACGTGACCCTTGAGCAGCGAATATCCGACGAACGACACGAAGTCGAACAGCGTGTGGGCGGCGACCAGCGGCCACAGCCGGTTCGTCTTCTGCCACAGCCGCCCGAACACCAGCCCCATCACGAAGTTCCCCACGAACCCGCCGAACCCCTGGTACAGGTGGTAGGACCCGCGTAGCACCGCGGCACCGAACACGGCGGTGTTCTCCCGGACGCCGAGCTGCCGCAGCCGCGTCAAGAGATAGCCGACGACCAGGACTTCCTCGGCGAAGGCGTTGCCGAACGCCGAGAGCGTCAGCGAGATCGGCCGCCACCACGTGTCGCCCAAAGTGGACGGTTGCACCGCCAGGCTGAACCCCAGGTGGTAGGAGACGAAGTACAGCGCCAGTCCGGGGATCCCGATCAGCGCGGCGAGCAGGAGCGTCAGCAGCGTGTCGCGCCCCGGCGACCGGCGGTCCAGGCCCAGCTGCGCGCCCTTGATGCCCGCGCGCCACAGCAGGTACAGCCCGAGCGCGCCCCAGCCGACCAGCTGGGCGGCCGACAGCAGCTGCTTGAGCAGGTCGATCAGGCTCGCCGCGGCCTGCGGGACGTTCAGCTGGGCCTGCTGCTGGGCCAGCGGCACCGGCTGCAGCAGCGAGTCCACAAGGGACAGCAGGCTGCGCACGCCGGACAGGCCGAGCGTGATCCCGAAGACGATCAGCAGCTCCAGCTTGATCGCCCGGCGTTCGGCCGGGTCCTCGACCGTGCCGGGGAACTCCGGGCGGGACGGCGCCAGCCACGATCGCGCGGTGAACGTCATGGGCGCACGCTACCTTCGGGGTATGCCGAGGAGCATCGCCACCAACGAAACCGTCGACCGCGCCACGCTGGTCGAGTTCCTGTCCACCCGCCACCGCGCGATCCTGCTGACCACCAAGGCCGACGGCGGCCCGCAGCTGTCGCCGGTGACCTGCGGCGTCGACGGCGAGGGCAGGCTCGTCGTGTCGACCTACCCGAAGCGCGCGAAGGTCGTGAACATCAAGCGCAACCCGAAGGTCTCGGCCTGTGTGCTGTCCGACGAGTGGAACGACCAGTGGGTCCAGATCAACGGCACCGCCGAGGTGATCGACGTCCCGGACTCGGTCGAGCCGCTCGTGGAGTACTTCCGCAGCATTTCGGGCGAACACCCGGACTGGGACGAATACCGCGAAGCCATGGTCAAGCAGGGCAAGAGCATCATCCGCGTCACGATCGAGAGCTGGGGCCCGGTCGCGAAGGGCGGCTTCCCCGCCGAACTAGCCTGACGCGCCGCGCAGGAACGGGCAGCCGACCAGCCGCCGCAGCTCCGCCGCGAGCTGCGGCGGGCTCTCGACCGACCGCGAGAACGCCAGCCGGACGTCGTGGTCGCCCGCCTCGGACTCCACGCGCAGGCGCAGCCCGAACCGGTCGAGCCCGAGCGGGCGGATCCGGCCGCCGCGCAGCTGGGCGGGCAGGTGCTTCGCCAGCTGCTCGACGACGTCGGCGTGGTGGCTCTCCAGGTGCCGCAGCCACTGCGCCTCGTAGTCGTGGAACGGGTCGGGTGGCGCGGCACTGAACATGTGCGGGCGCAGCGAGTGCGTGCCTTCGGCGTCGGCGAGCACCAGGGACGCGGGCGTGAGCCGCAGCATCGTGACGCCGTGGCCGACGTCGAGCAGCCGCTCGTCGGGCCGCGTCTCGGCGATCGCGACCGCCCGCGCGCGGGCCGACACCGGCGAGAGCGGGCGCAGCCAGCCGGTGATCCACAGCAGGCCGCGGATCGGTTCCCGCAGGTCGACCGGCGCCTGGTCGGCCAGTTCGACCATCACGGCGAGTTCGCCGCGCTGGGTCTGTTTCGCCGCGTGGACCAGCGGGTGGTCGTCGGGCAGCAGCACGCTGACGCTGCCGCTGTGGTGGACGTGGTGCAGGAGGGGCACGACCCGCTCGCCGTCGAGGTTCGCGCGGTCGCAGGTGGGCATCAGCGACGCGGGCCCGTTGCGGGTCGCGATCGTCTTGGCTCGCTCGGCGGGGTTCGGTGCCGGCGGGCGGCGGATGGATGCGGGTGCCTCGGTCACGGCTCACCTCCTACTTAGGTGAGCCTAACCTGAATCCGCGGGATCTGGGTAGTCGCCCGATTGCGGCGACCGTCACGTCGCTTCGCTGAGCGGGGCATCCCGGTAACGCCGGTGTGCAATTCGTCGAAAAGCGGATGACCAAGACCGACCCGGTGGGGGCCCGCGTGGAGATCGTCCCGGTGCCCGAACGCGTGCGCGCGTTCGAGCTCGACCCCGCCATGCCGTCGGGGGCACTGCCGATCTTCGGCGAGTACCTCGACCGGCTCGGCAGGGCCACGGCCGACCGGCGGCTGCTGACCTGGCTGTTCCTGGTGTTCGGCGCCGCCCAGTTCTTCACCGGCACGGGCGTGGCGTTGTCGGTCGGCACGATCGCACTGGCCGGTTCGGCCGAGGCGTGGTGGCTCTACCGCGCGTACGTCCGGGTGCCCGAAACGCGGCTGAAGCGGGAGGCGTTCCGGCTGGTGGACATCGCCGCCGACGGCCTGGTCGCGGCGGGCCGCACGGTCGGTGTCCGCCTGCCCGACGGCCGCTGGCTGCACGTCCGGCTCGGCGAGGCGTACCGGCTGCTGCTGGCCGGGCACCGCCGGATCTGGCTGCTGGGCCGCGGTGCGAAGGTGTTCGCCGGCTTTCCCGGCCTGGTGCGGGTCCGCCGCGCCCGCATCCACGACGCGCCTCCGGCAGGAGCGGCGCCGCTGCCCGCGCCGGCCGGATCGGCGTCGCCGCGGCTCGACCCGGTGCTGGCCGCCCACCGCCGTCAGATCGCCCGCGAACTGCGCCGGACGTCGGCGTTCCTGCTGGTCCTTGCCGCGTTCGCGATCTGGGTGCGGCACGACTTCCCGCCGACGGGCTGGGTCGCGTGGACGTTCGCGGCGGGCGCCCTGCTGGGCGCGCTGGCCACGGCGGCCCGTGCGCTCGCCCACACGCGCCCGCTCCCGGCGGACCACTGGACGGAACTCCGCGCGGTCCCGGACGGCCCGGTCCGCATGGGCCGCCGCGGCTCGGCCCGGCTGAGCGGCCTGACCATGCTGGCCGACGGCACGGTGGTCGGCTTCCGCCTGCCCAAGGCGGACCCCTCGATGGCGGCCAACATCGCGGCGACGGGCCGCCTGTGGATCGCGGGAGTCCCCCGCCGCGGCGCGGCGACGACGGGGCTGCCGGGCTACCCGGTGCTGGGCACGGTCTGGCTGGGCTGAGCGGCCCACCCGGCCGCCACGCGCGGGTAACGCGGCAGCCGGGCCTTTCAGCCCATTCCGTCGGCGACCACCGAACGGCTGCGAGGCACGGTCTGGCTGGACTGAGCCCACCCCGGCCGCCACGCTCCGGCGACCTGCCGTCCAGGCCGCAGATACCGCCGAAGCGCCGCCAGCGCGGGATGCGGATCCTCGGGGCGCCAGACCAGCGAATGCGGGTAGACCGGCGTCGGATCCTCGATCCGCACCCGCCGCAGGTCGTACTCCGCGGGCCAGTGCAGCCGGGCGCCGGTGGCGATCAGCGTCGCGACTTCGGCCGACTCCGCGAGGGCGTCGAACACCACCTCCGTGCCGAAGTTCGGGCCCGCCGTGTCGATCGACAGCCCGAACGCCGCCGCGAGGTCCGCGTAGTACGCGGCCCACTCGGTGCCCGGGACGATGCCCGGCATCCACAGCCGGTGCCCGGCGAGCCCGGCCAGGGTCACCGACGGCTCAGCCGCCAGCGCGTGCCCGGGACCGCACAGCAGCTCGAGCGGCTCGTCCCACACCGCCGCCGCCGCGAGATCCGCCGGAAGACCGTTCACCGCGCGGAACGACGCGTCGATCGAACCCTCGCGCAGGGCACTCAGCGCGCTTCCGGCGTCGAACAGCGTCACGACCTCCAGCTCCACCTCCGGATGCGCTTCGTGGAACTCCCGCAGCAGCGCCGCCGGGCCCAGCCGCCTGCCGATCACGTCGACGCGCAACGCCCGCCGTCCCGAACGCACCGAGGCGATCGCGCGTGCCTCGGCCCGCAGCAGCTCGCGGGCATGCGGGAGGAACGCCTCGCCGTCGCCGGTCAGCACGGCTCCGCGGGCCGTGCGCGTGAACAACCGCGCCCCGAGTGTCTTCTCCAGTGCCGCGATGCGCTTCGAGACCGCCTGCTGCGTGATCGACAGGTCGGTGGCGGCGTCCTGGAACCGGCCCGCCGCCACTACGGCGACGAAGGTGCGCACGGCGTCGAGGTCCACGATCACCGACTCTAGATTCACAACGCCGCGTTGTGGCGTCGGTTGTTTGCCGCGCGGGACGCTTCCTCGCTTTGATCTCCCGGTGATGCGCGGGCGGTCGCTGGGACCGCGGTTCAGGTGGCTCTGGTCGGCCTACGCCGTGAGCGCGTTCGGGACGTGGCTCGGCTTCGGAGCCTTCCCGATGCTGGCGATCCTCGTGCTGCACGCCGGGCCCACGGCGGTCTCGGCGCTCGCCGCGGTGGGACCCGCCGTCGGGGCGCTCGTCGCCGTGCCGCTCGGGCCGTGGGTCGACCGCCACCGGAAGCAGCCGGTGCTGGTCGCCATGGACCTCGTCCGGTTCGCCGCGCTGGTCAGCGTGCCCGCCTGCTACGCGCTCGGCGTGCTGAGCTTCGCCCAGCTGCTGGTCGTCTCGGTGGTCGTCGCCGCGGCGGACATCACCTTCACGTCCGCGAGCGGCGCCTTCCTCAAGGGGTTCCTCCCGCCCGAGGACCTCCTCGTCGCGAACGGCCGGTTCGAGTCGACGAACTGGACGGCCACCGCGCTCGGCCCGCCGCTCGGCGGGGCGGCGTTCGCGCTGTTCGGGCCCGTGACGTCGGTTGCCGCCAACGCCGTCAGCTTCCTGCTCTCCGCGCTCGGGATCCGCGCGATCCGCGGGGACGAGCCGCACCCGCACAACGCCGGACGGCTGCGCGTGCGGGAACTCGCCGACGGGTGGCGTTTCCTGCTCGCCCACCCCGGCCTGCGGCCGCTGCTGTTCAACACCATGGTGTTCAACGGCCTGGTGATGGGCACCGAGCCGGTGCTCGCCGTGCTGATGCTCGACCGGCTCGGGTTCCCGCCGTGGCAGTACGGGCTCGCGTTCGCGGTGCCGTGCCTCGGCGGGCTCGCCGGGTCGCGGCTGACCCCGCGGCTGGTCGCCCGGTCCGGCCGCCACCGCGTGCTGGTGACGGCGGGCGCGGTCCGGGCCTGCTGGCTCCTCGCGCTCGCCTTCCTGCCGCCCGGCACCGGCGGGCTCGTCTTCGTCATGGTCGTCGAGCTGGGGCTGATCGTCAGCTGCAGCGTGTTCAACCCGGTGCTGGCGACCTACCGGCTCGAGCAGCTGCCGCCGGGCCGCGTCGCGCGGACGCTGTCGGCGTGGTCGGTCAGCACCAAGGCGGCGATCGCGACGCTGACCGCCGTCTGGGGCGTGCTCGCCGAGGTCATCGGGCCGCGGGTCGCGATCGGGGTGGCCGGGGTGCTCGTGCTGGCGACGCCGCTGCTGCTGCCGCGGCGCGACCGGACGCCGGTGACCGTCTAGCCCAGCGACCTCCGGGTCGCCTGCTCGGTCTCCAGCACGCCCTGCCGGATGCCCTCCAGCTGGTCGCTCAGCTCCCGCACGGCGCCGGTGTCCACGGTGACGTCCGTCGTCGCGGCCGTCAGCTCCGCGACCCGCGCCACCAGGCTGTCCAGGCCGAGGGCGCCCGACTGCAGCTGGGCCAGCAGCTTGTCGCGCGCGCCGGACAGCCGCGCGTGCACGTCGGCCTGTGCCTGGACCGCCGTCAGCGCCTGTTCGAGATCGGCGCGCACGTCCGCGTGGGCCGACCGCAGCTCGCGTTCCAGCCGGCGGCGTTCGCGGGCGACCGCGTCCAGGTCGACGCGGGACAGGGCGTTGCCGGTCGCCGACGCCCGGCCCGCCAGGCGCCGCAGCGTCGCCAGCGTCTCGCGGACCACCGGTTCCATGTCCGCGACGCGGTCGGCGAGCGGGCCGTGGCCGAGGGAGTCGCTCAAGGACACGAACCCGTCCGCCGCGGCCTCGGCCCGGCGCAGCCAGTTCTCCTCGGCCGAGCCGGCGGCGACGTCGAGCACCCGGGCTTCCCGCGGCGCCGGTTCCTTCTCGCGGGTGGCCACGGACACCCCGGCCCAGGCGGCGAGCACGGCGACGCCGATCCCGGCCGACGCGGCGACCGGCAGCTGCACGGCCCACGCCACGCCCGCCGACGTGGCGGCCAGCAGCAGTCCCCACGGCTGGGCGAGCTCACGAGCGAACTTCATGTCAGAAATTCGAGATCACGGAGGTGAACACCTGGTTGATCGAGTCCGGTTTGGACGAATCGTACTCCGATCCGGAGGTCGCTTCGGCGATCTGCTTGAGCACGCCCTGGTCGGCGTCCGAGCCGTAGGCGATGGTGAACAGCCGGACCGTCTCCGCGTTGCCCTCCGGCCGCAGCTGCGGCACCAGGTGCTCGAGGTCGATGCCGCCGGAGTCCTCGTTGCGGCCGTCGGTGAGCACGACGACCGCGTTGATCGCCGCCGGGTCGAGGTGGGACTTCAGGTACTCGTACGCGGCCAGCGACGTGTCGTACAGCCCGGTGCCCGACTGCGGCGTCAGCCCGCTCAGCCGCGTCGCGAGGGTCTCCTTGCCGTTCGCGCCGAGCGGCTGCACCGGCAGCAGCTCCTGGTAGTCCTTGTCGCCGTCGAGCTTGGTCGCGAACTGCCACAGCCCGACCTGGTCCCGCGGCACGAACTGGCCGAGCGAGTCGATCGCGGCCTGCTTGGCCAGGTCGATCTTGCTCTTGCCGGTGCCCTTGACCTCCTCGCCCATCGAGCCCGAGACGTCCACGACGAGCAGCATGTTCGCCTTCTTGCGCAGGTCGCTCCACGACGCCAGCAGCTTCGACAGCACCGGCGGCGCGGGCGGGCGCAGGAAGCTGATCTTCGCGTCCGGCTGGACGCCGTTCGCGGTCGTCACCTGCGGCCCCGGCTTGCCGTCGAACGACCGGAAGCCGAGCGCGGCGAACTTCGCCTGCGTCTCCTCGCCGCGCAGGTAGCCGAGGAAGTCCGCGGCGATCTGCCTGCGTGCCGGGTCCGCCCAGTTCAGCGTGACGAAGGGGTGGTCGGAGTTCAGCGTCCCGTCGCCGGGGTAGAGCGCGACCAGCGGCACCTTCGGCGGCGCGTGCTGCCCGACCTTCGCCGGGTCGTTCGTCGGGTTGCCCTGGTTGTAGCCGATCAGCGAGTTCTCTTCGACGGTGACCGCGGAGATGTACGACAGCGCGGCGCCCTTGTCGTCGGCCTTCTGCAGGTTGGTCAGGAAGGTGAGCGTGGTGTCGCCGTAGTGCACGATCGCCTGCTCGATGTTCGTGACGAACTGCTTCGCCTCCGGCTTGCCGAGCGCGGCCGCGGTGAGGTCGGACGACGTGCCGGTGGCGGCGTAGTAGGCGCCGATGGTGGCGTTCAGCCCGGACGTCGAGATGTTCGGGTTCGTCTTGCCGAGCCGGAACTTCCCCCACTCCGGGTGCCCGTACTTCGCCCAGCCCGCCGGGTCGGTGGCCAGCGCGGCGAGGTCCTTCCAGCCGATCGCCCTGCCCGGCCATCCGAGCGCCTCGGCCATCGGCTTCGGCATCGCGACGACCAGCGGCGAGTTCGCGACCGACTGCGGGTCGCCGTCGGGCACGATCGAGGCGGTGTCGCCCTTCGCGTTGACGCGCAGCAGGTTGACCCAGCCGCTCGCGGCCGGTGTCCAGACGTCCGGGCGCGGCCCGTCGGTGGCCTCGTTCCAGCCGTTGGCCAGCGCCTGCATCGCCACGCCCGAGGACTTGGACCGCACCTTCACGTCGACGCAGTGCCCGGCGACCGACCGTCCGGAGTAGGCCTTCGCGGCCTCCTGGAGGACGCCTGCCTTCTCCGGCGACGAAGCGACGTTGAGCGCGATCGCGTCCGAGCCGGTGCATTTCGCTTCGTCGGCGTCGTCCGAACTGCTGGTCCAGTACCGGATGCCGATGATCAGTCCGGCGGCGACCACGATCGCCGCGAGGAACGGAAGAATCTTTCTCCTGCGCCGAGCCGGCTGGGAATCGATCATCGAACCCTCCCCGTTCCGCCATCCGGATTTCCATTATCCGGGCGGCGGAACGGGATCGGGCCCGCGTTGCGCAGACTTGACTATTGCTTGGGGCCGCGCCGCGACCACGTCCACGCGTACCCCGGGTCTTCGGACGCCGCGGCGGCTTCGCCCAGGTCAAGCGGTGCGAAAGTGTCCACCATGACCGCGGTTTCGTCGAAGAACTCCGCGCCGATCGACGCCTCCGCCGCACCCGGCTGCGGGCCGTGCGTGAAGCCCGACGGGTGCAGGGAAAGCGAGCCGATCCCGATTCCGGAACCCTTGCGGGCCTCGTAGTTGCCGCGCACGTAGAACATCAGCTCGTCGGAGTCGACGTTCGCGTGGTTGTACGGCACCGGAATCGAATCCTTGTGGTAGTCGACCTTCCGCGGGCAGAACGAGCAGACCACGAAGTTCGGGCCCTCGAACGTCTGGTGCACGGGCGGCGGCTGGTGTACGCGGCCGGTGATGGGCTCGAAGTCGTCGATGTTGAACACCCAGGGGTAGAGGCAGCCGTCCCAGCCGACGACGTCGAAGGGGTGCGTCGCATACGTGTAGCGCGTCAGCCCGGCGCGGTGCCGGACGAGCACCTCGACGTCCTCGCCGTCCTCCAGCAGCGGCTCGGAG
Source organism: Amycolatopsis melonis (assembly GCF_040064235.1). NCBI lineage: Bacteria > Bacillati > Actinomycetota > Actinomycetes > Pseudonocardiales > Pseudonocardiaceae > Amycolatopsis > Amycolatopsis melonis. Next base: position 210,575 of record NZ_JBDZYD010000007.1, read on the forward strand.
GGCCCGCGGATGTCGCGCTCGCAGTACGGCGAGTGCTCCAGGAACTGGCCCTTCGCCGAGAGGTAGCGCTTCGGCGGGCCGATGTGGCCGCGTGCCTCCAGGGTCAGCATGCTGACCTCGCCGTGGGGGACGACGCGGTAGGTGCACGACGTCGGGATCACCAGGTAGTCGCCGTCCCCGACGTCGAGGCGGCCGTAGATCGTTTCGACCGTCGCGGACCCGCCCTGGACGTAGCACAGCTCGTCGCCCGCGGCGTTGCGGTACAGCGGGCTGGGCGCGGTCGCCGTGACGAACCCGATGGTGACGTCGTTGTTGCCGAACAGCCGTCGCCGCCCGGTGACCGCGTCGGCGTCGCCGCCGAACTTGAGGTCCTGCGTCTTGAAGGCGCGCGGCTTGAGCGGGTGGTTCGGGGTGAGGGCGCCGCGGTCGTCCTCGACGGCGACGGCGTCGACGATCGCCGTCGGCAGGCCGCGGTGGTAGAGCAGCGCGGAGTCCGCGGAGAAGCCCTCGACACCCATCAGCTCCTCGGCGTAGAGCCCGCCGTCCGGCTTGCGGAACGCGGTGTGCCGCTTGTGCGGGATCTCGCCTACCCGCCGGTAGTAAGGCATCGACGCCCCCTTCTGACGTGTCCGTTGTGCGAACGATTTTGTCCTGATGTCGTACGCTACTAGCGTGTCAGTCGTGTCAAGCGCTGTGGAACTCACGCCCCCCGGCCCCCGTGGAATTCCTCCCCTGTTCGCGAGGCTCGTCGACGACTCGGCGCTGTTCCCTCCGGGCGACGCGGCCATGCCCGAAGCGCTCCGTGCGCACTTCGCCGTCCGGGAGTCCGAACACGCCGGTGTCCTGGGGGTTTTCCTCTGCCAGGCGTCCCGGCTGCCGGAACTGATCACCGAGCTGATCAAGATCAAGCCGAAGCAGCCGCTGCCGCTGTCGCTGATCATCGACACCGGCCTGGGCGGTGTTCCGAAGGCGATCTCGATCGTCGAATCGCGCAGCGAGCTGCTCGCCCTGCGGATGGTCGAGATGCCCGCGCCGTCGGACGTCGACGAGGTGTGGCTGGAGCGCGTCTCGGAGTTCGTCCCCGAGGACGTCATCCGCGTGGTCGAGCCGCGGCGCGGCGTCGGCTGGCTCGACGGCGTCCGCAAGGTGATCGAGCACGGCAGCTGGCCGAAGATCCGCTGCGGCGGCCAGGCGGGCGAGAACTTCCCCAGCGTCGACGAGGTGGCCGACTTCCTCGCCGTCGTGAGCGGCTCCACCGGGGCGTCGTTCAAGGCGACCAACAGCCTGCACCGCGCGGTCCGGCACATCGATCCGGGCACCGGGTTCGTGCACCACGGCTTCCTCAACCTGCTCGTCGCGTCCGCGCGCAGCCTGGCAGGCGGCGACGTCCGGGGCGCGCTGGAGTCGACCGACGCCAAGGCGCTGGCCGACGAGGCCCGTGCGCTCTCCGAGCCGGCGGCGAAGGCCGTGCGCGCGCTCTTCGCGTCGTACGCGGCGGCGTCGTTCGAGGAACCGGTCGCCGACCTGGGCGAACTCGGCTTGCTGTGACCAGCAGGGAGGGGTCGCTGACGCTCGACCGGGGCCTGGCGCTGCTGCAGGCCGTGGCCGACGCCGGTGGGGACGCGGCGACCATCTCCGAGCTGGCGGTGGCCATCGGCGCCAGCCGCGCGGCCGTCTACCGGCTGCTCGTGCCGCTGTCGGAGCGCGGGCTGGTGTGGCGCGACGGCACCAAGGTCCGGCTCGGCGTCGGCCTGCTGCGGCTGGCCGGGCAGGTGCTCCCGCAGCTGCGGGACGCGGCCGGGCCGGTGCTGCGCGAGCTGGCCGAGAAGGTGGGCGCGACCGCGCACCTGTCGGTCGCGCAGGGGACGCAAGCGCTTGCGGTGGCCGTCGTCGAGCCGACCTGGACGAACTTCCACGTCGCCTACCGCGTCGGCAGCCGGCACTCGCTGACCGCGGGGGCGGCAGGCAAGGCGATGAGCCTGCGGCCCGGCGGCGAGGGCTGGGTGACGTCCTCGGGCGAGCTGCAGGCGGGCGCGTCCGGCGTCGCGGCGCCGGTGCGCGGGGTGCCGGGGCTGAAGGCGAGCGTGGGTGTCGTCTCGCTGGAGCCGCTGGCGGCCGCGGAGGTGGGCCCGCAGGTCGTCGCGGCCGCCGCCCGGCTGGCCGACATCCTGCGGACGGACGCCTAACGGCGCGAGACCGCCAGGAGCGGCCGGACCATCGTCAGCAGCAGCGCGACGTCGACGGTGAACAGCAGGCGCTCGAACAGGCCGAGCGTGAGCGTGAGGACGAACCCGCCGAGCACGACGCCGACGCTGGCGAAGCTCGCCGTGGCCAGCCGCCGGATCGTCGTCCGGCGCGGCTCCCACGGGCAGCGCTCACGGCCCTTGCGGGTCAGCACGAACGCGGCCGCGGGCAGCGCGACGAACGCCGTGAGCGCGGCGAGGTTGTGGACCTGCCCGGCGAGCGAACGCGCCTGGCCGTCCGGGTCGACCGGCACGAGGCCGCACACCAGCAGCCCGGCCGACCAGACGCCGAGCAGCACGCAGACGGCCGTGGTGCCCGGCCGGTGCGCCTTCGCGATGCCGGCGAGCAGCGCGACCGAGCCCAGTGAGAGCGCCAGGCACATCACGCTGAACAGGGGAGCGGCCGAGGACGTGCCGAGCTTGCCGTAGACGTACTCCGACAGCGTCTGCCAGATCGGGCTGACCTGGCCGGAGAGCCGCAGGTGCAGGTCGATCGAGATGGTCACGGCGAGGCCGATGCCGCCGAGGGCGATCCGGCCGTGCAGCGGCGAGACCGCGGTCGATGGCTTGTTCACCTGGTGCTCTCCCCTTCGTTGCCGAAAGGTTACCGGGTGAACCTGTGAGCCTGCGGTCAGAAAGCCAGCTGGACCAGGGCGAACGTCGCGAACCCGGCAAACGCGAACCCGGCGCAGCGCTGGATCAGCTTCGGGCGGATGCGGCTGCGGAGCTTCGCGCCGATGAACACCGCGAGCCCGGCGACCACGACGAGCGCGCTGAACGCGCCGACGCCGACGGCGACGGGGTTGCCGATCCGGGCGGCGAGGCTCGCGGTCGCGAGCTGCGAGGCGTCACCCCACTCGGCGGCGAAGAGCACGCCGAAGGACGCCGTCGCCGACCGCAGGAAGGACAGTGGCGAGGGACCCGACCGCGAAGCGTCGTCGCCCGCTTCGTCCGCTTCGCTGAAGCCCTCGCGAAGGAGCATGAAAGCGCCGAGGCCGAACATCGCGGCGACGACGAGCGAAAGGACCACGTCGGGCAACAGCGTGAGCACGCTGCCGAACGCCACCGCGATGACGCATTGCACGGCAAACGCCGCGCACACCCCGGCAAATACCGGCCACGCACGGAAACGGGTGGTCAGCACCAGGGTCGCCACGAGCGTCTTGTCGGGCAGTTCCACGGCGAGGACCAGGCCGAACGCGCTGATCAGCGCCACCATCGCGGCAGTCATGAGTATTTTCTCGCCCCTTTCACTGCAACGATAAAGGGACGTTTCACCGTGCCGCAAGCTGATGGCTTGCGCGAAATTGCCCGATCGGCGGTCATGAATTTGTCATCCCGGGGTGGCGCACATATTTTTTCGGCGTACCGAATTTTGGGTTGCGGCCTGCGGTAGGTTGTCCGGCATGGGGTCTGGGGCGCGTGCTGCGCAGGTCGAAGAGGTCATCCGCCGGGTGGAAGCCCACTACGTCTTTCCCGACGTCGCCGCGAAGGTGGCGGAGGTGCTTCGCGCGCGTCTCGCCGAAGGCGCGTACGCGAACCTCGACGAGCCGGCGCTGGCGACGTCCGTCACAGCGGACCTGCAGTCGGTGAACGACGACAAGCACCTCCGGCTGCGCCACCACGTCGACCCGATCGCCGAGGACGGTGACGGCGAACACGCCCGCGAGGCCTTCCGGCACGCGGCCGAGCTGGAGAACTTCGGGATCGCGTCGGTCCGGCGGCTCCCGGGCAACGTCGGCTACGTCGACACGACCATGCTCTACCCGCTCGACCTCGCGGCGCCCGCGTTCGCCGCGGCGATGACGCTGGTCGCGGCGGCCGACGCGCTGCTGCTCGACGTGCGGCACAACCGCGGCGGCGACCCCGAGACCAGCGCGTTCCTGCAGTCCTACCTGGTCGCCGGGCGGACCCACTACCTCGACTTCTACGACCGCGATGGCGACCGCGTCTCCCAGATGTGGACGCTGCCGTACGTGCCGGGCCCGAAGTTCGGCGGCACCAAGCCGATCTGGGTGCTCACCGGCCCGGCGACGTTCTCCGGCGGCGAGGACCTCGCCTTCTCGCTGCAGCGGCAGGGGCGGGCGAAGACCGTCGGCGAGCGCACCCGCGGCGGCGCCCACCCGTGCGAACAGTACAAAGTGGACACCCACCTGGACGTCACGGTGCCGGTCGCCCGCTCGTACGACCCCGAGACGGGGGAGAACTGGGAGGGCGTCGGCGTGACGCCGGACATCCCGGTGCCCGCGGACGAGGCGTTCGACACGGCGTACAAGCTGGCGCTGGAACACGTGCTGACGCTGGGGGACACGGGCCCGCGGCGGAAGGTCGCGCAGGAGGCACTCGACCAGCTGTAGTCACCCGGGACGTTGGTCCTGTGCCGGACGGGACCAGTTGATCTGGCCGCTCCCTGGCACCGGGAGCAGGCTGGACCACGTGGAGGTCCTTGAGCTAGCGCGGTGGCAGTTCGGCATCACCACCGTCTACCACTTCCTGATGGTCCCGCTGACCATCGGGCTGTCGATCCTGGTCGCGGCGATGCAGACCGCCTGGGTCCGCACCGGCGAGCTGCGGCACCTGAAGATGACCAAGTTCTGGGGCAAGCTGCTGCTGGTCAACTTCGCCATGGGCGTGGTGACCGGCATCGTGCAGGAGTTCCAGTTCGGGATGAACTGGAGCGCGTACTCCCGTTTCGTCGGCGACGTCTTCGGCGCGCCGCTGGCGATGGAGGGGCTCGTCGCGTTCTTCGTCGAGTCGACGTTCCTCGGCCTGTGGATCTTCGGCTGGGACCGGCTGCCGAAGAAGGTCCACCTGGCGTGCGCGTGGGCGTTTTCGCTGGCCACGATGGCCTCGGCGTACTTCATCCTGGCGGCGAACTCGTGGATGCAGCACCCGGTGGGCGTGACGTTCGAAAACGGCAAGCCGACCATGAACTCGATCTGGGCGGTGCTGACGAACAACACGGCCCTCGCCGCGATCCCGCACACCCTCGCGGGCGCGTTCTCGGTGGCGGCGGCGTTCCTGGTGGGCGTCGCGGGCTGGCACCTGTGGCGCCGCCGAGGTCACGAGGACGTCTGGCGCTCGTCGCTGCGCCTCGGCGGCTGGGTCGGCGTCGCGGCGTTCGCGGTCCTCGCGATCACCGGCGACGCACAGGGCAAGCTCATGTTCGAGCAGCAGCCGATGAAGATGGCCTCGGCGGAAGCGTTGTGCCACACGGAAAAGCCGGCCAGCTTCTCGATCATCGCGATCGGCGACGTGTCGGGCGCCAACTGCGAGGACGTCAAGACGTTCAACGTGCCGGCGTTGCTCTCGTTCTTGGCCCACAACGACTTCACGACCGAGGTCAAGGGCGTGGAGAACCTGGTTTCGGAGTACCAGGCCAGGTACGGCACGAACTACCCGGACGACCCGGCCCTGGGTTCCCTGGCGGGCAAGCCGATCGACTACGTGCCCAACCTCCCGGTGACGTACTGGGGCTTCCGCATGATGATCGGCTTCGGCGCAGTCTCGGCAGGCATCGGCCTGCTGGCCCTGTGGCTGACCCGCCGCGGCCGCATCCCGGAAGGCCGCTGGTTCCCGCTCCTGGTCCTGGCCGGCATCGCCACCCCGTTCCTGGGCAACAGCGCAGGCTGGATCTTCACCGAGATGGGCCGTCAGCCGTTCGTGGTCGCCCCGAACCCGACGGGCGTCGACGGAGTGTGGATGTTCACCGCCCAGGCGGTCTCACACCTGACAACGGGCGAGGTGTGGACATCGTTGATCGCCCTGACGAGCGTGTACGCGGCCCTCGGCGTGGTCGAGCTGTACCTGATGCGCAAGTACATCCGCGGCGGCATCGAAGCCGTGATGCCCCCGGAAAAGCAGGATTCGGACAAGCCGGGCGAGGACACCCTCGCCTTCGCGTACTGAGGAGCCACCAGTGGATCCGAAGCCAGCCCCCACCCGTCCCGCCGGCGCCGCGGCAAAATCGCGGTCGCTTCCAGGCGGCCGGTGCCGAGGCGTAACGGCCGACGCCGCGAACAACGCATTCGCGACCTTGGACGCGGGCTCACGGGCTGCCCGGCTTCCGCGAAGGCAGGCCGCGCAACCGACCCCCACCCTTCCCGGGGGGACGTCCCACACCCAGTGTATCGGGGTGATCACTCTCGCGGGTTACCCACAGCAAATCTGTGGACAACTCGACCCCTTGTGGATAACTCCCGGCTACCGGGCCGCGGAGCGCCGGAATCGTCGGAGTGATGTGGTAGGTGCCCGATGACCCTGGAAATCGTCTGGTTCGTCGTCATCGCCTTCTTCTGGCTCGGCTACCTCTTCCTCGAGGGCTTCGACTTCGGCGTCGGCATGCTGCTGCCGGTCCTCGGGCGGGACAACACCGAACGCCGCGTCATGGTCAACACCATCGGGCCCGTCTGGGATGGCAACGAGGTGTGGCTGATCGTTGCCGGCGGGGCCATGTTCGCCGCCTTTCCCGGCTGGTATGCCAGTCTCTTCTCGGCCGCCTACCTGCCGCTGCTGCTCGTGCTGCTCGCCCTCATCGGCCGCGGTGTCGCCTTCGAATACCGCGGCAAGGTCGACTCCGAGCGCTGGCGGCGCAACTGGGACCGCGTCATCATGGCCGGTTCGTGGATTCCGCCGCTGGGCGTCGGCCTCATTCTCGCCACGACCGTCCTCGGCCTGCCGCTGGACGCCCACGGCAACCGTGTCGGGTCGGCCTTTGCCGCCGTGCGGTGGGACACGCTGCTCGGTGCCGTCGCGATTGCCGCTTTCTCGATTGCCCACGGTGCCGCCTTCCTGGCCCTCAAAACCAGCGGTGACCTGCGGGAACGGGCGCGCCGCCTGGCGTTGAAGCTGCTGCCGGGTGCGATGGTGCCGATGGTTGCCTTCCTGTCGGTCGTCCAGTGGCGGGCGGGCACGCTGTGGACGCTGCTCGCGTTCGGGATCAGCGCCGTCGCGGCGGCCGTCGCGTGGCTGCGGCTGCGTGCCGACCGTGACGGCCAGGCGTTCGCCGCGCTCGGCGTGGTCATTGCCGGGGCGGCCGTCACGATGTTCGGCTCGCTGTTCCCGGACGTGCTGCCGTCGACGCTCGACGCCGCCAACACCCTCACCATCGAAGGTGCCGCGTCGAGCCCGTACACGCTGACCGTCATGACGTGGGTCGCCGTCTTCGGCGCTCCCGCTGTGCTGATCTACCAGGGTTGGACGTACTGGGTGTTCCGCAAGCGCATCGGTACCCAGCACATCCCGGCGGTCCACGCACCGTGAGCACACTTCCCGGACGCGCTCCCCTTCTCGCCTCGGAGTCCACAGTGGACTCGGCGCGGCCGGGAAAGGGCCCGCTCGGCGCGCTGCCGGCCCTCGTGCCTGCCGTGCGCCGGGCGCTGGCCCTGGTGGGATTCCTGTCCTTCCTCCACGCCGCCGCGCTGGTGGCACAGGCATTCCTGCTCGCGGACGTCCTCGCGGCGATCGTCGGAGCAGGCTCCGGGGGAAGCACCGCCCAGCTGGTTGCGCTGCTCGCGCTCGTCGCGACGCGCGCGCTGACCGGCTGGGCGGTGCGCACGGTTTCCGCCCGTGCCGCCGCGACGGCGCAACGCGAGTTGCGCGCCAAGGCCGTCGACCACGCGCTGCGCCTCGGTCCCGAGTGGATCGCCCGCCGCGGCCACGGCGAGCTGACCGCGCTCACCACTCGCGGGCTCGACGCGCTCGACGCCTATTTCCGCGAATACCTGCCTGCCCTGGTGACGGCGGCCGTCCTGCCGCTCGGTGCGGGTGCGGCGATCCTGTTCGCCGACTGGCCGTCCGGCGTGATCGTCGCGCTGACCGTGCCGCTGCTGCCGGTCTTTGCGATCCTGATCGGCAAGTACACGGCAGGCCGCGTCGCCGGATCGACCGACGCGGCGCACCGGATGTCCGAACGGCTCCTCGAACTCGTGCGCGTGCTGCCGGTGCTGACCGCGTTCCGCCGCGCGGGCGCGCAGGCCGAGACCGTCCGGCGGCTGTCCGAACGCCACCGCCGCGCCACGCTCAAGACGTTGAAGGTCGCGTTCTCCTCGGCGTTCGCGCTGGAACTGATCGCGACGCTCTCGGTGGCGCTGGTCGCGGTGGTGATCGGCGTCCGGCTCGTCGGCGGCAGCCTCCCGCTGGCCGTCGGGCTGGGCGTGCTGATCCTCGCGCCGGAGTGCTACCAGCCGTTGCGCGCGGTCGGTGCCGCGTTCCACGCCAGCGAGGACGGCGTCGAGGCGGTCCGGCGCGTCGCCGATCTGCTGGCCGAGCCCGTCCCCGCGGCAGGCACCGCGATCCCCGAGCCCGGCGAGCTGCGGGTGTCGGCTCTGCGCGTGGCGCGACGCGGCGGATTCGCCCCGGACGGCGAGACGTTCTCGGTCCGGCCGGGCGAAACGGTCTGGCTCCGCGCCCCGAGCGGCGGCGGCAAGTCGACGACGCTCTCGGCCCTGCTCGGTTTCGTGCCCGCCCACGACGGCGCGATCACGGTCGGTTCGGCGAATCTCGCCGACGCCGACCTGGTGCGCTGGCGCGAGCAGGTGGCGTGGGTCCCGCAGTCGCCGGTGTTCACGGGCGGGACGGTCCGCGAAGAAGCGGGCGACGACGAGGTGCTCGCCGAACTCGGCCTGGCCGGGCTCGCCGACCGCCCGGTGACGAAGCTGTCGCTGGGCCAGCGTCAGCGCGTCGCGGTCGCCCGGGCACTGCACCGGGTGCGGTGCGGCGCCTGGCTCCTGCTGCTCGACGAACCGACCGCCCACCTCGACGAAGCCAACGCACGCCTGGTGCTCGACGCGGTCCAGCGCGCGGTCGACAACGGCGCGGCAGCGATCATCGCGGCCCACGAGCGCCTGGCTGCTGTCGACATGTCGACCGAGCCGGTGGCGCCTCCTGTCGTGTCCACAAAGGACGTTCCCGGGACGCCGCTGGCGTGGCGACGGCTTCTCGACGGACGGCTCTTCGCCGGAGCGGTCCTCGGCGCGGCGGCGTTGCTGGCGGGGGTGGCGCTGACGGCGACGTCGGGCTGGCTCATCGCCAAGGCGTCGCAGCAGCCGCCGATCCTGACGTTGACCGTGGCGGTGGTCGGCGTCCGCGCGTTCGGGCTGGGCCGCGCGGGCCTGCGGTACGTGGAAAGGCTGGTCACGCACGACGCGGCGTTCCGTATTGCCGGACGTCTCCGCGTCCGGTTGTGGACTTCGCTGGTCCGGCTGGGGCCGGCGCGCAGCCTGCGCGCGGGCGAGGGCCAGCGGCGTCTGGTCGCCGACGTCGACACGGTGCGCGACCTGCTGCCCCGGGTGGTGTCGCCGCCGCTGGTGGTGGCGCTGGTCGCGGCGGGAGCGATCGCGGTGCAAACCTGGGTGCTGCCCCCGGCCGGCGCGGCACTGGCGGCGGCGGTGGCGCTCGGGCTGTGCGCGCCGTGGGTGGCGTTGCGGGTGGAACGCCGCGCGACCTCGGCACTGGCGGAGGGCCGCCGCGACGTGGCAGCCCGGGTCCTGGTGCTGTTCGAGGCGGCGGCGGAGCTGCTGGCATTCGGAACGGCCCGGCAGCATCGCGACGCCCTGGCGAACGCCGACACGCGCCTGGCCGCGCAGGCCCGCAGGCAGGCATTCGGCGCGGGCGCGGCGGAGGCACTGATCACGCTGGTCTGCGGGGCGGCCATGGTGATCAGTACGGCGCTCGCTGCGCAGGCGGTCGCCGACGGACGGTTGGATCCGGTGCTGGCGCCGGTGTTGGCGTTGGTGCCGCTCGCGTTGGCGGAGGTGCTGGCGTTGCTGCCGCCGGTGGCGCAGCACTGGGACACGCTGCAACGAGCGCGTCGCCGTTTGGCGGATGTTCGGGAGGAGGTGCCGGGTGGAGGGCCCCAGCCAGGTGCCGCGGTCACGATGCGCGGCGCCGATTTCGGCTGGCCCGACGGACCCGTTGTCCTCCGGGACGTCGATCTCGACCTGGCGCCAGGGACGTATGCCGCGGTCGTCGGGGCGAGCGGGGCGGGGAAGTCCACTCTCGTGGCCGCGCTCCTCGGCTTCCTCGCTCCTCGGCGGGGCGTGGTCTCCGTTCCGGAGCGGGTCGCCTGGGCGCCGCAGGAGCCGATGCTCGCGGCCACCACCGTTGCCGAGAACCTCCGGCTGGCCCGGCCGGACGCCACCGACGACCAGCTGCGCGAGGCGCTGCGCCAGGCGTCCCTCGACGACGTCGACCTCACGACGGTGCTCGGCAGCGGAGGCAGCGGACTCTCCGGTGGACAGGCTCAGCGCGTCGCACTGGCGCGGGCGTTGCTCGGGGCGCCGTCCGCCGGGCTCGTGCTGCTCGACGAGCCCACCGCGCACCTCGACGAGCCGACCGCCCAGGCCGTGCGGGCGCGCTTGCGGGAGGCGCTTGCGGGGCGGACGGTCGTGCACGTCACGCACCGCGCCGAGGAAGCCGACGGCGCCGACGTGGTGCTCGAGGTCCGCGACGGCCGCGTGGTCAGCCGGGTGCCGGTGACGTGATCGGTTCGCGCACTCTCCTTACCGCCCCGCCGCCGCGCCGCGCGATAATGACGGAACTCATGGATCCGACGCTTGCCGCGCGGGCACTGTCCGCAGCCACCGAGATCACGAGCACCGCCCTCTCCGGCGACGACCCGGGCGCGGTGCTCGAGACGGTCGTGGCCAGGGCCGCCGAACTCGCCGACGCCGACCTCGGCCTCGCCATGGTCACCGCCGACGACGGCCGCGTGGTGGTCGAGGCAGCGCACTACGCCACTGCGGGGAATGGGCCGACCGGCAGCGAAGACGCCTTGCCGGGGCAGGCGCTTCCCGCCGAGCCCGGTCCCGCGAGCGGCGGGGAATCCGCGCGACGGGCGTTCTCCGCCGAGCCCGCAGCGGCCGGGCCGGGGCCGACCGGCAGCGAAGCCCCTTTGCCAGGGCAGCCGCTGCCCGCCGAGCCTGATCCGGGGGCCGCGGCCGTCGGAGGTGGGGCGTCGGTCCCGGGGCAGCCGCTTCCCGCCGAGCCCGGTCCCGCGAGCAGCGGCGACTCCCTGCGTGGCCTGGCACTCCCCGCCGACTCCGCGGCCGGGCGGGTTGCGCGGGGTGGCGAGCCCGTGGCCAGTGAGGACTTCACCGTCGATCCGCGGACCGCTCCCTACGTCCCCGCCGAACTGCATGGCTATGGGCCCTTCGCCGCTGCTCCGTTCGGGTCCGGGGGGCGGGTTCTGGGTGCCTTGACCGTCTACCGGAAGCGGGGGCGTGAACCCTTCTCCGCCGGGACCGTCGAGATGCTCGTCGCCTTTGCCGCGCAGGCTGGGGTGGTGCTCGCCCTTGCCGAGGGCGCCAATGCCCGGCACCGGGTCGCGCTGTTCGAGGAGCGGGAACGCATTGCGCGCGAACTGCACGACGTCATCGTCCAACGTCTCTACGGCGCGGGCATGCAGCTGGACCGGGTCCGGCGCAACATGCGCAAGCGCTTCGCCCAGGCCGACGGGGCCCGGTTGTCCGACGCGATCGACCAGCTCGACCAGACCATCGAGGAAATCCGGGGCACCGTGCGCGCGCTGCGGTCACCGGAGCCTCGCCACGACACCGGCACGCCCACCGACCTCGCCGAGTCGGCGCGCGGCGAGGTTCGCATCGCCGGCGAGCTGCTCGGCTACCCACCGACCCTGGAGCTGTCCGGCGAATTCGCCGACATCCCCGCGGAACGCGCCGACCACATCCGGGCCGCCCTGCGCGAAGCACTGTCCAATGTGGTCAGGCACTCCGGCGCCAGTGAAACCCGCGTGACGCTGACCAGGGACTCCAGTGGCGTGAAACTCCGTGTCCGGGACAACGGTTCCGGTGTCCCCCAGGGCGTCGCCACCCGTGGCCTGCGTCATCTCGCCGAACGCGCGGACGCCGCGGGCGGGAAGTTCTTCCTGAACTCCTCACCCAGTCTCGGCACGCTCGTCGCGTTCGATCTGCCTCTCGACTGACCGGTCCTCCGGCACATCTCAGCATCTCAGCCTTCTCGGGTCATCCAGCCTCCCTTCCACGCCCTCGCCATGATCGTACCGAAAATTCGAACACGCATTCGACTCACGTTCGAGTGAATCTCTCGCGCGGAAAACGCTGATCGACATGGCGGTCCGTGACCGGGGCCGGGAAAAGGATCAGCGAACGGCGGATTGCGGACGGGCTGGACCGCGAAGCGTCACTTCTCGCGCCGGGCGATCCAGGCGGCGGCCTGCGTCCGGCGCTGCATGCCCAGCTTCGCCAGCACGGACGTCACGTAGTTCTTCACCGTCTTCTCCGCGAGGAACAGCCGCTCGGCGATCTCGCGGTTCGACAGGCCCTGGCCGATCAGCTCGAGCACGTCGCGCTCGCGCTCGGTGAGCGTCGCCAGCTCGTCGGTCGGCGGGTGCCGCATCTTGTCCAGCACCCGCGCGGTGCTCACCGGGTCCAGCAGCGACCGGCCGGCCGCGACCTCGCGGACCGCGTGCACCACGTCCTGCCCGCGGACCTGCTTCAGCAGGTAACCCGCGGCCCCGGCCATGATCGCGCCGACCATCGCCTCCTCGTCGTCGAACGCGGTGAGCATCAGGCAGGCCGGCGGATTCGGCTTCGACCGCAGCTCGCGGCAGAGCGTGATGCCGTCGCCGTCGCCGAGGCGGACGTCGACCACCGCAACCTCCGGCTCGACGTGCATCGCCACCGCCAGCGCCTCTTCGACGGTGCTCGCCTCGGCGACGACCTCGATGTCGGGCTCGTCGCCGAGGAGGTCGCGCAGCCCGCGGCGGACCAGTTCGTGGTCGTCGACGAGCAGAACCTGGATCGGCATACCCCGAGGTTACGGGGTGCGCGGCGGCCGTGGTGGCGGCCCGCCGGTGCCGTCACACGTGAATTACGTCAAACGTGTGACTTCGAAACCCGTAACATTCTCCGCCGCCGGTATTCCGGGGAGGCGAACCCGCAGGTGACGGCGAATACGGCAGAGAATCACCGGACGCGCGACGCCTGGTGGATCGCTGTCATTTCCGGAATTCCGGAAAGGCGCGTAACAGGCGCGCCGAGGCCGCGATAGTAACCACGCAATCACCCCCTGACGCCCTCCGAAGGGACTCCCGTTGTCCTTGCTCCGCCGTGCCTTGACGACGTCCGCGGCCGTCGCCGGGCTCGCTTTCCTCGGTCCCGTTCCCTTCGCTTCCGCGCAGCTCGCGACGCCTCTGACGGCCGATGTGGACTGTCCAGACTTCGAATACCAGGAAGACGCGCAAGCGGTTCTCGACGCAACGCCGGGAGACCCCAACCACCTCGACGCGGACAACGACGGTATCGCGTGTGATTCGCTGCCGCGCCGACCGCAGCACAACGCCGCCACGCCGACGTCGGAACGGCCCGCCACCACGCCGAAAACCACGGCAAGGAAAGCCGCCTCGGGTGGTCAGGTGAAAATCAAGCCGGTCGGCGGCGTGGCCACCGGCGGCGGTGAGCCCGACGCGGAAGTCCCCGGATTCCTGCTGGTCGCCGGTGCGGTGCTGGCCGCGTCGGCGTCCGGCGGCATGGTGCTCTACCTGCGCCGGCGGCCGAGTTGAGGCACCCGCGTCTGTGGCCCGCGGTCGCGGCGGTCGTCGCCGCGCTCGGCGTCGTCGTGGCCGTCGCGCTCGTCCTCGTCCTGTCGCCGAAGGCGCCGCAGCCCGCCGTCCCGCCGTCCCCCGTCGCGACCGCGGTGGTCACCACCGGCTCGCTGCCCGCGGCGAAACCGGCGTCCCTGACCATCCCGGCGATCGGCGTCCGGGCCGAGGGCCTCCGTGACCTCGGGCTGACGCCGGACGGCGCACTGGAGGTGCCGCCCGACGCCACGACCGTCGGCTGGTTCACCGGTGCGCCGTCACCCGGCGAGGCCGGCCCGGCAGTGCTGGCCGCGCACGTCGACTACCAGCACGTGCCCGGCGCCTTTTCGCGCCTGAAAGACCTGCGGCCCGGAGAACAGGCCAGAGTCGGCCGCACCGACGGCCGGACGGCGGTCTTCACGGTCTACCGCGTCGACCGCTACGCGAAGGCCGCCTTCCCGACCGACCGCGTGTACGGCGACACGGCGGAGCCCGAGCTGCGGCTCATCACCTGCGGCGGGGCGTTCGACCGGGCGAGCGGCAACTACCTCGACAACGTCGTCGCCTACGCGAAACTCACCGCGGTCGAAGCCTGAGCCAGGTCGAGCCGGGCCAGGTCGAGCCGCCGGTAGGTGCGTTCGTTCAGCGACCAGACGTCCAGGAGGTCGCCGTCCAGCTCGGGATACGCGATCACCAGGTGTTCGGGCTCGGCGCCGTCCTCGCGGTACAGGACGTCCACCGGCAGCCCGGCTTCGAGCTGCCAGCAGAGCTGCTGCTGCTTCGTGGTGAGCCGGCCCGCGTAGCGGTCGCTCATCGCGCGCGCGAGCTGGCCGCGCAGCAGGCCCGGTCCGCTTGCCGGCGCCGCGAGAAGGCGCTTCGCGTGCTCGGCGGGATCGGGCGGCCCTTCGTCGGGATCGGCGTCCCGGACGGCGGCCTTCGGCGCGGACTGCTGCTCGCGAGCAGGCAGCACGATGCTGCCGTCGGCGGCATGACGCGTTGGCGCATAACCCGCGTCACGCAAGGCGTTCACCGTTCCCGCAGCGTCCACTGTGGACGTCAGGACCGTCGGAGCCACGGCACGCAGGCCGAGCTTGGCGAGTTTCCGGTGCGCCGCCAGCTCGGCGAGCACGGCGGCGTCCCCGACGACGACGCTCGCGACGTCGATCACCTGCGCCTCGCCGTGCCGCCGCGCGACGTCGTTCACCAGGTACACCAGCGGTTGCGGCAGCTCGCCCGCCGCGATCGTCCGCAGCTCGGCGAGCAGCTCGCCTGCCGTCGCGCCCTGGTCGAACGCCCGCCGCACGGACGACGGCGAGAACCGCCAGCTGGTCGCGGTGCCCTGTGTCTCGCGGTCGGCGACGCGGTCCAGCAACGCGGCGAGCCGCGCGTCCGGCGAGCCGGGCACGATCGCGGTCAGGTCGGTGCCGAACAACGCCGTCGTCCGCGCGCGGGAGACCAGCTCGTCGGTGACTTCGACCAGCCCGTGCCCGGCGAGCAGCGCACGTCCGGCCGCGGTCACGGCACCGTGCGCGACGACGCCGAGCAGCTCGGCTTCGGTGAGCGCTGCCCGGACGTACGCGGCGAAGTCGTCGGCAGGCAGCATCGGCGCGTGCCACTGGACGAGCCGGACCAGCTGGCCGACGTCAGCGACGGCGTCACCGGGGTCGAGCCGCGCCAGCAGCCGCACGAGCGCTCGCCGCACCAGCGCGTCGACGTCGGTTTCGAACTCCGGCGGGACCGGGTCCCACCAGGTCGTCACCAGCAGGCGGTACAGCAGCGCGGGCTCGGGCCGCGCGAGCTCCGGGTTGATCCCCAGCGTCGGCGGCGGAGTCTTGTGCCCGCGCCGCGGCGGCTCCGGTTCGTCGGCCAGCAGCAGCCCGGTCTGCGCCGCGAGGTCGAAGGCCAGCTCGATCTCCGCCGGCGTGCCTCCGGTTTCCTTGGCGACCTTCTTGATCAGGCGCGTCCCGATCGTGCCGTCCTTGAGCAGCGGAAACGGCTCCGCGGCGGCCATGTCGAGAATCGCCGACACGCGATCGAGCAACCGCAGCGCGGCGGCCGACGACGCGGCCTCGCCGGACTCGGTCCCGACGTGCGTGACGGCGTACTCCGGTTCCTCGGGCGTGAACGGCAGCTGGCGGCCGGGGCCGCGCAGGGCGAGCGCGACCTCGATCGGCATGGCGACGCTGCCGTAGTAGGTCGCGAAGAGGAAACCGTGCTCGAAGGCCCACCCCGCCGGCGCGTGACCCTCGACTTCGGGCACACCTTCGGCCATGTCCAGCAACAGTTTGCGGGCATCGCCGGGCGCGGTGGCGAAGCGCTCGCGAACGCGGTCGGCGTCGCGGAAGAAGTCCAGGAGACTCAGGAAGAGGTCCCGTTTCCGCTCGGTGTGCGGCAGCCCGTTGGCCTGCGCCAGCTTCGCCAGCCGCGGCGTGCCGAGTTCGCCGAGCAGGTCCGCGACGGGCAGGCCGAGGCCCTCGGGCTGAAAACTGTTGCGCCGCAGCAGTCTCGGCAGGACGACTTTGTCGTCTTCGCGCCACAGCAGTGAGCGCTCGGCCAGTTCGTCCACATAGGACTCGACATCGGTGGCGCCGAGCAGCCGCGCGACTTCGGCAAGGGGCGCGGGCCCCTCACCGAGCACGTAACACAGCTGGACGGCGCGCATGACCTGCACCAGCGGAAGCGGCAGCCGAAGCAGCGCCGCGTCGATGGATTCGGGCGAGGCGAGCCGCGCCGCGACGACGTCGAGCCGCCGTGGCCACGGCTCTTCGAGCACGTCCGGCCGGTGGGCCAGCAGCTTCGCCAGCTCATCGGCGTTCAGGCGGGTGAGCCTGCCGAGCAGTTCGTCGGCGGTGGTCATGGGCCCAGGCTAGCGGCCGCCGGACGGCTATTCGCAGGCCACACCGTCGTGGTCACGGTCCAGTCCGGGCCGGTACCCGGGATCTCCCACGTGCAGGGGAGTGACTCCCGCTGCCCTCGCCTCACTGCAGTTGGCGTAGTAGGCGCTGCTCGTGTCCGGCTTGGGAGCAGGCGGCTCCGGGGTGGGCGTCCGCACCGGCGGCGGTTTGGGCGCCGCTTTCGTGCTCGGCGCGGGAGGTGCCGAGGTGGGTTCAGGTGCAGGCGTCGTGAGATTGACGGAGCCGTTGCACGGCGGGCCCCAGAATCCGTGCGCTGCCTGCCTGGCCGCGGTCTCGGCGGCGCTGAGTGCGGCCGTCGTGGACTTGAGATAGCCGTTCTGGACCGCCAGCGTTGCGTAGTCCTCGCCGTCGGCGAGGGTCACGGTGACACCGCCTGCCATGTCGGCGCCCAGCTTGACCGGCCGGCCGGCGAGCTTGCTGCCGGCCCAGGCCAGCGATTCCGCGCCAAAGCAGTCGCTGGTCGTCCCCGTCGTCGCCACACCCGTGACGTGCACCGTCTTCCGGGTGCCGTTGCTGCCGATCACCTCGAACGTGGCGCCATCCGTCACGGTTGCGACGGTGTAGGTCTCCGCGACGGGAGCCGGGGTGCCACTGGTGGTGGTGGGAGCGGCCGTCGTCGACGACGGCGAAGCCGTCAGCGCCGGTTCGGGTGACTTCCCGAAAATCGCGCCGAGAACGAACAGCACCAGGAAAACGGCCAGGGTGATCCGGAGCCAATTCGGGAATTGCCTTTTCGGGCGCGGCTGTCCCGGGGTGGGTGCGTACATGCGGGGTGATCCTCGTTCCTCGACGCGACGTGCCGACCCTGGGTTCGGGAAAAGCCCCGCCGGTGTTACGCCTCAGCGCGAAACGGACCACCATCTGTTATCCGGCCGAATATTGCCGTCACGATCCGGTCACGAACATCCGCCGGTGACGGAAAAGCTGTCACGGCCGAACGCGTCGGCGCGATCAGCCAGCGTGATCGAATCTCTCCCGTTGTCCGGCGCCGGCGGCCGTCCCGCGCACGATCTCGACTTCACCGCGGTGGAAATCCGTACCACGGGATTGCGGCCGGGACGCATTGTCGAGCTCGCCGCCGTGCGGATGCGGCCGGACGGCACCGTGGCCGGCGAATTGACGACGACGATCAATCCCGGCCGGGCGGTCACGCCGGGCTCGGTCTTCGTGCACGGCCTCACCCGGGACGAACTCGATGATTCGCCGCCCTTCGGCGCTGTGCTGGGCCCGCTGCTGGACCTGTGCGGCGGCAGTGTCGTCGTGGCGTACAACCTGCCTTTCGTGGCCGCCTTCCTGCGCGACGAAATCGCCCGGCTGGGGGTGCAGGTGCCGGTGCTGCCGGGCGTCGGCCTGCTCGCCGCCGCTCAGTCGGCCGTCCAGCTGCCCAACTACCGGCTCGCGACGGTGGCGCACGCTTTCGGCGTCTCCGTCCGGCTCGGCCGGCCCGCGGTGACCGGCGCCCGTGCGGTCGCGCGGCTGGCGGTCACGCTGTTCGGCAGGCACGGGTTCACTTTCGCGGTCGCTCCGGCCTTTCCCGCGGTGCCGCGGTTCGCGGCAGGCGGACGGCTGCGCCCACGGGGCGAGGAACCGCCGGTCGAGCAGGGCTGGATGGCCGATGTCGTCGAACGTGTGGTGATGGGACCGGTCGGTGGTGATCCGGCGCTCGGGTACGCGTACCTCGACCTGCTCGCCGGAGTCGTCGCCGACGCGCACCTGACGCACGAGGAGGTCTGGGCGCTGGCCGCGCTGGCGACCGAGGCCGGGCTTCCCGAAGCGCAGGTCCGGGCCACCCACGAGCAGTTCGTGACGTCCTTGCGTGCCGTGGCCGAAGGTGACGGGGTGGTGACCGATGCGGAAGTCCGTGAGCTGAACCAGGTTGCGGAAGCGCTCGGCGTGCCGGAACTCGTCAGTGATCTGCGGCGCTCCGGCGGGGACCGGCCGGTCAGGGTGCTCGTGCTGGGCAGCACGGCCGCCGCGGACCGGCTGCGTGCCCGGGTCCTGGCCGAAGGGGCTCAGCTGGCGAAGAAGCTGACCGCGACCGTGACCCATCTGGTTCGCGACGAGACGGTTCCGGACTCCGAGCCCCGGCTGGCCAGGGCAGCGGAGCTGGGGGTGATCGTCCTCGGCCTGCCCGAGGCGACGGCTGTCCTCGGATTCGGTCCGGCGCCGGCCCAGCGCACGTCCGTTCTGCCGGAGGTGCCTGCCGTGGTGGCTCCGCCGGTTCCCCAGCCGGCGCAGGTCGTCGCGCCTGCGCCCCGGACGGTGAAAGTCCTCGGCGGGCGGATCCTGATGGGCTTCGGGCTGCTGCTGATGTTCATCGTCGTCGTCACCATGTTCGCCGGGTCGCCGCTCGCCGTGGGGATCTTCCTCGGGATGCTCGGAGTCGGGGCGCTCCTCGGCGGGTGGTGGATCGCCGAGCCCGCGCCGCGGTGAGCCGATCTTCGGTACTCTCGGTCCGGTGCCCCGGCTGATCCATCTGAACGGCCCGTCCGGAATCGGGAAGTCGACCATCGCGCAGGCCTACGTGGACCGGCATCCCGGTGTCCTCAACCTGGACACCGACCGCGTCGTCTGTCTCATCGGGGGCTGGCAGGACACCTTCTTCCGGACCTTCCAGGCCGCGCAGCTGCTCACGGCCGCCATGGCCGGGGCGCATCTGCGGACCGGGTTCGACGTCGTCATGCCGCAGCTGGCCACGCGCGTTGCCGACGTCGAGCCCTTCGAGGCCGTCGCCGCCGAATGTGGGGCCGAATACCGGGAAATCCTGCTCACCGCGGACAAATCCGTGGCCTGCGAGCGCTTTGCCGGCCGGGCCGCCACGGAGGATGCCGTCACCAAGGGCATCGACGACGTCCTGTGGGAACGCGGGGGCACCGCCATGGTCGAGAAGATCCACGACCAGCTCACCGCCTACCTGCCGCAGCGGCCGCGGTGCGTGGTCGTGCCCACCGGCGGGCGGGCGCCCGAAGACACCTATGCCGACGTCGTTGCCGCGCTCGGCGCCCCCGTGCGGGGCCGCTGAGCCGGTCCGGTTCACTGGAGTCATGGCGGGCATTCCGGAACTGGCGTTGCGGCAGATCGAACGGTGGTGCGCCCAGCGCGTCCCCGAGCGGCTCAGGGACCGGATCCGGGTCGAATGCCGGACCCGCGGCCGGACGGTCACCATCGTCGAACGGCGTGCGCCAGGGCAGCCCGAAGCCGACTGGACCGAGCAGAAGATCGCGCAGCTGCGGCTGGACGACTTCGGGATCTGGTCGGTCTTCTGGGCCGACCGCACCGGCCGGTGGCTGTCCTACCCGGACGCGCCGGTTGCCAGCACCCCGCCCGCGCTGCTCGCCGAGATCGACCGCAACCCCGACGGCGTCTTCTGGGGCTAGGCAGGCGGCGGGAACCGCACCTCGTTGCGGTCGATCTTCGCGTGCGCCGCCGCGGCCAGGTCGACGCCGAGGCGGTCGGCCAGCTGCAGCAGGTACAGCGTGACGTCCGCGATCTCGTCCAGCACCTTCGCCGCCAGCTCGGGATCGTCGCGCCACGCGTCCGACTCCTCCGGCGTCAGCCACTGGAACAGCGAGGTCAGCTCGCCCACCTCGCCGGAAAGCGCCATCACGAGGTTCTTCGGGGTGTGGTACGGCTCCCACGCGCGCGCCGCCGCGAAGCCGCGCAGG
The DNA here is from genome assembly GCF_040064235.1 of Amycolatopsis melonis. Lineage (NCBI taxonomy): Bacteria > Bacillati > Actinomycetota > Actinomycetes > Pseudonocardiales > Pseudonocardiaceae > Amycolatopsis > Amycolatopsis melonis. Next base: position 230,958 of record NZ_JBDZYD010000007.1, read on the forward strand.
CGCCGGGTCACGTCTTCGAAGGTCACAGGCCCGATTATCCCGGCCGTCACCGTGCGCTAACGGCCGTATGGCGGATCCGCGTTGACCGGTGAATCTCTCACTCAATAGGTTGACGCTCGTCGGGATGTGTGCGGGGTCCAAGGCCGGGAAAGGAACGTCTTGAAGTACCTGCGATCCGTCCGCGGCCGCATGCTCGGCATCGCCTGCATCCCCGGCGGTGCCCTCGTCCTCGTGGCACTGGTGATCGCGGTTTTCCTGATCCACCAAGCGGTTCGCACCCGCGACCTCGCCATGGAGACCGCTTCCGCGGCGGAACGGACGGCCCGTGCGGTGGTCGCCCTGCAGGCCCAGCGCAGCGCGGCGATGGCCGTGCCCGGCCAACGGGATGACGCGTACGCGAATTTCACCCAGCGGATCGACGACGCCATCACCGGACTGAGCGGCTACGCGCGGCGGGCGCCGGACGCCGAATCCGGCTTCCAGCAGACCACCGCCGTCGAACTGCTTTCCGTGGCCGAAGGGATGTACCGCTCCGATTCCCTTGCCCTGTCCGGGCTCGACAGCGGAACGCGGCGGCAGTTCACCGCCGCCGTCGCCGCCTACCGCGACCGGCTCGCGCGGGTTGCCCCGCAGCTCACCGAGAGTGGCCGGACGGCGTACGAGTCGCTGGTCCGCAGCGCCGACTGGAGCAGGCTGACCGCCGCGGAGGACGCGCTGACCGCGGCCGAACCGCTGCCGGTACCCGAGTCCACCTGGCGCAGCGCCGCCTACACCGTCTCCGACCAGCTGGGCAGGCTGTACACGCAGCAGAGCGAGTACGCCGTCGAACTCACCCTCGACGACGGCCGCCGCACCCTCGCCGGCGCGCTCGCCGCCGGCGCGGCACTTCTGCTGTGCGCGGTGCTCCTGCTGTTCGTGGTGCGGCGGCTGGTGGCGCGGGTTCCGGTGCCGGTCGTCCCGATCATGGTGCCGACCGTCCGCCCGGCCATCCCGCGGCCCCGGCACGCACGGTCACGACGGCCGCGGCTGCCCGAACCGTGGCCGCTGAAAGCCGTGTTCGACGATCTGCGCCGCCGGTGAGCCGCACACGAAGCGTCACGGACTACTCCGAAAAGAGCACGCGGTTGGCGCACACGCGCCGCACCGGGGGTCGGGCAGACTGGTGCGCGTGAGTCCCCACCCCGATCTTCGCCTCTACCTGCGCACTTTGGACGCGGAGACGCTGGCGGACCTGCTGTACGCCCAGGCCGAGCGTGACCCTGAGTTACGCCACTCGCTCGAACTGCGCGCCGCCACCCAATCCGGTGACGTCAGCGAGGCCCACCGGCTCCTGGACACCGCGGTCACCGGCGGGAACGCCGAGTACGCCGCGAAGGTCGGCGCGGTCCTCGACACGCTGCAGCGGATGCTCGACGCCGGCAGCCGCGCCGACCTCGCGCCGCTGGCCCGCCGCACGGTCGACGACATCAGCGAGGTGCTGGAACAGTCCGGCGACTACACCGGCGACCTCGGCGACCGGCTCGACCGGGCCGTCGAGCTGTACGCCCGCGCGTGTGCCGCCCGGCCACCGGACCCGGAGAAGCTGGCCGACTGGATCCTCGAAGTCGAGTTCGACGGTCCCGGGCGGCCGTCCATCGACCTCGCCGACTTCGCGGCCGCGCTGGGCGAGCCGGGGCTGCAGCGGATCAAGTCCACTGTGGACGACGTGCTCGCGGCGAGCGGGCCCGGCCACCGCCGTGACGTGGCCGAACGGCTCCGCGAACAGCTCGCCGAGGTCCTCGGCGACGTCGACGAGCTGGTCGCGATCCTGTCGGCCAAGCCGCCGCGCGTCGACGTCAGCCTCAAGATCGTCCGGGTGCTGCGGGCCGCGGGACGGCACAGCGAGGCCATCGCGCACGCCGCCCGCGCGCTCACCCACGACAAGCAGCCGCCCCCGGAACCAGAGGACGAAACGTCCCGCCGCCGCAAGGAGTTCGACGCCGAGCCGGGCCGGGAGACCTACGCCGCGCTGCGCGAGGCCGCGCAGGCCGACGGCAAGTGGACGGCCCAGCGGCGGGCCGCGCTCGCCCGGTTGCGGGAGCTGGCCGCCGAAAGCCCGGAACGGGGTGACGAGCTGGCCCGCGTCCTGCTCGACGACGGCCGTCCCGACGAAGCCTGGCGGGCCTGCGTGCGGTTCGGCGCGTCCCCGGAACTCAAGCTGGAACTGGCCGCGCAGCGTGCCGCGGAGCACCCGGCCGAGACCATCCCGGTCTTCCGCGAACACGTCGAGGACCTCATCGAGCGCAAGGACCCGCAGTCCTACCGCGAGGCCGCGCGACGGCTGAAGCTGTTGCGCAGCTTGCACAAGCAGGCCGGAACGCCGGAGGAGTTCACCGCCTTCGTCGGTGCGCTGGCGGAAACCCACCGCCGGAAAACCCGCCTGATCACGGAAATCCGTACCGCGCGCATCGCCATCCCCAAAGCCGTAACCTCTTCGCGCACCTCTCGTTGACCCGGATGAACCGGTGATACACGTGCACCGGGACACCGCGAGCCCGCCAAGGCGGTCACCCGCTCTGGCCAGCGACGTCGCGGTGGCCCTGTTCCGCCGTCCGGCTCGGCGCCTCCCCGCCGGGCAGGCGGGGGGACCCGCGCCAGGGCCACCGCGACCGGCTGACGGGCGCGGTGCAAACATGACGTCATGAGCCCGGTGAGTCGCGCCCGCAAGAGGCAGCCGCAGCCCGTCACCCACAGCGTGACCGGCCTGTTCAAGGACGTCCTGAACGACTTCTCGGCGCTGGGCGCCGACCCCGCGCCCGTGGACGTCGAGCTGCTCGCCTCCGAGGTGCTCGGCCAGTTCCGCGACCTGCCCGCCGAGGACGGCGCCGAGCCGCTCGGCCTCGAGCTGATCGCTTTCGCACAGCGCAAGATCACCCCCGGTGCCGCCGCGCTGCTGGCCGCGCTGAAGGTCGTCGCGGAGACCGACGTCGAACGCAAGGCCGCCGACGCCGCGCTGCAGGTCGTCCTCGGCCGCGGCATCCCCGAGCCCGCCTGGGCCGGCGCGCTCGGGCAGGTCACCTCCGGCGAGTGCTGGCGCACCGGGGACGTCTACGGCGACGAGTCGTCCCTGCTCTGCGTCTTCACCCACGGCGGGCAGGCGTACGGCCTGCTCGCGCTGCTCGACTTCACCGAGGGCGGCCGCGTCCGGGACCTCGTCGTGATCGACCAGCCCGCCGACGTCGTCGCCGAGATGCGCGAGCAGTCCGACGCCGACCCGGAGCTGGTCGTCTTCGAAGCCGTCGACCCGGCCGAAGCGCACCGCCTCGTCGCCGACGGCCTCGCCGCGACCGACCACCTCGAAGACGCCGACGTCAGCGAGGACTACGCGCGCTTCCACGCGATCGCCCTCACCTGGTGCCGCGCGCTGCCGGAGCCCGCACTCGTGCCCGAGGTGGCCGAGTGGTCCGAGGCCGAGCGCGCCGCCGTCGTCGAGCAGTTCGTCGCGGCGAGCGGGGAGGACGCCGGCGCCGCGCGCGCGATCGGGCGCCTGCTGCTGGAGCACGGCCTGCGCACCGACCCGGCGAACCCGCTGCGCGTGGGCCCGGAGAAGATCGCGCGGTTCCTCGAGGGCCTGCTGGGCGAGGAGTACGAACTCGACGCCGACCACGAGGAAGCCGTCGAGCCGGTCGTGCTGGCCTGGGTCCAGTGGGCGGCGGAGCGGGCCGGGCTGACCGAGACGGCGATCGCCGGGCTCGACGAGGCCGTCGCCGACTACCTGAGCGAGTACGCCGACGAGGACGACTCCCCGCTGGAGCGCTACTTCGGCGACGTCGGCGACCTGTCGCCGACCGAGCTGGCCGACGCGCTGGAGCGGCGGATGTTCGCCGTGCCGTCGCTGACCACGGAGATCGACGAGGAAGAGGTCGACCTCGACCCGGCCGACCCCGAGCAGCGCCGCGCGCTGGTCATCGCCGAAGCCGACGAAGACGAGGAGGAGCAGCGGCTGATCCTGCGCGCCACGATCGTCGACCAGCTGTGGGACGACGAGCCCGCCGAGCTCTGGCAGGCCGTCCAGCGGCTGCAGGAGGGCGAGCTGGACCGCGACGAGATCTTCGAGCAGCTGATCGACGCGCTGGAAAACAGCCTGGTCGACGCGGAAACGCTCGAATACGACGCCGAGGCCTACCTGGAGGCCGTTGCCGCACTCTGAGGGTTCAGGGGAGGGGGCCTGCCGGTTCGGCGGGCTTCCCCTTGCGGCGGCGCTCCTGCAGCCTGTCGTCGAAGTCCACGACGAACGTCCCGGCGGCCATCGCGATCAGCAGGGTCAGACCGAGCACCGCACCGACCCAGGTGAGGATCATCGAGAACATCGTGGGCCTCCTCCCCAGCTCAGAGTCGTTTTCCGGACTCCTTCAGGGTCGCTTTCGGACCCGCGCACCGGTATCGGCCAACCGGTTACGGCTGCCGGGCCCGCCTCGGCCGATCGGCCGGGAAACGGCCGCGGAAAGTCGCGGACGGCGACCGCGCGTGCCCCGGTGTTCGCCCACCGTGGAAATGGGACGCGTGTGGGTGACAGCCGGGCTTGCGTCCCGCGGCGGCGAGGCTCAGAGCTTGCGCAGGCGGACCCGGTTGATGGTGTGGTCGCAGTCCTTGCGCAGCACCAGCGTGGCTCGAGGCCGGGTCGGTTTGATGTTCTCCATGAGGTTCGGCTCGTTGATCGACCGCCACAGGTGGCGGGCCTCGGCGCGGGCCTCGTCGTCGGGCAGGCCCGCGAAGTGGTGGAAGTGCGACGCCGGGTCCGCGAACGCCGTGTGCCGCAGCTCCAGGAACCGCTCGATGTACCAGCGCTGGATGTCGTCGGTGTGCGCGTCGACGTAGATCGAGAAGTCGAACAGGTCGGACACCATCAGCCGCGGGCCCGGCTGCAGGACGTTCAGCCCCTCCAGGATGAGGATGTCCGGCTGCTGCACCACCTGCTCCTGGCCCGGCAGGATGTCGTAGGCCAGGTGCGAGTACACCGGCGCCGTGACGCGCTCGGCGCCCGACTTCACCTCGGTGACGAACCGCAGCAGCGCGCGGCGGTCGTAGCTCTCGGGGAAGCCCTTGCGGTGCATGATCCCGCGGCGCATCAGCTCGGCGCGCGGGTACAGGAACCCGTCGGTGGTGACCAGGTCGACGCGGGGGTGGTCGGGCCAGCGGGCGAGCAGGGTGCGCAGGATGCGGGCGGTGGTCGACTTGCCGACCGCCACGCTGCCCGCGATGCCGATCACGAACGGCACCTTCGTGCCGCGGGAGTCGTCGCCGAGGAACGTCGTCGTCGCCTCGTAGAGCCGCTGGCGCGCGGCGACCTGGAGGTTGATCAGGCGGGACAGCGGCAGGTACACGTCGGCCACCTCGGCCAGGTCGACCTGCTCGCCGAGACCGCGCAGCCGCAGCAGCTCGGCCGCGGTCAGCGGCAACGGCGTGGAACTGCGCAGTTCCTTCCATTGTTCGCGGTGCAGCTCGACATACGGGCTGAGTTCGCGGACCCGGGTCATCGCACACTCCTCCGGCCGTCGCCTGCACTGGCGGACGTTCACCTGCCTGATTAACGGTAGGGCTTACGGCCCGTGAACGCGCTGTGATGTAGTCCACCCCTTACCTGGGGGTTGATCACTGCGGGTGACCGAAAACCTCGGTCCAGGCGGCCGCGACCTGCCGGGCGCACGTCGACGGCGCGACCCCGCCGACGCCGGTGCCGAGGCCCGGCATCGCGATCGTCTCGACGAACTCGCGCAGCGGGCCCTGGTCGAGCCGCCCGTCGCGCCACTTCAGGAACACCGCGCGGGCGGCGAGGTAGGGGTGCACCGTGCCGGACGGCAGCAGCTCGCCGGGTTCCCGCATCGTCGGCGCGCTGATCAGCCACGCCGGCCGGTCCTCGCCGGTCGGGACGACCACGGCCTCGCCGACCGGCAGCTCACCGCCGTGAAAGGCCAGGACAGCGCTGCGCACGCGCTGCTCGACCTCGGGAAAAGCCCGTGCGTAGACCGCGTCGATGCCGCCGCGCATCCAGCCGTAGGAGTTGGCCGGGCTGACCACGGCCTGGGCGGCGACGTCGAGCACCGACCCGCGGTGCACGCGGACGCGTCCGCCGAGCTTGTCCGCGGCGGCGCTCCAGGCCGCGGCGAGTGGTTCATCGACGGCGCACAGCACCAGCTCCGGGGTGCGAGGGAAGACCGGCGGCTCGGCGCCCTCACGGCCGGTGTGCGTGCCCGGGTCGGCGGTCACGCGTCCCAGCATCGCAAAAAACGCCACCCGGCGTAACCGGTTCCCGTACCGGCTGTCCGAGTGAAAGTCGCCACGGCCGGGCCCCGTAGCCTGGGTGTGTGTCACGGATCGCATACTTCGGCCCCCGGGGGACCTTCACCGAGCAGGCCGCGCGGGCACTGGCCGCCGGCGAGGACCTGATCCCGCTCGAGACCATCCGGCTGGCCATGACGGCCGTCCGCAAGGGCGAGGTGGACGCCGCGTGCGTCCCCATCGAGAACTCGGTCGAAGGCGTGGTGCCCGCCACGCTCGACGCGCTTTCGGAGTCGACGCCGCTGGTGGCCGTCGCCGAGACCATCCTGCCCGTCCACTTCAGCGTGCTGACCCGGCGCGGCGGCGGCGAGATCCGGACCGTCGCCAGCCACCCGCACGCGCTGGCCCAGGTCCGCGAGTGGCTGGAGGCCAACCTGCCGGACGCGCACCCGGTGGCGTCGTCGTCGACGTCGGCCGCCGCGGTCGGCGTGCTGGAGGGCGAGTTCGACGCGGCCGTCTGCGCGCCGGTCGCGGTCGAGCACTACGACCTCGAGGTGCTGGCCACCGAGGTCGCCGACGTCGCCGACGCGGCGACGCGGTTCCTGCTGGTCCGGCCGCCGGGTGACCTGCCGGCGCCGACCGGGGCCGACCGGACGTCCGTGGTCGCCGCGGCCGCGAACCGCACCGGCACGCTCGCCGAGCTGCTCACCGAGCTGGCCACCCGCGGCATCAACCTGACCCGGCTCGACGCCCGGCCGACGCGCAACAACTTCGGCGAGTACCGCTTCTTCATCGACTTCGAGGGGCACGTGGCCGAGCCGCGGATCCTCGACGCGCTGACCGCGCTGCGCCGGCACTGCCGCAACCTGCGGTTCCTCGGCTCGCACCCGCGGGCCGACAGCACGCGCACCACGATCGAACCCGGCTTCGGCAACGACGACTTCGTCGAGGCGGCCGTGTGGGCGGACGCGGTCCGCAAGGGAGACCTCGCGTGAGGCTGCTGCTCATCCGCCACGGGCAGACGGAGGGCAACGTCCGCGGCGCGCTGGACACCGCCCTGCCCGGCCCGCCGCTGACCGAGCTGGGCCGCCGTCAGGCGGACGACCTGGCGGCGCGGCTGGCGGGGGAGCCGGTGGTCGCGGTCTACGCGTCGCAGGCGATCCGCGCGCAGCAGACCGCCGCGCCTCTGGCGGCGCGGTTCTCGCTGGACGTCCAGGTCGTCGACGGCGTGCACGAGGTCGCCGCGGGTGACCTCGAAGGGGCGACCGACCACCACTCGGTCCGGGTCTACATGGACACCGTCCGGCGCTGGACGCTGGGCGAGCTGACGCCGTCGCTGCCCGGCGGCGAGAGCGGCACGAGCGTGCGCACCCGGATGCTCGACGCGGTCGGCCGGCTGCGGGCCAAGCACGAGCAGGCCGACCCGGACGGGGTGGTCGCACTGGTCAGCCACGGTGGCGCGATCCGGCTGAGCGCGGAGTGGCTGGCCGCGAACGTCCACGCGGACGTCGCCAACGCGGCGCTGATCCCGAACACCGGCCTGGTCGAGCTGGAGGCGCGGCCGGACGGGCAGTGGCACTGTCTCACCTGGGTGGACACCCCGCTGTAGCCGTCACGAAAGTGTGACCCTGTCACGTTTAAGACACGTTTGGTGGGGAATTCACCGGTCCGAACCAACCTGCCCGCGCTGCGGTACGTCTACCCAGCACCAACCAGGGAGGCGATGGAAATGGTTCGGACGAAGCTTTCACGGTTCTTCCCGGTCGCCGCGGCCTCGGCGGGTGTCCTCGCGCTGGCGGCCTGCGGAGGCGGCGGCAGCACGCCCGCGGCGAGCACGTCGACGCCGTCGACCACGGCGTCCCCCACCACCACGACGGCCACCACGGTCGCGAGCGCCAGCACGGCGGCGCCGGCCACCCAGGCGACCGCGCAGCCCGCGGGCAACGGGCTCTGCAAGGCGGGCGACGTCAAGCTCGCGCTCGGCCAGGGCGACGCCGGTGCCGGGTCGGTGTACCGGCCGCTGCTCATCACCAACACGAGCGCGAAGCCGTGCACCGTCCAGGGCTTCCCCGGGGTGTCCTATGTGGCCGGTTCGGACGGGCACCAGGTCGGCAAGGACGCCTTCCGCGAAGGCACCAAGGGCAACGCGGTCAAGCTGAACCCCGGCCAGACCGCGGCCGCCGACATCCAGTTCGTCAACGTGCACAACTTCGACCCGGCCGTCTGCCAGCCGACGCCGGTCAAGGGCCTGCGCATCTACCTGCCGCAGGAGACCGCGTCGAACTTCGTGCCCGCCGACGGCACCGGCTGCGCGAGCACCAAGATCCCGGGCAACCAGCTGGCCGTGAAGACGGTTCACCCCGCCTAAATGCGGCCGCAGATCTCCTTCGCTTCGGTGAGGTGCCGCTGGCCCGAGATGTCGTTGAAGTGCAGGCTGAGCACCATCCGGCTGACGCCGTCGATGTGGTCGGCCAGCGGCTGGTAGTTGGCGTTCACCTGCGCGGCGGCCGCCGACAGGGCGCGCGCCGCCGTCATCCGCTGCAGCCGTTCCGCGCTGAGGGCGGGCGTCAGCGACGGCTGCGCGTCCCGGCTCGTGTCGGGCAGCTCGCCCACCCGGTCGAGCGCCTGGCACGCCGCGACGGCGTCTTCGAGTGCGCCCGCGTGCACCCCCGACAGGCCCCAGAGAAGGCCGAGCACGCTCGCGCCCAGCACGAACCCGGCGACCGCGCTCAGCACGAGCGGACGGCGTGACGGCCCCGCCGTCTCTCCGCGGTCGACCGAAGACTCCTCGTAGTCGGGCTCGGCGTCGGTGCCGGTGCCCGGGTCCACGGTGCGCATAGCCGCCTCCTCACCACCTGGGTGAGGAGCTATTTCAGCTCACATTCCCGGATCCTGGTGCAGCAGCGCCGCGGCTGAGTCCGATTTGTCATCGAGCGGGAACCGCCGCAGTGCCGCGAACGCGCACGCGGCGATCGCCAGCATCGCCACGCCGGACACCGCGAACGTCCGCGCGGCCGTGCCGAGCGCCTCGGTCAGCACGCCGCCGAGGAGCGCGCCCAGCGGGATCGCGCCCCAGACGACCGTGCGCCACACCCCGAGCACCCGGCCCAGCAGCTCGCCGGGCACCAGCGTGTGCCGGGCCGTCGCGAGGACGACGTTCACCGCGACGACCGCCGCCGCGAACAGGCCGAACAGGGCCGCGCCCGCCACCGGCGAGCGCACCAGGCCCATGCCGCCGAAGCCCGCGCCGCAGCAGACGATCCCGCCGACCACCAGCGCGCGCCGCCCGGCCGCGCGCACCAGGCGAGGCGCGACGCCCGCGCCGATCAGCCCGCCGATCCCGCCGACGAACGCGAAGAGCCCGAAGGTCGCTTCGGACAGGTGCAGGTCTTCCAGCGCGTACAGCACCAGCTGGGCCTGCGCCAGCTCGCTGACCAGGCTGAGCAGCCCGGCGACCACGACCAGCCGCAGCAGCAGCGTGTGCCCGCGCAGCCAGCGCAGGCCGTCGGCCAGCTCGGTGCGCAGCTTCGCCGGCCGGACAGCGCTTTCCGCCTGGCCCCGGTAGGTACCGGCCAGCCCGAGCAGCACCGCGGCCGCGATCGCGAACCCGGCGGAGTTGAGGATGAACGGGAAAGCGGCGAAGAGCGCGAACGTCATGCTGCCGACCGGGCCGCCGAGGAACGTCTGGCCGACGATCTCGCACGCCTGCAGCTTGCTGTTGGCCGCGTCGAGTGAGCCGTCGCCGACGACCGCCGGGATCAGCGCGTTCGCCGCGCTGTCGGCGATCGTTTCGGCCGTCCCGATGATCAGCGCGGTGAGGTAGACCAGCCAGATCGTCATGCCGCCGGTGGCGACCAGCACGGCCAGCACGCCGACCGCGGCGGCGCGGGCGGTGTTCGCGACGATCATCGCCCGCCGCCGGTCGATCCGGTCGACCAGTGCGCCGGCGACCGCCGCGAACAGCAGCCAGGGCAGGAACTGCGTGGCCGACAGCCCGGCGATCAGCACCGGATCGCGGGTCAGCGTCGTCGCCAGCAGCGGCAGGGCCACCTTGCCGATGCCGTCCCCCAGGTGGGACGCCGCACTCGACGTCAGCAGCCACCCGAGTCTTCGGCCGCCGTTCCGGGTTCCGTCCACTGTGCCTCCCCGCACGAATCGAAGTCACCCTGCGACTTTGGGTCACCAGGATAACGGCGGTGCTGGCGCGGCGTGGTCACGTTGTCACTACTCGTGAATACCGTGACCGTTCGACGGAATCAGTGCGGAAAGCGGCGGAAGATCTTGGCGGGGCAGGGAAATCCGCGCGGCCCTAACCCCAGCCGAGTTCGTGGAGCCGGGCGTCGTCGATGCCGAAGTGGTGGCCCAGCTCGTGCACGACGGTGATCAGGACCTCCTCGACGACCTCGTCCTCGTCCTCGCACATGGCGAGGATCGGCTGCCGGTAGATCGAGATCCGGTCGGGCAGCACCCCGCCGTAGGACGACGTCCGCTCGGTCAGCGCGATCCCGTGGTAGAGCCCGAGGATGTCCGGTGCCTCGTCGTTGAACTCCTCGACCAGCACGACGACGTTGTCCATCGCCCGCGCGAACTCGGGCGGCACCTCGTCGAGGGCTTCCGAGACCAGTTCCTCGAACCGCTCCCGGCTCATCTCGACCGGCATCAGCCGTTCTTCTTCGACGTCGGGGGAGCCGCGGAGCCGGTGGCCGGGCCGCCGCCCCCGTCCGACGGCGGGCCGCCGTCCTGCGGCTGGCCGCCGTCGGCGCCTGCCGGGGCGGCCTTGATGCTGCCGGTCACCGCCTGCAGGCCGCTCCGGTCGGGCAGCGCCGCCGCCACCTTGCAGTTGACCTTCGTCGAGCCGGCGTCCCAGCTCTCCTGCTCCCGCAGGTCCCAGGTCAGGGTCAGCTTCTTCGCGTCGAGGTCGGCGCCGCCGGTGTAGTCGCCCGCGGCCTTGGTGCACTCGGTGTCGAGCCAGGCCTTCTGGTCGTCCTGCTTCGGGTAGCCGTCCTTGAACTTCGTCTTGAGGTCGAGGGTGGCCACGATCTCGTAGGAGTGCGGCTGGGCGCAGTCGACCGGGTCGCCGACGCCCTTGCCGAGCAGCGCCAGGCAGGTGCCCGGCTCGAAGACCGGCGACTGGTCCTGCTCCTTCGCCGGGCCGGTCGTCGGCAGCAGCTTGCCGCCCGGGCCCGCCCACTGCAGGCCGCAGCGCAGCTGGCGGTCGCCGTCCTCCCACTGCGACGGCGTCGGGCGCAGCAGGTTCGTCGTCAGCTTCCCGTACGGGTCGAGGTTGTGCCCGAGGTAGGGCTTCACGTCGGAGGTGCACTTCTGCTGCGCGATCTGCTGCCACTGCTCCAGCGACGGCACCGGCGCGCCCGCCGGGAACTGCGCGCCGATGTCCACCAGCGCGGTCACCTCGAACAGGTGCGGCTGGGTGCAGGCCACCTTCCGCGCGTCGCTCGCGTCCGGGTTGTCCCAGGTCAGGCAGCTGCCGGGCGGTGAGTGGAACGCCTCTTCGGCGGCCGCGGACAGCTTGCCGGCGCCCCCGCCGGACCCGCCGGCGACGCCGTCGCTCCACGAGAAGACGACGCTGAGCGCGAGCGCGATGAGCGCACCCGCGAAGATCCCGCCCATCACGACGCGGGTGTGCAGCGTCTGCGTGGCGGTGGGGAACCGATCGGCGCTGGGAGACATCGCAGTCCATGATGCCCGCGTCGCGCGCGACGTGCGCGGTCCGGGTGGTTAGGGTGGTCACGGTTTCGCGGTGGCCGGTGATTACGGAGCGCACATGACGCAGGACAACAATACTGGGGACCAGCCGCCCCCCGAGCCGCCGAAGCGCGGCTCGATGAGGTTCCAGGACTCGAACACCCGGCCCCGGCAGCCCTCGATCGCCGAGCAGCGCGCCCGTCAGCAGGCGCTCGCCCAGCAGGAACGCGACGAGGAACTGGCCCGCCAGTCCGACGCGAAGGCGGCGACGCGGCGCAAGATCCTCATCGGCAGCGGTGTCACGGTCGGGCTGGTCGGCCTGGTCGCGACGTTCTACACCGTGGCGAAGCCGACCAACGTCACCGCCGTCTGCACCGACGCGAACGGCGTCGTCCAGAACGACGACTACTGCGACGAGTCGTACGTGAGCAGCCACCACGGCTACCACAGCGGCGGCTTCTGGTTCATCCCGATCCCGGGCGGCGGCTACAACAGCTACCGCTACAACTACGGCGGCACCGGCGTCATCGGCCAGCGCGTGTCCGGCGGTTCCTACGACCCGCCGTCGGCACGCACCAACGTCACCACGAAGACCGGCAAGTCCGTCCAGCGCGGCGGGTTCGGCATCAGCGGCAAGAGCAGCGGCAGCGGCGGCAGCGGCAAGAGCGGGGGATCGTAGGTGTACCGGGACCGGCGGGAGCCGCGGCGCGACTGGCAGCGGATCGTCGAAGAGCAGGGACTCGTCTACGGCACGCCGGCCCGCGACAGCAGCGGCCGGGTGCGGCCGTACTGGGACGAGTCGGTGCACTACGTCTTCGACATGGACGAGGTCCTGTCGCTGGAGGCCGACGTCGAGCTGCTCCACTCGATGTGCCTGGAAGCGGTCGACAACGTCGTGACGACCGAGGGCTACCAGCGGTTCGGCATCCCCGAGTGGGTGTGGCCGCACATCGCCGAGTCGTGGAAGCGGCAGGACCCGCACGTCTACGGCCGGTTCGACCTGCGCTACGACGGCAAGTCGCCGGCGAAGCTGCTGGAGTACAACGCGGACACGCCCACCACGCTGCTCGAGGCGTCGCTGCTGCAGTGGTACTGGAAGACCGACGTCTTCCCGGACGACGACCAGTGGAACTCGGTCCACGAGAAGCTCGTCGAGCGCTGGGGGCAGCTGCGGGACAAGCTGCCGTCGAACGAGCTGCACTTCACCTGGTCCGCGGCCGACCCGACGGGCGAGGACAACGTCACCACGGCGTACCTGCAGGAGACCGCGGCCGAGGCCGGGCTCGACACGGTCGGCCTGGCGATCGAGGAGATCGGCTGGGACCCGGTGCTCAAGCGGTTCGTCGACCTCGAAGAGGCGCAGATGGCGACCGTGCTGAAGCTGTACCCGTGGGAGTGGGTGGTCGACGAGGAGTTCGGCCGCCACGCCGTCGAGTCGCTGCCGCGGACGCTGTGGATCGAGCCGCTGTGGAAGATGCTGCTCTCCAACAAGACGCTGCTGGCGATCCTGTGGGAGAACTACCCGGGCCACCCGAACCTGCTGCCGGCGTTCGCCGACGACCCCGGCATCCTCACCGAGTACGTCCGCAAGCCGAAGCTGGGCCGCGAGGGCGCGAACGTCCAGATCGTGGCGACCGGCTACGAGACCCAGACCGACGGCGTGTACGGCGCCGAAGGCTTCGTCTACCAGGCGTTCGACCCGCTGCCGGAGTTCGACGGCTACCGGCCGGCGCTGGGCGCGTGGATCGTCGGCGACAGCGCCGCGGGCCTGGGCATCCGCGAGACGGGCGGCCTGGTCACCGACGACGGTGCGGCGTTCGTCCCCCACCGCATCCCCGAGCCGTGATAGAACACCCCATCGCTGACCTTTTGGGAGAAAACTCGTGACCTCGACGCTTGCGCTGTCCGAGACGTTCGGCTCCGACCTCGTGCGGGGGATCGGCGCGATCCTGCTGTACGGCGTCGTCGGCCTGCTGCTGATGTTCGCCGGCTTCTACGCGATCGACTGGACCACGCCCGGCAAGCTGTCGAAGCTGGTGCACGCGGGCCTGCCGAACGCCGTGATCGTGACGGCGTCGGGAATGCTCTCGATGGCGTTCATCGTGGTGGTGGCGATCTTCAACTCGGCGAGCGACCTCACCGAGGGCCTGATCACGTCCCTGGTGTACGGCCTGCTGGGCATCATCGTCCAGGTGGTCGCGGTCCGGCTCCTGGAGTGGGCCACCCGCATCGACGTGGCCTCGACGATCGAGAGCGAGAAGTTCGCCCCGGTGAGCATCGTGGTGGCGGCGGCGCACCTCGGCCTCGGTCTCGTGGTGGCGGTCGGCATTTCCTGAGCGTGGCCACGCTGGTCCGTTCGCACTAGCGTGGAGTCCGTGCGCCTGCTGAGGACACCGGACGACCGGTTCACGGACCTGCCCGCCTTCGACTTCGAGCCGCGTTACGCCGAGCTGACCGACCAGCACGGCGGCGTGATCAGAGTGGGGTACGTGGAGGCGGGCCCATCGGACGGCCCGGTGGTGCTGCTGCTGCACGGCGAGCCGAGCTGGTCGTACCTGTACCGGAAGATGCTCCCGGTCCTGGCTGCGGCGGGGCTGCGCGCGATCGCCCCGGACCTGGTCGGCTTCGGCCGGTCCGACAAGCCGGCCAACGTCGCCGACCACACGTATGCCCGGCACGTGGAGTGGATGCGCACGTTCGCGTTCGACGCGCTGGACCTACGTGAGGTGACGCTCGTCGGCCAGGACTGGGGCGGGCTGATCGGCCTCCGGCTCGTCGCGGCGGAGCCGTCCCGGTTCTCGGGCGTCGTGGCTTCGAACACGGGCCTGCCGACGGGCGACGTCGACATGCCGCCGGTGTGGCATGCGTTCCGCGAGGCCGTGGAGAAGGCCCCGGTGCTGGACATCGGCCGGTTCGTGCAGTCGGGCTGCCGGTCTTCCCTGCCGGACGAAGTGCGGGCGGCGTACGACGCACCGTTCCCGAACGAGATGTACAAGGCCGGGCCACGGGCAATGCCTTCGCTGGTGCCGTATACGCCGGACAACCCGGAATCCCAGGCGAACCGGGACGCGTGGAAGACGTTGACGGAGCTGGAAATCCCCTTCCTGGTGGCATTTTCCGACGGCGACCCGATCACCGGCGGAATGGCCCCGGTGCTGCAGCGGGCGATGAGGGGTGCGCAGGGGCGCGAGCATCCGGTGATCGCGGGGGCAGGGCACTTCCTGCAGGAAGACGCCGGCGAGGAGCTGGCCGAGCACGTCGCCCGGTTCGTACGGGGCTGACGGGAAGGCGACTGTGATCTCGCCAGACCTCCCCCGCCCCTCCTCCCAAGCCGCTTTTCAGTCGACGGTCAGGTTTGTCAAGGCACGCTTTCCCGCCTTGACAAACCTGAGCGGCGACTGACACTCCTAGCGGAGGGGCGGGGGAGGTCACGCTCTGCCGCGGCAGAGGTGGTTGCTGAAAAAAACATGTCCTCGCCGGACGGGCAGGCTCCGGGATGACCGCCTTGTTCGTCTTCTTCTCGCCTTTTCGTTGGGTTCGCTGTCCGGTCATCCCGTCGCCTGGACGAGGCCTATCACTTTGAGCCAGGCCCGCAAGCTTTGTGCTCTTGTCCTGGCTTGGTGCTTTGGTTGCGGGCCTGGCTCAAAGTGATTTGACGGCCTCAGGCGACGGGATGACCGGACAGCTCTTTGGGATTGGTCCCTATGACAGCGCTGCGTGCGTTGCCGCCAGTGCGTCCACCAGGATTTCCAGGCCCTCCTGGGCTTCCTCTTCCGTCAGGGTCATCGGGGGGCCCAGGCGCAGCACGTTGCTGTGCAGGCCGCCCTTGCCGATCAGGAGCCCGCGCTTCTTCGTCTCCTCCAGCATTCGGGCCGCGGCCTTGGGGTTCGGCTCCGTCGTGCCCGGCTTGATCAGCTCCACGCCGATCATCAGGCCCTTGCCGCGCACCTCCGCCACGATGGGGCTCTCGTATGCGCGCAACCCCGTCAGCAGCTGCTCGCCACGGGCCGCGCAGTTGGCCTGGAGGTCGTGGTCCTTGATGTAGTCCAGGACCGCCGTTGCTCCCGTCATCGCCACCGGGTTGCCGCCGAACGTCGAGAACGACTGGGCCTCGAAGCAGTCCAGGACGTCGCCGCGGGCCACCACTCCGCCCACTGCCAGGCCGTTGCCCAGGCCCTTGGCGAACGTCATCATGTCCGGGGTCACGCCGTGGGACTCGATGCCCCAGAAGTGCTCGCCCGTGCGGCCCCAGCCCGTCTGGACCTCGTCCGAGACGAACAGCACCCCGTATTCGTCCAGGACCTCCTTCATCGCCCGGAACAGGCCGTCCGGGGGGAGGCTGAAGCCGCCAACGCCCTGGATCGGCTCGGCGATCAGGCAGGCCACGTCGCCTGCCGTCGCCGTTTCCAGGATGTCCACCAGGTCCGCCACGCACGCCTTGATGTAGTCCGCGTCCGAAAGGTCGCGGAACGGGCTGCGGTACCGGTAGCCGCCGTGGACGTAGCTGACCTTCACCGGGCTCAGGGACGAGGCCGACCAGCCTCGGTTGCCCGTGATCGCCACCGTTCCGAACGAGCGGCCGTGGTAGGAGTTGCGCATGGCCAGTACCTGGTTGCTGCGGCGGTACTGCGTGGCCAGCATCAGGGCCGTGTCGTTGGCCTCGCTGCCCGAGTTCGTGAAGAACACCTTCGCGTCCGGGATGCCCGACAGCTTCGCGATGCGCTCGGCCAGCTCGACCTGGGAACGGATCAGATACAACGTCGAGGTGTGCAGGATGCCCGTGTCGAGCTGCTTGCGGATCGCGTCGCCGATCTCGGCGACGTCGTAGCCCATCGAGTTCGTCAGCACGCCGGCGAAGAAGTCGAGGTACGTGCGGCCCTGCGAGTCCGTCATGCGGCGGTCGTGGGCGTGCACGATCTCGATCGGCTCTTCGTAGAGCAAGGACATCCAGCTCGGCATCACTGCGCGGTGGCGCGCCAGCAGCTCGTCGGTCATTCAGACGCCTCCTCTGCGGTCTCCAAGGAGTATGGGGAGGCCGTGAACAGCGCTTCAACGATCAGACTGTCGGGACAACCGAGTAGGAGCGCACAGTCTGTACGGACTACCCTCTGTCTTCGTGATTGACCCCAGGACTCTGCGCGAAGACCCGGAAGCCGTGCGCGCGTCGCAGCGCGCCCGTGGTGAAGACGAGGGAGTGGTCGACAAGCTGCTCTCCCTCGACTCCCGGCGCCGGTCTTCGATCGCGGCCGCCGACAAGCTGCGCAACGAGCAGAAAGTGCTGGGCAAGCAGATTCCGAAGGCGCCGCCGGAGGAGAAGCAGCAGCTGCTGGCCACGGCCAAGGAGCTGGCCGCGCAGGTCAAGGCGGCCGAGGCGGAGCAGCACACCGCGTCGGAGGAGTTCGACCAGCTCTTCCGCACCCTGCCGAACCTCGTGCACCCGGACGCGCCGGTCGGCGGTGAGGACGACTACGCCGTCCTCAAGCACGTCGGCGAGCCCACGAAGTTCGGCTTCACCCCGCGTGATCACCTCGAACTGCTCGAAGGCCTCGGCGGCGTCGACATGGAACGCGGCGCGAAGGTGTCCGGCTCGCGGTTCTACTTCCTCACCGGCATCGGCGCGCAGCTGCAGCTCGGCCTGCTCAACATGGCCATCGCGCAGGCGCTGGAGAACGGCTTCACGCCGATGATCACGCCGTCGCTGGTCCGCCCCGAGGTCATGGCGGGCACCGGCTTCCTCGGCTCGCACTCCAGCGAGATCTACCACCTCGAAGAGGACGACCTGTACCTCGTCGGGACGTCGGAGGTGCCGCTGGCCGGGTTCCACTCCGACGAGATCCTCGACCTCACCGAGGCGAAGCGGTACGCGGGCTGGTCGTCCTGCTACCGGCGCGAGGCAGGCTCGTACGGCAAGGACACCCGCGGCATCATCCGCGTCCACCAGTTCGACAAGGTGGAGATGTTCGTCTACGCCAAGCCGGAGGACGCCGAGGCGGAGCACGCCAAGCTGCTCGGCTGGGAAGAGCAGATGCTCGCCAAGATCGAGGTGCCCTACCGGGTGATCGACACCGCCACCGGCGACCTCGGCACGTCCGCGCACCGCAAGTTCGACTGCGAGGCGTGGATCCCGACCCAGGACACCTACCGCGAGCTGACCTCGACGTCCAACTGCACGACGTTCCAGGCGCGCCGCCTGGCGATCCGCTACCGCGACGAGAACGGCAAGCCGCAGATCGCCGCGACCCTCAACGGCACGCTGGCCACCACCCGGTGGATCGTCGCGATCGTCGAGAACCACCAGCAGGAGGACGGCTCGGTCCGCGTGCCGGAGGCGCTGCGCCCGTTCGTCGGCGGCAAGGACGTCCTCACCCCTCGCTGAATCGGGCGGATCCCCGGTGACCTCCCGTTCGTCCCAGTAAGGTCCGGGCCGAACGGGAGGACGCACATGCGCATGAAGTGGCAGGCCGCGGCGGCCGTCGCGGCGGTGGCCGTGGTGACCGGCTGCACGGTGACGGTCGGTGGCTCGGCGTCGCCGGTACCCGGCCAGGGCCCGGTGGCCAAGGCCGCCGACCCCTGCTCGCTGCTGAGCCCCGAGCAGGCCGACGCCCTCGGCTTCAAGACCCCCGGCCGGGCGACGAAGGAGGACAAGGAGCGCCTCCAGCCGCCGATGTGCCTGTGGAGCACGAAGGACGACGTCGACCCGTCGGCCGTGATGAACGTCGGCGTCGCGACGGACATGGACTTCAACGAGTACCTGGCCGGCGCCGTCCCGAAGTCCAAGCCGGAGCAGATCGGCGGCTTCAGCTGGACGCAGTACGCGTCGATCATGCCCGACGACTGCTCCTACTACGCCGTGCTGAACGACCGGTCGTTCGCCTTCGTCGGCGTCTCGGCGGGCAAGCTCGAACAGTCGTGCGCGCTGGCCAAGCTGGCCATCCCGCAGGCCGCGGCGCACCTGCCGGGCGGGCGGGAAGCGCCGCCGATCACGCCGACGACCTCGGCGAAGCCGGAGCCGGGCGGCCCGCTGCTGTCGGCCGACCCGTGCGCGATGCTCAAGCCCGACCAGGTCGCCCGGCTGAAGAACATCTCGCCGACGGGCGAGAAGGACAACTCCTCCTCGGTCCCCAACGCCACTTACTGCCTGTGGGACGACACCGACGGCGACGACGGCCAGAAGGCGTTCGAAGTCTGGTTCGGCCCCAGCACACCGGTGACCGAGTGGCCCGGCGCGAAGGACGTCACCCCGGCCGAGACCGTCGACGTAGGCGGCCGCAAGTGGGGTCTGTTCCCGAACATGGGCGGCCTGCGGGTCACCTGCGGGGCGACGCTGGCGATCACCGAGACGTCGTCGGTGCAGGTGGTCAGCGGGTTCATCGGCGACGACAGCAAAACCTGCGACCTGGTCCGGCAGGGCCTGCCGCTGGTGACGGCGAACCTGCCGGGCTAGTCCTTCGCGACCCGGTCGGCGATGTGGCGCGCGATCTCCAGCGCGCTCGTCGCGGCCGGGGAGGGCGCGTTGAGGACGTGCACCTGGTCGCGCGCGGTCTCGATGAGGAAGTCGTCGACGAGTGAGCCGTCGCGGCGCATCGCCTGGGCGCGGACGCCGGAGCCGTGGCGGACGATGTCGTCCTCGGTGACGGCCGGGACGAGCCGGGCGAGGCTGGCGGCGAACCGCTTCTTCGACAGCGACCGCCGGACCTCGTCGAGGCCGGTCGGGAACGCGTACCGGCGCGCGAGCCGCCAGACGCCGGGGAAGGCCGCGACCTCGGCGACGTCCTTCGCGGAGAAGTCGCCCCAGCGGTAGCCCTCGCGGCGCAGTGCCAGCACCGCGTTCGGGCCCGCGTGGACGCTGCCGTCGAGCATCCGCGTGAGGTGCACGCCGAGGAACGGCAGTGTCGGGTCGGGCACCGGGTAGATCAGGCCGCGGACCAGGTGCCGGCGGTCCGGCTTCAGTTCGTAGTACTCGCCGCGGAACGGCACGATCTTCGCCGACGGGGTCAGCCCGGCCAGCCGCGCGACCCGGTCGGAGTGCAGGCCTGCGCAGTTCACCAGCGCGTCGGCGGTGACGACGTCGTCGCCGGTGGCGACCTCGACCCCGCCGGTGCGCCCGGGGCGGATGGCCAGCGCGGGACTGTTCAGCCGCAGGTCGGCGCCGGTCTCGTCGAGCAGCCGGACCAGCGCGTGGCACACGGCGGGGAAGTCGATGATCCCGGTCGACTCGACCCGCAGCGCGGCGACGCAGGACACCTCGGGCTCGTACTCGCGGGCTTCGGCGGGCGAGATCTTCTTCGCCGGGACGCCGTTGGCTTCGGCCCGCTCGGCGAGCGTGTTCAGCCCGGGGAGTTCGTGTTCTCCGGTCGCGACGACGAGCTTCCCGCACACCTCGACGGGCACGCCGTACTGGCGTGCGAAGTCCACGATGGACCGGTTGCCCGCAACGGACATCTGCGCCTTGAAGGAACCGGGCTTGTAGTAGAGCCCGGCGTGCACGACGTTCGAGTTGTGCCCGGTCTGGTGCGCCGCCCAGCGGGATTCCTTCTCCAGGACGGTGACGTCCAGCCCTCGCCTGGTCAGCTCCCAGGCCACGGCCAGACCGACGATCCCGCCCCCGACGACTACCACGTTGCGCACGATCGACCAGGCTACGCGAGGCGCGCGGGCTCAGTCCGGCAGACCGGCCGTGGTGAGGGCTTTCCGGGGCGGCATGGACCGGCCGGCCGCGTAGGCCCGCTCGAAGCCGTCGCCGAGGGACGCCTGCAGCCGCGTCCGCACGGCGGCGACGTCCGGATCCCCGGCGATCGCGGTCCCGCGGACCGCCACCGCCGCACCCAGCAGGACCGCGGCCTGCTCCGGCTCGGCCACCTCGGCCAGCGCTTCCAGCGCGAACGCCACGACGTCCGCCGCGTGCCACCGGTGGCCGG
This sequence comes from Amycolatopsis melonis, assembly GCF_040064235.1. Classification (NCBI taxonomy): domain Bacteria; kingdom Bacillati; phylum Actinomycetota; class Actinomycetes; order Pseudonocardiales; family Pseudonocardiaceae; genus Amycolatopsis; species Amycolatopsis melonis. The sequence continues at coordinate 251,837 of NZ_JBDZYD010000007.1, forward strand.
TCAGCATTGCCTCGCGGTGCAGGGCGGCCGCTTCGCGCGGGCGGCCTTCCGCCAGCGCGAGCCTGCCCAGCGCGATCATGGCGTGCGCGCGGACCGACTCCGCCGCGAACGACCCGCCCGCGCACTCCGCCAGTGCGCGCTCGCAGAGTTCGCGGCACGCGGCCAGGTCGCCGGACAGCCGCGCCAGCGTCGCCAGGCCGAGGTACGCGGCCGCCCGCGTCTCCGGCATGCCCGTGCGGCGGGCCATCGACGCCGCCAGTTCGTAGTCCGCACGGGCGCCGGCCCGGTCGCCCGCCAGCAGTCGGGTCCACGCGCGGCGGCCGATGAGGTCGGCGGCGTCGTCGGCCGCGCCGATCTCCTGCATCAGGCCCAGTGCCTCGTCCATCATCGGCAGCGCGGCGCCGTGCTCGCCCCGCCACGTCAGCAGCTGCGACAGGTGGTCCAGCGCCATCGACAGCCCCCAGCGCTCACCCAGCGCGCGGAACTGCGCCGCGCCCTCGCGCAGGTTCTCCTCGGCCTCGGCCAGCTCGGCCCGCATCATCGCGCGCAGGCCGGCACCCGTCGGCAGCAGTGCCCACGCCCACGCGTCGCCGTGCTTCAGCAGTCCTTCGCCGCGGGTGAGCAGCTCGTCGTCGTCGCCCGGCGGCCCGGCGACCACGCCCAGCAGCATCACCAGCATGGGGTTGCGGGGTGAGAAGTCCGCGTCCGCCGCGAACCGCCGGACCAGCGGCAGGTACTGCTCCAGCGACTCGTGCGGTGGTCCGGACAACGCGCCGAGCACGCAGATCAGGAACTCCTCGGCGTACTCCTGCTGCAGGTCGGGCGGGCAGCGCCGGACCACGGCCAGCGACAACCCGGCGCCTTCGAACCGCCGTCCGCGCATCCACCAGTACATCGCCAGCAGCGGCACCATCCGCAGCGCGAGCTGGACGTCGTGCTCGGTCGCCCAGCGCAGCGCCGCCAGGATGTTGTCGTACTCGGCGTCGAACCGCTCCAGCCACGTCAGCTGCGCCGCGGTCCGCAGCATCGGATCGGCTTCCTCGGCGAACCGGAGGAAGTACTCGGCGTGCGCGCGGTGGACCGCCTCGGTTTCGCCCGCCTCGGCGAGCTTCTCCGCGCCGAACGCGCGGATCGTCTCCAGCATCCGGAACCGGCCGCCTGCCGCTTCGACCAGCGACTTGTCCGCCAGCTCCGGCAGCAGGCCGTCGACGGCACCGCAGACCTCGGCCGCCGCGGCGAGCGTCGCGCCACCGGCGAACACCGTCAGCCGCCGCGCGAGTTCGCGTTCCTCGCCGGTCAGCAGGTCCCAGCTCCACTCGACGACGCCGCGCAGCGAGCGGTGCCGGGCCTCGGCCGTGCGGCTGCCGCGGGCCAGCAGCCCGAACCGGTCGTCGAGCCGGGCCGCGATCTCGCCGGGCGGCAGCGTCCGGACGCGGGCCGCGGCCAGCTCCAGTGCCAGCGGCAGGCCGTCGAGCGCCGCGCAGACGTGCTGGACGTCGCCGATCGTGGTCTCGTCGAGCGTGAACGCCGGATCGCTCGCGGCCGCGCGGTCGGCGAAGAGCCGGATCGCCGCGAACGTCCCGGCTTCGGCGGCCGGCGTGCCGGGCGGCGGGACGGCCAGCCGCGGCACCGGCGCCAGCTGTTCACCGGTGATGCCCAGCGGCTCACGGCTGGTGGCCAGCACCCGCAGTCCAGCGCAGGCGGCGAGCAGCCGCGCGGCGAGCCGGGCCACGACGTCGACGACGTGCTCGCAGTTGTCGAGCACCAGCAGGACCGGGCGGTCGCGCAACGCCGAGACCAGCCGCTCGACCGGGTCCTGCGGGCCGCCGCGCGCACTCTCGCGCAGGCCGAGCGCGGCCAGCACCGCGCCGGGGACGTCGGCGCCACCGTGCGGCGCGAGTTCGGCGAACGCGACCGGACCGGCCTGGGCCGCGGCGGCCTCGATGGCCAGCCGCGTCTTGCCGGTGCCGCCGGGGCCGGTCAGCGTGACGAGCCGGGCACGGCCGAGGAGGTCCGCGACCTGCCGCAGCTCGGCGTCCCGGCCGACGAAGCTGGTCAGCTGCGCGGGCAACGCGGGAAGAACCGGCTTCTCGCCTTCGCCGCGCAGGACGGCGAGGTGGGCTTCGGCGAGTTCCGGGCCGGGGTCGGCGCCCAGCTCGTCGGCCAGCGTGCGGCGGGCGTCCTCGAACGCGGCGAGTGCGTCGGCGGGCCGTCCCGCGGCATGGAGCGCGCGCACCAGCTGGGCCCGCGGCCGTTCCCGCAGCGGCTGGGCGGCGACGGTGTCCCGCAGGCCAGGGATGACGTCTTCGGCCTGCCCCAGCGCCAGCCGGGCCTCGACGTGGTCGTCCACCGCGTCCGCACGCAGCTCTTCGAGCCGGGCGGCGGCCGCGGGCACGCCGGTCAGGTCGCTGAACGCGGGCCCGCGCCACAACGCCAGCGCCTCGCCCAGCACCCGCGCAGCCCGCGCGTGCTCGCCGTCCTTCAGCAGCGCGCGGCCTTCGCGGGCCAGCCGTCCGAAGAGGAGCGCGTCCACTTCGTCCGGTTCGACGGCCAGCCGGTACCCGGCCGCGGCGAACTCGACCGGCGCCAGGTCCTTCACCGTCGTCCGCAGCCGCGACACCTGCGACTGCAGGGCGTTGGCCGCGCCGTCGGGCGGGTACTCGCCGTACATGCCGTCGATCAGCCGTTCGGCCGGGACGAACCGGCCGGCGTCCAGCGCGAGCAGGGCCAGCAGCGTCCGCGAGCGCGGGCCGCCCAGCGCCACCTGCGTGCCGTCCGGGTGCCACGCGGCGACGGCCCCCAGCACCCCGAATCGCATGGGGCCAGCGTAGGACGTCCGCCGACCTGCGGTGAGCTTCACTCGAAAGTGGGGTACGGCGTGGGGCTGTGAATCACCTGAGCGTGCGTCTATACACTTCGCCGGGTCCCCACGCAATGGGAGAGTTATGTCGTCCGACAGCAGTATCGCCCTCGGTCAGCCGACCGTCGGCGAGGAGGAGCTGGCCGCCGTCGCCGAGGTCTTCCGGTCCGGCTGGCTGGCCGGTGCCGGGCCCGCGTGCCGCCGGTTCGAAGAGCGGTTCGCGCAGGTCACCGGGACCGCGCACGCCCTGACGACCGCGAACTGCGGGTCGGCGCTCTTCCTCGGCCTCAAGGTGCTCGGCGTGCGGCCGGGCGACGAGGTCATCGTCGGCGACTACACCTTCCCGGCCACCGGCCACGCCGTCGTCCAGGCGGGCGCGACCCCGGTGTTCGCCGACATCCGGCCGGACATCTTCAGCGCCGACCCGGCGCACGTCGAGGCGCTGGTCACCCCGCGCACGGTCGGCATCCTCGCCGTCGACGTCGCGGGCCAGCCCGGCGACTTCGACGAATACCGCGCGATCGCCGACAAGCACGGCCTCTGGCTCTTCGAGGACGCCGCGTGCGCCGCGGGCGCGACGTACAAGACCCGCCCGGCAGGCAGCCTCGCCGACCTCGCCGCGTTCTCCTTCCACGGCCGCAAGGGCATCACGGCAGGCGAGGGCGGCGCGCTGGTCTCCGACCGCGAGGACCTCATCGCCCGTGCCCGCAAGCTGCACACCTACGGCATCGAGCCGGCGATCAGCCGCGAGGGCTCGGACACGCTGCCGATCCCGGAGTTCCACGAGCTCGGCTGGAACTTCCGCCTGTCGGACGTGCAGGCCGCGATCATGAACGTCCAGCTCGACCGCCTGCCGGACCTGCTCGCGGCCCGCCGTTCGGTCGCCAAGCGCTACCACGAGGCGTTCGCCGACGTCGACGCCCTGACCGTGCCTGCCGAGCTGCCCGACCGCGAGCACCCGTGGCAGGCCTACCTGCTCACGGTCGCGCCGGAGATCAGCCGCGACGCACTGGCCCTGCGGATCCGCTCCCAGGGCGTCCAGTGCAACTTCGGCACGTACGCCTCCCACCTCCAGCCGGTCTACGGCCCCCAGCCCCCGCTCCCCGTCTCGGCCGACGCGTTCGCGCGCCAGCTCGCCGTTCCCATGCACGCCAACCTCACCGACGCCGAGGTCACCCGCGTCGCCGAGGTCGTGCGCGCCGCCGTGCAGTCCCTGTCCTGAAGCCGCCTACCGAGGAGAAATTGGTGTCCGACAAGAAGGTGCTCTTCACCGGGGGCGGTGGGTTCATCGCCGCGCACGTCATCCCGCTGCTGATCGAGGGTGGCTACACGGTCCGGATCTTCGACAACATGACGCGCGGCGACCGGGCCCGCGTCAACGAGTTCGTCGCCACCGGCAAGGTCGAGCTGGTCGAGAAGGACGTCCGCTACGGCGGCGCGGTGCGCGAGGCGATGCGGGGCTGCACGCACGTCATCCACTTCGCGACGGTGTCGATCAACAAGTCGATCGCCGACCCGCACGAGTCGATCGACATCAACATGATCGGCAACCACAACGTGTTCGCCGCGGCCGCCGACGAAGGCGTCCAGCGCCTGGTGTTCGCCTCGACCGCGTCGGTCTACGGCGACCCGAAGCGGCTGCCGATGCACGAGGACGACGAGCTGCGCCCGCTGACGCCGTACTGCATCTCCAAGCGCGCGGGCGAGGACCTGCTGGGCTTCTACGAGCGCACCAAGGGCCTGTCCTGGACCGCGCTGCGGTTCTTCAACGTGTACGGGCCGGGCCAGAAGATCGAGGCGTACTACACCTCGGTCATCAACCACTTCATCCAGCGCCTGCGCGCGGGCCAGCCGCCGATCATCGACGGCCGCGGCGACCAGTCGATGGACTTCGTGCACGTGTCCGACCTCGCGCGGGCCGTCGTCGCGGCGCTGGAGTCGGAAAAGGCGAACCTGCCGATCAACATCGGCACCGGCATCGACACGTCGATCGCGGCGCTGGCCAAGATCCTCATCGAGGCCGTCGGCGTCGACGTCGAGCCGCTGTTCAACGAGCGTGACGTGCTGGTCTCGCGGCGCGCGGCCGACATCAGCCGGGCCCGCGAGGTGCTGGGCTGGGAGCCGCGGATCACCGTCGAGGACGGCATGCGGGACCTGGTCAAGGAAACCGAGTGAGTGCTACTGCGGGGCCTGCCCGAGGACGTGCGATGCGCATCGCGGTGGTGAACAACTTCTTTCCGCCGCGGGTGGGCGGCAGCGCGCACATGGCGGCCTCGCTGGCGGCGCAGTTCGTCGAAGCCGGGCACGAGGTCCTCGCGATCACGGCCGCGTACGGCGAGGCACCCGCCGAGGAGGAGCGCGACGGCTACCGCGTCGTGCGTCTCCCGGCGGTGAAGATGCCGCAGATCGGGCTGTCGATCGACTTCGACATGAGCTTCGCGTCGCTGCGGCCGGGCAACTGGCGGCGGCTGTGGAAGCTGCTCGACGAGTTCAAGCCGGACGCGATCCACCTGCACGGCCAGTTCTTCGACCTGTCGTGGCTGGCCGGTATCTGGGCACGCCGCCACGGCGTCCCGGCGCTTCTGACCATCCACACGCTGCTGATCAGCGAAAACAAGCTGTACGGCGGGGTGTTCCGGTTCCTGGACGCGGCGCTGGTGCGGCCGATCCTGAACTACATCAAGCCGCGCTACGTCATCCTCGACAAGCTGGGCGTCGACTACTGCGTCGAGCGCTACGGCACGAGCGACGCGAACTCGGAGTACTTCCCGATCGCGGTCGACACCGGCCACTTCGCGAAGCCGGTGACCAAGGACGTCCGCGCGGAGCACGGGATCGGCGACGCGCCGCTGATCGTGTCGCTGGGGCACGTGATCCCGCTGCGCAACCGGCTGCCGCTGATCGAGGCCCTGCCGTCCATTTTGGACAAGCACCCGGGTGTCCGGGTGATCGTGGTGGGCCGCGTCTACCACGACGCGTTCCTCAAGCGGGCGGCGGAACTGGGCGTCGCGGAGGCACTGGTCGTCACGGGCGCGGTCCCGAAGGAGGACGTCCCGGCGTACTTCGCGGCGGCGGACATCGTGACGCACGACCTCAACGGCGGCTGCGGCACGGCGTCGCTGGAGGCGATGCTGTCGGGCACGGCGACGATCGCGTCGGTCACCGAGGACAACTACCCCGGCATCGAGCTGCGCAACGGCGAGAACGTGCTGCTGGTCCGCCCGGACGACGCGGACGCGGTGGCCCGCACGGTGATCGAGCTGCTCGACGACCCGGAGAAGCGCGCGCTGATCGCGCAGCGGGAGAGCGAGCTGGTGCGGTCGAACTTCGGCCTCGACGTCGTCGCCGAGGAGCACCTGCGCACGTTCGAGAAACTGGTGTCGGAAGCCGATGTTCTTCGATGACGAGCGCAGCCACCGGCTGCGCCCGCAGATCCTGACCGAGCTGGTCTCGCAGTACATGAACGACGCCGAGCGGGCGGCGTTCTACGGGCTGCCGTCGACGTGCCGCGTACGCGAGCGCGTGAAGATCATCAGCCCCGAGAACCTGAAGATGGGCGACCACTGCTGGATCGGCGAGGGCGCGGCACTGGACGCGAGCGGCGGCCTGGAGATCGGCGAGCACACGAGCATCGGGCTGAACACGCTGATCTTCACGCATTCGAGCTGGCTGGCGAACATGACGCTGCAGAACCATTCGGGCAGCGACCTGATCGAGCGCAAGCCGGTGAAGATCGGCAAGGGCTGTTTCATCGGCGGCCTGGTGGTGATCATGGCGGGCGTGACGATCGGCGACTTCGCGACGGTCCAGCCGAACTCGGTGGTGGCCAAGGACGTCCCGCCGCGCACGCTGGTGGCGGGCAACCCGGCCCGGGTGTTCCAGCGCTACGACGAGGAGTACATCCAGGCCGAAGCCGAGCGCGTCCGCGCGGAGAACGCCCGCCGCCGCGCCCTCGCGGAGGAACGCGGCCAGTCATCGGGCTGGGGCGCCCCACCGGGTGACTTTTCGGAGTAGATTCCCCCGGTGACTGGGGAAAGAACAGCTACCGGGCGTCCCGACGACCGGATTTCGTCCGTGTTCCGCTTCGCGACCGAACTCGTGGCCTGGGTGGCGACACCGTGGGCGCTGGCGGGATATTCGTGGCCGCTGGCCGTGCTGTCGGTGGTGGTGCTGATCGGCCTGCCGACCTGCTTCTCGACACCGGGCGACAAGGCCAAGGTGATGGTCCCGGTCCCGGGCTGGGTGACGATCCTGCTGGTGCTGTTGCAACTGGTGGCGGCGGCGGTGAGTTCGTGGATCGCCTGGCCACTGTGGGCAGCGGTGGTGGTGACGCTGCTGGCGGCCGTCACGGTGGTCACCGAGCAGCCCCGCTGGCGGTGGCTGGCTGTCCGGCGCTCGTGACGGTTTCCGCTGGTGGGGCCCATTGGGCGGCTAGAGCCGGCCGCCGAGCAGCTTCGCCAGGGAGTCGTAGACGTCGGTCCGTGTCGGTGCGATGAAGAGCTGGGCGACCCGCAGCTGACCGTGGCTGTGTTTGCCCACGACGACCATCTCCGCGCCGTCGGCCATCTTGCACCGGGCGGCGGTGTCGCCGGCGCCCGGAACCGGCGTGGCGGCTTCGCCGCATTTCTTGGTGAGGGTGCCGATCATCGCCGACGGCGACGGGCCGCCGGGGAGGGCGGCCACGTAGAGCTTGGCACCCCGGCCGGGGTAGGTGCACTGGTATGCCTTGCCGGACCCCACGTTCTGCGCCGGCCCTTCGGTGCTTTCGTCGCTGCTCTTGTTCCCGTCCCCGACGACCTGCCGGAGTTCGATGCTCCCGAGGAACGGGCAGGCACCGGTCACCTTCGACGGCGACACGGCCGCGGCGAAGGTCGGCGTCGGCGTGGCCGTGGTGGTCTTGGGCTTGCTGACCGAAGCGGAAGTGGATGACGACGGCGCCGACGTCGTCGCCGGCGCCGCCGTCGTGGAGCCGCCCGAACACCCTGCGACCCAGGTCAGCAGGCATGTGGCGGCGAAGATTCCCCCCAATTTGCGCACGGAGGACAATCTAGCTCTCTGTAACCTGCTGTGGGATTGCGGTTACGCAACGTTTCGGCCGTGGCCGCGACGCAACCTTTCCCCGGCCCGTCCGTCGCTGGGGAAAGGAACGGGGGGTGCTGCATGGCGCGCGGGGACGAGGAGTTCGCGGAGTTCGTCCGCGCGTCGTCGGCCCGGCTCACGCACGCCGCCTACCTGCTCACCGGCGACCGTCACCAGGCGGAGGACGCCGCCCAGACCGCCTTCACCCGCACCTACGCGGCCTGGTCGCGGGTCCGGCACAAGGACGCCTACGGCTACGCCCGCACGGTACTGGTGAACCACGTCATCGACGGCTGGCGGCGCCCGCTCCGCGAGTACGCCACCGAGGCGATGCCCGAGCGGCCGGACCGGCTCGACGTCGACAAGGCCGTCACCCAGCGGGCCTGGCTGACCGCGGTGCTCAAGACGCTGACCGCGCGGGAACGCGCCGTCGTCGTGCTGCGGCACTTCTTCGACCTGCCGGAAGCCGATGTCGCCCGTGAGCTGGGCGTTTCGCTGGGTACCGTGAAGAGCACGAATTCGCGGGCGCTGGCCAAGCTGCGCGTCGAGGCAGGCACCGAGGACACGCTGATCGGAGGGAGCGGGCGATGAACGATCTCGACGACTTCCGCGCCGCACTCCGGCAGCCGCCCCGCGAGCCGTTCGCCGAGCCGGACCTGGCCCGGATCATGGCCGACGGGACGCGCCTGCGGCGTCGCCGCCGCGTGCTGACCGGTGCGGGCGGGATCGCCGCCGCGGCCGTCGTCGTGCTCGTCGTGGTGTTCGCCGTCCAGCTGCGGCAGCCCGCGCCCGCGCCGGTCGCGCAGCCGCCGTCGGCCGCCCTGTCCACGACGTCTCCGGCACCGTCCGGCGAGAAACCGATGGGGGACGTCGTCGGGACCGGGATCCGGACCCGCGACGGCCGCGGCGAGCTCGTCCTCTACGCCAGGGCCATCGCCCTGCCCGAACTGCCGGAAGTCGGGTTCGGCCTGGTCGTCGGCGTCCGGTCCGGGACGTCGCTGCAGTCACTGATGGTGACGAACGAGTTCCGCGGCTCCGACCGTTCGTTCGGCTTCCACGCCACCGACGGCGGCGAGACCGTCGGCAACCAGGTCATCCCGGTCTTCGGCTACTTCGCCGGCCCGGCGGCGCGGATCACGACCACGGTGCACGGCCGGACCGTCGAGGCTCGCCTCGCCCGGTGGAGCGAGGACCCGAAGGTGGTCATCTTCTGGTTCAACCCCGACGTCGTCCCCGACTCCGCCGTCCTGACACCCCTGATCGCCTACGACGCCGACGGCAAGCGCCTCACCAAGTAGGCGGCTAGGCCGCGGCCTGCGTCAGCACCTGCTCGACGACGTGGTGCGACGGCAGGATGAGGTCCCGCTCGGTGTCGGCGTCGATCTTGCCTTCGAGCAGGTCGCAGAACCGGTCCAGCTGCGTCGCGAGCGGCTCCCGCGCGGTCACCAGTTCCGGGATCTCGATGACCGTCTGCTGCCGGTAGCCGAGGCCGTCCGGGGTGACGGAGTCGTGCGAGACGTGCCGGTAGATCGTGACGTCGCGGCGGAGCAGGTCGATCTCGATCAGCCGGTCCAGTTCCGACACCACCAGCGAGCGGACCTTCTTCTGGCCCAGCCGGGACGCCGACACCGTGGCCAGGCCGGTCGGGAACGACAGCACCGTCTCGATCGTGTCCTCGGCGCCCTCGGCCGACTGCGGGTGGAAGTAGCCCGCGCCGGACGTCACGCGCGACGGCGTCGCGCCGCCGAAGAACTGGATCGCCAGGTCGACGTCGTGCACCAGCAGGTCCCACGCCACGCCGGTCTTGATCCGCGGCGCGTACGGGCCGTGGCGGCGCGCCATCAGGTGCACCGGCTCGTGTACCAGCGCCCGCGCCGTCATGACCGCCGGGTTGTAGCGCTCCAGCAACCCGCACATCAGCGGGACGCCCTTGGCGGCCGAGAGGCTGACGATCTCCTGCGACTTCTCGAAGCTGTTGCAGACCGGCTTCTCGACCAGCATCGGCTTGCCCTGGCCGAGGATCTCCTGCGCCAGGTCGTAGTGCGCCTCGGTCGCCGACGCGAGCACGACGGCGTCCACATCGGACAGTGAGCCGATCTCCGGCGTCCACTGCGTCTCGTACCGCTCGGCGACCGCCTTGCCGGCTTCTTCCCGCGGGTCGATCACGCGGACCAGGTCGACGCGTTCGTTGGCGGCGAGCACCCGGGCGTGCAGGGAGCCCATGTTCCCGGTCCCGACAAGAGCGATCCGATGCGTCATGCGCCCAGTACCTCGCGAACGGTCTCGATGATGGTGTCCAGGTCGGACTCGGACAGGTGCGGGTGGACCGGCAGCGACAGCGCCTGTTCCGCCACGGCGCGAGCCACCGGGAAGTCCTCGACGCGGGCGCCGGGGATCAGGTCGTGACCCGCGTAGCAGTCGTAGTCGAAGACGATCTTGGGGTAGTAGATGCCGTTGCCGATGCCGCGCTCGGTCAGCGCCGCGGACAGCTCGTCGCGCGAGAGCATCGCGTGCGGGCCGACCAGCACGGTGTACTGGTGCCAGACGTGCTCGCGGCCCGGCAGCACCTGCGGGACGTCCAGGCCCGGCGTGCCGGCGAGGCCCTCGGAGAGGCGCTTCGCGTTGGCCTGGCGGGCGGCGGTCAGCTGGTCGAGCTTCGCCAGCTGCGGGATGCCGACGGCGGCGTGCAGGTCGGTCATCCGGTAGTTGTGGCCGGCGACCTCGTACTGGTAGCGGGCGCGCATGCCCTGGTTGCGCAGCACGCGCAGCCGGTCGGCCAGCGCGTCGTCGTCGGTGGTGATGACGCCGCCCTCGGCGGTGGTGATGTTCTTCGTCGCGTACAGCGAGAAGCAGCCGATGCCGAACGAGCCCGCCGGCTTGCCCTCGAACGACGCGCCGACGGCCTGCGCCGAGTCCTCGATCACCTGCAGGCCGTGCTCGGCGGCCAGCGGGACGAGCTTGCCCATGTCCGCCGTCTGGCCGTAGAGGTGCACCGGCATGAGCACCTTCGTGCGGTCGGTCACGGCCGCGGCGACGGCGTCCGGGTCGATGCTGAAGTCGTCGCGCCGGATGTCGGCGAAGCGGACGGTCGCGCCGGCCTCGAGGATCGCGTTGAGCGTCGCCACGAAGGTGAACGGCGACGTGATGACCTCGTCGCCCGGCTGCAGGTCGAGCACCTGGATCGCGGCGACCAGCGCGGTGGTCCCGCTGTTGACCGCGATCGCGTGCTTCGTCCCGGAGACCGCCGCGAAGGCGTCTTCGAAGCGCTTGACCATCGGTCCCTGTGCGATGGCGCCGGAACGCAGCACCTCGACGACGAGGTCCTCCGCGTCGCGTACGTCGACCACGGTGATGGGGATCATGGGCAGTCTCTCTCGGCAGGCGATTTCGGCGCGTCCGGTACAGTGAGCCGCCGGTTCTGCGCCCGGCCGCCCTGCAGCAACGCGGGCCACACGTTACCGGGCGCGGTAGCACGCCCAGTACCCAGCCGCCGACGAACGGACGACCACCCGTGGCCAACCGCATCCACCCGACCGCCGTCATCGGCGAAGGCGTCGAACTCGGCGAGGACAACGTCATCGGCCCGTTCACCGTGATCGCCGGCCCGACGCGGATCGGCGACGGCAACTGGATCGGCCCGCACGTGACGATCGGCACGCCCGGCGAGGACCGTAACCGGCCGCACCCCGCCGCCTGGGCGGACGCGCCGTCCGGTGACCCGGATCACGACGGTCACGGCGTCGTCATCGGCAGCCGCAACCGCATCCGCGAGTACGTCAGTGTCCACCAAGGGACCTGGCGGACAACGACCGTCGGCAGCGACGGCTACTACCTCCGCAACTCCCACATCGCGCACGACTGCCTGGTCGGCGACGGCGTGACGATCGCCTCCAACGCGGTCACCGGTGGCCACTGCCACATCTGGGACGGTGCGAACCTCGGCATGGGCGCGATCCTGCACCAGAAGGTCGTGATCGGGCCCGGCGCGATGATCGGCATGGGCTCGGCGGTGCGGCGCGAGATCGGCGCGTTCACCATCGCCGTCGGCAACCCGGCCCGCGTGACCGGCGTCAACGTGGTGGGCCTGTCCCGCCGCGGTCTCGACGAGGAGACGATCGAGGCCCTCGGACCGTGGCTGAAGGGCAAGGCGGGTCTCCCGGACGTCACCCTGCCCGGCGACCTCTCTACCTTGGTAAAGGCGTGGGACGCCCGCCCGCGCGAAGAGCACTAGGAGCTGTGAGCATGTCGGAAGTCGCCCCCAAGCTGCGCGAGGTCTTCGTCGAGGCGCTGGATCTCGACGGTGACGTGGACGTCGAGAACCTGAAGTACCGCGACATCGAGGCGTGGGACTCGGTCGGTCACATGGCGCTGGTCGCGGCCATCGAGGACGAGTTCGACGTCGAGTTCGACACCGACCAGGTCATCGACATGTCGAGCTTCAAGGTCGCCGTGGACATGGTGACCGAGCTCCAGGCGAAGAATGACTGATCTGACCGGCCGCGTCGCGCTCGTCACCGGCGGGACGCGGGGGATCGGCCTGGCCACCGTCCGCGCCCTGGTCGAGGCGGGCGCGACGGTCGTGCTCACCGGCCGCGACGAGTCACGGGCCAAGGAGGCGGCCGCCTCCGCGGGCGCGGCTTCCGGGCTCGCCCTCGACGTCACCGACGCGAAGGCGGTGGCTTCGCTGGTCAGGGGCGTCGCCAAGGAGCACGGCAAGCTCGACATCGTCGTCGCGAACGCCGGGATCATGGAGGACGCGCTCCTCGGCATGATTCGCGAGGAGACCGTCGACACGACGCTGAGCACGAACGTCGCCGGCACGCTGCACACCGTCCAGGCCGCGGCCCGGGCGATGCTGCGGAAGAAGACCGGCGCCATCGTCGTGCTCGCCTCGATCGTCGGCGAGTACGGCAGCGCAGGTCAGACGGTGTATGCGGCGTCGAAGGCGGCGGTGGCGAACATCGCGCGGTCGGCGGCGAAGGAACTCGGCCGGTCCGGCATCCGCGTCAACGCGGTCGCGCCGGGCGTGATCGAAACCGACCTGACCGCGGGCCTGAGCGAGGACGCGAAGGCGGAGAACGCCGGCCGGACGCCGCTCGGGCGCCTCGGCCGCGCGGAAGAAGTGGCGAACGCGATCCGGTTCCTGGTGAGTGACGAGGCGTCCTTCGTCACCGGGCAGGTGCTGGGCGTCGACGGAGGCTTGGTGCTGTGACGTTGCTGGGTGCGGGGGCTCGGCTGGTGGACGTGGCCGGGGGCCGCACACTGGCGGGCGCGGAACTGTCGGCCGAGGTCGGCCGCTCGATGGAAGCGCTGAGCGCGCTGCCGGCCGGAGTCGTGTTCGCGCGGATGTCGGTCGACCTGCCCAGCGTGCTGACCTACCTTGGCGCGTTCGAATCCGGCCGGGCGATCGCGCTGATCGACCCGGCGCTGGACGCCGACGTGCTGGCCGGGCTGGTCTCGCGGTTCCGCCCGGCGGCCGTGCTGTCGGCGTCCGGCGACGCGCCCGCGGGGTACGTCACGCGTGGCGCCGACTGGGTCCGCACGTCAGCCGACGGCGTGACACCGCATCCCGACCTGGCCGTCCTGCTCCCGACCAGCGGATCGACCGGCAACCCCAAGCTCGTCCGGCTCTCGCGGCAGGCGATCCTGGCCAACGCCGACGCCATCGCGCAGGTGCTGCACATCGACGCCGACGAAGTCGCGCCGACCTGCCTGCCCCTGCACTACAGCTACGGGCTGTCGGTGCTGAACTCGCACCTGGTGCGGGACGCGACCATCGTGATCGAGCCGTCCGGTGTGCTCGGGCGCGGGTTCTGGGACGCGGTGAACACCTACGGCGTCACGTCCCTGTCGGGCGTCCCGTACCACTACGAAATGCTGCGGCGGCTCAAGTTCGACCCCGCGAAGTACCCGACGCTGCGCACGCTGACGCAGGCAGGCGGGAAGCTGCGCGACGACCTGATCGCCGAGTTCAACGACAAGATGCTCGCCGTCGGCGGCCGGATGTACGTCATGTACGGCCAGACCGAGGCGTCCCCGCGGATGACGACCGTGCCCGCCGAACGGCTGGCCGAAAAGCTCGGTTCCGCCGGGCCGGCGCTGCCGGGCGGGTCGTTCTCCGTGCGCCGGGACGACGGGTCGGAGACCACGCATCCGAAAATTGTCGGTGAGGTCGTCTACCGTGGGCCCAACGTGATGATGGGCTATGCGGACGACGAGTCCGGACTGGCCAAGGGTGACGAATACGGCGGCGTGCTCGCCACCGGTGACCTCGGGTACCTCGACGAAGAGGGGTACCTGTTCATCACCGGGCGGCTCAAGCGCATCGGCAAGGTGTTCGGCAACCGCGTCAGCCTCGACGACCTCGAGCACGCCGTGCGTGCCGCGGCGGTCGGGATCGACGTGGTGGCGGCGGTGCCCGCGGGTGACAAGGTGGTGCTGTTCGCCGAGGGCGCCGATGCCGGCATCTGCAAGGACGCGTCGAAGGCGCTGGCCGAGCGGCTGCACCTGCACGCCAGCGGGTTCGACGTGCGCCCGATCGACACCGTGCCGCTGCTGGCCAGCGGCAAGATCGACTACCGGACCTTGGAGGGGCGGGTATGAGCGTGTTCACGCGGTCGCAGGCAGACCGGGAAGCTTTGCTGCTGCCCGAACTTGCTTCGCTCACCGCCCACCATCGGGTGAATTCCGAGGGCTACGACCGGATCCTGGCCTCGCTCGGGATCGCGCCTTCCGCGTCCTTCGCCACGATCGCGGACCTGCCGTGGCTGCCGGTGCGAATGTTCAAGACGCACGATCTCAAGTCGATCCCGGACAGCGAGGTGTTCAAGACGCTGACGTCGTCGGGCACCACCGGTGCCGGCGCGTCCCGGATCTACCTGGACAAGGAGGCGGCGGGCGCGCAGACCAAGCAGCTGGGCGCGACGCTGCAGGAGGTCCTCGGCGGCGAGCGGCTGCCGATGCTGATGGTCGACACCATCGGCATCATCAAGAACCGCCGGTCGTTCTCGGCGCGCGGCGCGGGCGTGCTGGGCATGGCGAACTTCGGCCGCAAGCACACGTACGTGCTCGACGAGAACGACAAGCCGGACGTCGAGGCGGTCAAGAAGTTCCTCGCCGAGTACGGCGACAAGCCGTTCCTGATCTTCGGGTTCACGTTCATGGTCTGGCTGTACCTCTACGAGGTCGCGCGCGACCACGGGCTGGACCTGTCGAACGGCATCCTCATCCACAGCGGCGGCTGGAAGAAGCTGATCGACCGCGCGGTGGACAACGCCGAGTTCCGGCGGCGGTTCAAAGAGGACACCGGCCTGACCCGGATCCACAACTACTACGGGATGATCGAGCAGATCGGCACCGTGTTCCTCGAAGGCCCGTCCGGGAACTCGCTGTACTGCCCGGACTTCGCCGACGTCGTGATCCGCAACCCGGAGACGTGGGAGGAGCAGCCGGTCGGCGAGCCGGGCGTGATCGAGGTCGTCTCGACGCTGCCGCGGTCGTACCCGGGGCACGTGCTGCTCACCGAAGACCTGGGTGTCTACAACGGAATCGACGACGGCGACTGGCCGGGCAAGCACTTCTCCGTGCTCGGCAGACTGCCGAAGGCCGAGGCCCGCGGGTGCTCGGACACGTTCTCGGGAGCGGCCGCATGACGTCCCTGACTCAGCGTTTTCCTGCGGCGGCCCCGGTTCCGGTCGGCGCTCTGGTCGACGAGCTGCGTGCCGAGCCGCCCGGCGGACGGCTGCGCGTGGGCGACCCGCGGATCGTCGAGTTCGTCACGAAGTTCGCCCGCAAGCTGCTGGCCCCGGCCACCGCGCGCCGGTTCCCGGAGCTGGCGTCGCTCGGCTTCTTCCTGCGCAAGGGCGAAATCGCCAAGGCGTTGTCCACTCTGGACGCTTCCGGCACGGCGCTGCGCTTCCCGCGCGGCCTGGTGTTCCACGTGCCACCGGCGAACGTCGACACGATCTTCGTCTACTCGTGGGCGTTGTCCGCGCTGGCGGGCAACCACAACGTCGTGCGCGTGTCGTCGCGCTCGGCGGGTGCTGCGGAGGCGGTGCTGGAGGCACTGAACGCGGCACTGTCCGAAGTGGACGCCTCGGTGGCGGACGCCATCCGGGCGACCCAGCGCATGGTGACCTACGACCGCAGCGACGAGGTGAGCGGCGCCCTGTCGCTGGCGGCGGACCTGCGCGTAATCTGGGGCGGCGACGCCTCGGTGGCGGCGCTGCGGAAGTACCCGCTGGCCCCGCACGCGCGTGACCTGACGTTCCCGGACCGTTCGTCGTTCGCGGTGGCGTCGGTGGCGGGCTGGCAGCGAGCGTCGGCCGAAGAGCGCCGCGCGGCGGCCGAGGGCTTCTACAACGACTCGTACTGGTTCGACCAGGCCGCCTGCTCGTCCCCGCGCGCGGTGTTCTGGGTCGGCGACGCCGCCGGTGCCCAGGCCGCGGGCCAGGAGTTCCGCACGCTGCTGGCGTCGGTCCTGGCGGCGAAGCAGCACGTCACGGAGCCGGCGATGGCGGTCCAGAAGCGCGTCTCGGCCTACGGCGCGGCGGTCGACGGCCTGGTCAAGGAGATCGAGTTCCAGGGCAACGGCCTGGCGACGCTGGAGCTGACGGACCCGGCGGTGCTCCCGCGCGAGTGGCTGGGCGCGGGCACATTCGCGAACGCGCAGGTGTCGTCGCTGTCGGAGCTGGTCCCGATCGTGGTCCGCAAGGACCAGACGGTCAGCCAGTTCGGCTTCTCGGCGGAGGAGCTGACGGCGTTCGCGCACGAGCTGGCCGGCCGTGGGGTCGACCGGATCGTGCCGTTCGGCTCGGCCCTGACGTTCTCCGCGGTCTGGGACGGTTACGATCTGCTCTCCGAGTTCAGCCGCCTGGTGACGGTGCAGGCCTGAGGAGATGTGTCGATGACGACGGTCGAGGACCTGCCTGCTGCGGGAAAGCAGCCGAAGTCCGCCAGGGCGCGGATCCTCGACGTCGTCCGCTGGGCCGCGATCGTCCTGGTCATCGCGTTCGCGGCAAAGCAGCTGGCCGCGAACTGGGCCGAGTTCTGGCACACGCTGCGTGACGTCGCGTGGGAGTCCTCGCTGCTCAGCCTGCTGGCCCTGGTCGCGGCGATCATGGTGTCGACCTGGGGCTGGCAGGTGATGGTCGACGACCTGGGCAAGCCGGTCGGCTACGCCAGGGGAGCGCAGATCTGCCTGGTGGGTTCACTGGGCAAGTACGTGCCGGGTTCGGTCTGGGCGTACCTGCTGCAGATGGAGCTGGGCCGCAAGGCAGGCGTGGCCAGAGCCCGCATCTTCACGGGCTCACTGATCCAGCTGGCCGTGGGCGTGGTGTCGGCACTGGTGGTCTCCCTCCTGGCGGCCCCGGCGGTGTTCAGCAACAGCCCCCGGGCGCTGTGGTTGTTCGTCCTGATCCCGCTCGGCCTGGCGATGCTGCACCCGAAGATCCTGACCTGGGGAACCTCCCTGGTCCTGCGCATCCTCCGCCGCCCCCCGCTGCAGCATCCCCTGGGCTGGCGAGTGGTGACGAAGGTGTTCACCGCCTCGACGGCGGCCTGGTGCCTCCAGGGAGTCCACCTGTGGCTCCTGGCCAATTCGGTAGGAGCCCCCGGCTTCGGCGGTTTCGTCCTCTGCGTAGGCGCAATGGCAGTGGCGATGACGGTCGGCACGTTCGCCTTCATCCTCCCGAGCGGAGTAGGAGTCCGCGAAGTAGCCCAGGTAGCAGTCCTGACGGCCAGCGGCCTGACGGTAGGCCAGGCAACAGCGTTCGCGGTGGCCTCCCGAGTGATGTTCACGGTGGCCGACCTCCTGACGGCAGGCCTGGCAGCAGTAGCCGCCCGCTCAACCCGCCCCGCCGTCACCCCAGCCTGACCCAGCCCGCGGCCCTTGGCCGAGCGTGCCGTGGGCACCTCACCCCGGCCTGACGATCCGCCTCCACGCCCGCTGCCGCGAGTTCCCGCGGGTAAGCAATCCCCAGGTTGTCCACAGCCCTTACGCACATGTGGACAACTCCGCCGCCCAAGCGCCCAACCAGCCTTTTTGTCGCCCACCCCCGATAGAATGGACCTGGGGACGCCCCCCTGGGAGTGGCGGGGGCTGGTCCGGTGGTGTCGGCGGTGGTAGCGACCCATTCACCTCATCCGACGACATGAACGAGTCGTTCACGTCATCCGGGGCGGCCCGCGAGATCACGACGGGGTCCTGGGAGCGGCGGGGCCGACCTCAGCATCCCCGGCGAACTACCCCCAGCCGAGCCAGCCCCCCCCGAACCCCCGTCAACCCACCAGCCGGTAAATCACCGAGTCCGAATTGCGCCACACTTCCTTCAAGAACGGCTCCCGATCCAACCCCACCAGCCCCGGCTGATAAGGGGGCTTCCCCGGCTCGCTCGACGGCTTCCCCAGAATCACCCAATGGATGTTCAACCGCCGGACGGCGGCGCGCACCGCCGGGTCCGTCTGATAATCGCGAAAGTGTCCCGCCAGCAACAATGCGTCCGATGGCAGGAGCGTCTCGTCGAAATGGCCCGCCACCGTCCGGACTCCGGACAATGCGTACGTCCATGCCGTTCCGTCGAAGCGGTCGTTCATCGCCCACTCGCCCGGGGCCGCCAGCCTGCCCAGTTCCTCCATCGCCGCCTGCTCGCCCGGGGTCACTCGCAGCTGGCCCTGGTAGCCCGTGTACACGCGGGCGCCGTTGGACCGGACATACAGCCCGTTCGACAACACCACGAAACCCAGCAGCACCACCACCGCGATCGCCGCCGCCGGCACGCGGGACGGCAGCCGTTCCCGTAACCACGCCTGGGTGGATGCCAAGCCGTGGGCTGCCAACACCGTCAGGGGAATCGCCGCCATCGAAAAGAAGCGGTACGGGTCGTCCCACCACGGGCGGGACAATGCCATCACGATCGGCGAATTCGACGACGCCACCGCCATGTACGCCAGGCCCGTCACGCCCGCCGTCAGGCCGATCCAGCGCAACGACCCCGCCCGCGCGAAGAACACGATTCCCAGGAACAGCGCCACCGACAGCCACACCTGCGGGTGCGGCTCGTAGTGCTGGAATCCCAGCAACGCCCCCAGCGCCGTCGTCGCACGATACTCGCTCGGCCAGCCGTAGTACGGCACCGCGCTCTCCGCCAGCCCCAGCGCGCCGAACAGCTGGAGCCACGCCACCAGCAGCGACACCACCGCGATCGGCAGCAGCGCCAGCAAATCACGCACCACGCCGCCCGACAGCCAGCGTTGCACCAGCAGCGGCCCCGCGAACAGGATTCCGCCGAACAACGTCGACGAATGAATGCACAACAGCCCCACCGCCGCCAGGACCAGCACCAGGCCCGTGTCCAGGGCGACACGCTCCAGGTACCGGCGCAACGCCACCGCCGCCAGCGGGGTCAGCGTCACCCCCAGCGCGAACGGCAGCAGCGGCCCTCGGTCCATCGACTCGTAGACGCCCATCACCGGCGCCACCGCCGTCAGCGCCACCGCGCCCGCCAGCACCGCGCGGCCGCGGAACTCGCGGACCAGCGTCACCAGGGACAGCGCCAGCAAACCCGGCAGCAGCACCGTGTTCGCGTCCAGCGTCGCCGGGATCGGGGCCCCGCCGAGCCGGTACGTCACCGACGCCAGCAGGTGGTAGGCGTTCGGGTAGAACACCGGCGCCGCGTCGCCGTACCAGTTCACGTGGCCCGTGCCGAACAGGCTGCCGTCGCCCGTGTCCGCGATGTAGCGGACCGCGTTGCCGTGGTACACCGCGTCGAAACCCTGGGGCAGCGCGCCGATCCGGCCCATGCCCAGCAACGCCGCGTACGCGCCGACCGCCGCCGCGAACAGCAGGCAGGTCGCCACCGCGAGGTGCCCGCGGCGGTCCCACAGGCCCGGCTCCGGTTCCGGGTTCCGGCGGCGGACCGTCAGTTTCCGGGCACCGAACGCGATCGCGGCGAACACCACCGTCGAAACCGCGTACGTCAGCGGCGTGAACGGCACGCCCATCGCCGCCGTCCACGGCCCGGTGAGACCGCCGATCGCGTAACTGAGCAACGGGGCCAGCCCGGCCAGGGCCCAGCCGCGCAAACCCGCGGCGAGACCGGTCAGCAGGCCCGGGACGGCGATGACGAGAATGGCGACGCTGACGGAGAGCACGGTGGAGAGTAAGCCGCCCCGGATCCGTCCCGTGCCGCGGGGTGACGCATTTCGGTGACGTCACTTCGGCCGTCCGAAATGCCACCCGATCGGGTTATATTTACCCCTGCTTCGCCCTGATTGACTGGCGCGGGTGCGTGATGTTCGGATTTTTCGGACGAGGACCGGCGAACCGAAAGAAACGCATCACTGCCCGTGATCGATAACCTGGCGAAGAGGGCGTGGCGACGAGGTGAGGGGGCCGGGTGGTCTACGCGGTCGTGCTGGCGTGGCTGGTGCTCGCCGCGATCGTGGTGCTGACCTGGAGCCGCCTGGACACCGAACGCGGCTGGCGCGGCACGGTCGTCACGCTCACCCTCGGCCTCTCCCTGCTGCACCAGCTGCTGTTCGCGACCGTCACCGAGGACGCGTTCGTCTCCTTCCGCTACGCGCAGAACATCGCCGACGGCAACGGCCCGGTCTTCAACCCCGGTGAACGCGTCGAGGGGTACACGAACTTCCTCTGGCTGGTGCTGATCGCCCTGCCGCGCGCGGCTTTCGGGGCCGACGTGCGCAGTGCCGCCGTCGTGTTCGGCGTCGTCTCCGCGCTCGGCTGCGTGCTGCTGGCGTACTTCCTGGTCAACCGGATCGTCGCCGGGGCAGGCGGCGGGGACCGGCCCGCCATCGGGGTCGCCGCCGCGGTGCTCACCGCGAGCGCCGGCGGCCTGGCCGTCTACGGGCCGTCCGGCTCCGAGGTCCCGCTGTTCGTGCTGCTCGTCCTCGCGGTCTGTTACGCGCTTGCGGCGCGGCGCCCGGTGGTTGCCGGGGTGCTCGTCGCCTTCGCCGTGATGACCAGCCCGGAAGGCCTGGTGGTGGCCCTGCTGGCCGGGCTGTGGCTGGCCGGCGCCGCCCTGAAGAAGGAGCACAGCTGGTGGGCGCCCGCGGGGTATGCGCTGGGCGCGCTGGTGTTCCTGGTGCCCCGGCTGGCCTGGCGGGTGACGTTCTACCAGCACTTCCTCCCGGCGCCGCTCGCCGCGCGGCTGGGTGGGCCGGTCGGCTCGCGGCTGTCCGCCGGCTGGCCGTACCTGTCCGGGTTTTCCCTGGCCCACCAGGGTTTCCTGCTGCTCGGCCTGGTCGCGGCGGTCGCGTTGGTGCTGCGCCGAACGCAGGCGCGCGAGGCCCGGGCGCTGATCTGGCTGCTGTTCGCGACGGCGCTCGCGTTCGCCGTCGTCGCCGTGCCCGCCGGGGGCGATCCCGGTCCCGCGTGGCGGCTGCTGGCCCCGGTGCCGCCGTTGCTCGCGGTCGCGTCCGCCGCGACCTACGGCGTGCTCACCGCGGAGGTCGCGGCCAAGCCGGCGCCGCGGCCGCGGGCGTGGCCAGCCGCGACCCGGCTGGTCCCGGTCACCGCCTGCGGGCTCGCCGGGATCGCGGTGCTCGTCTCGGTGTTCAGCCCCGAGATGCTCGACCGCGTGCGCGACTGGCGCGCACACGGCAGCGAACTGGCCGAGATCGGCGGCTGGCTCGGCGAGTACCTGCCGCCGGGGTCGGTGGTCAGCGCGGCCGCGCCCGGCGCGCTCGCCGCCCGCGACGGGCAGCTGCTCATCATCGACGTCCTCGGCCGCACCGACGACCACATCGCCCGCGAAGGGCGCCACGACGGCGGCATCGCCACCGACTACGACTACGTCGTCAACGGCCGCCGTCCCACCGTCGCGATCCCCGCCGACGGCGGTTACCTCGACCGCCAGCACTGCGCGATCGACCCGGTGTACGCGGGCCAGTACGAGGTCGCGACGTTCCGCCGGGTCGGCACGCCGTACTGGGTCGTCGTGTACCCGCGTGCCGAGCAGGCGAAGTCCGTGGTCGCCGACCTCGACAAGGGGCCGGACTTCCGCTACGTACCCTGTCCGTCGTGAAGCTCGAAGCCCCGGACCGGCGGCTGGGCGCCGAAGCCCGGCTCGGGATCGGGGTGTTCGGCGCGTCGCTCGCCCTGTTCGTGGTGCGGTTCCTGGTGCCGCGCCCGATCGCGATGTCGAACAACGGCGACGGCGGCCGCGTCCTGTGCGGTGCCGGGATCACCTGGAAGGGCCTGCCCGAGCCGTTCGTCCACCTCGTCTACACGGCCCCGCCGGGCGTGCCGCCGTGCCGTCCGACGTACCTGCTGACGCAGAGCTGGCTGGCCGACCTGGCCGTCCGGCTCGCGCGGGTCGCCGGCTTCCCGCACACGCTGAGCCTGGTCGTGCTGGGCCTGCTGAGCAGCGTCATCGCGGCGGCCGCGGTCACCGAGATCGTGCTGGGCCTGCCCGGCGGGCGCCGGGTCCGCCTGGCCGTGGCGGCCGGGCTTCTGCTGGTCGTCGCCGATTCGGCGTTCTTCGGGTACTTCGCCGCGATACTCGGCGAAGGCCCGGCCTTCCTCGGGCTGCTGCTGAGCACCGGCGGCCTGCTGCTGACCGCGCGTGACGGCCGCTGGAGCCACGCGGGCATGGTGGTGACGTTCGCGGGCGGCGTCCTGGCGGTCAACGCCAAGGTCCAGACGCTGGCCATCCTGCCGATCCTCGCGCTCGCGGTCCTGCTCGTCCGGCCGGGCACGCTGCGCGGAGTCCGGCGCTGGGCGTCGGCGGCGCTGGTGATCGGCGCGATCGGGGCCGTCACGCTGTACGCGCAGCAGAGCGTCGAACCGGCGGTGGCCCCGGACGGCACGCTCGCGGCGCGGCCGGGCGACGACTCCCGCGAGATCAACGTCTTCAACTCGATCTTCCTCAACATCGTCGACGGCAGGCACGACACCCAGGCGGACCTGGCGGAACTCGGGCTGCCGCCGTCGTTCGCGCAGTACGCGGGCAACGGCTGGTGGCACCCCCACCCGGCCACGATGGACCCGCTGTACCCGCAGTACCGCGACCGGATGAGCCGCCGGAACGTCGTGACGTACTTCGGGACCCACCCCGGCCGGACGCTGGAGGTGCTGAACCGCGCGGCCACCGACCAGCTCACCGCGCGGCCGGACTACCTGGGCAGCTTCGACGAGTCCGCCGGGTTCCCGCCGCACGCCCAGGAGCACCGGGTGCCGGTGGTGTCGTGGCTGACCGGCCTGGTCGCGCCGCTCGGGCTGGTCGCGCTGGTGCCGATCTGGCTGCTCGTGCTGGCCGCTGCCTGGAGGCGGCGCCGCACCGCGCTGGGAGTGGTCCTGGCGTTCCTGTTCGCCGTCTCGCTGACGCAGTTCGGCACGGCGGCCCTCGGCGACGGCATCGAAGGCATCAAGCACCAGTCGGTGGCGCTGTTCTCGCTCCTGCTGGCCGTGGTCCTGGCGGTCGCCGGAATGTGTTCTCCCTCGCTGAACGGCCGGGGACAACCTACGGTCCCGTAACCTTGCCGGATGGCCGATCTCGTCTACCCGCCCGTGATCGCGGCGGCCCGGACCATGTTCCGGGTACTCGACAACCGCATCCGGGTCGAGGGTGCGGAGCACATTCCGCGGCGCGGTGGGGCCGTCATCGCGTGCAACCACATCAGCTACCTGGACTTCATCTTCTGCGGCCTCGGAGCGCGCCCGGCCAAGCGGCTGACGCGGTTCATGGCGAAGAAGGAGATCTTCGAAAACCGCATCGCCGGCCCGCTGATGCGGGGGATGCACCACATCGCCGTCGACCGTTCGGCCGGGCAGGCGTCCTACGCCGAAGCCGTCGCGGCGCTGCAGGCAGGCGAGGTCGTCGGCGTCTTCCCGGAGGCGACGATCAGCCAGTCGTTCACCGTGAAGGAGATCAAGTCGGGCGCGGTCCGGATGGCGGCCGAGGCCGGGGTCCCGCTGGTGCCGATGGCGCTGTGGGGCACCCAGCGGCTGTGGACGAAGGGCAGGCCGAAGGACCTCACCCGGCGGCACGTCCCGATCTCGATCCTCATCGGCGAGCCGATGCACCCGGCGGCCGAAGACGACGCGGACGTCCTCACCAAGGACCTGCGCACGCGGATGAGCGCACTGCTCGACCGCGCCCAGGCCGAGTACCCGGAGCGGCCCGCGTCCGACGAGGAACGCTGGTGGCTCCCGGCCCACCTGGGCGGCACGGCACCGACCCCGGCCGAGGCCGCCGAGCTGGACCGCCGCTAGAACCAGCGTTCGAGGACCTGGGCGACGCCGTCCTCGGCGGCCGGGCCGGTGACCTCGTCGGCCACCGCGAGGACCTGCGGGTGGCCGTCGCCCATCGCCACGCCGTGGCCGGCCCAGCGGAGCATCTCGACGTCGTTGGGCATGTCGCCGAACGCGATGACGTGCTCAGGGGCGACTTCCAGGCGCTCGGCGAGGTCCGCCAGCCCGGTCGCCTTCGTGATGCCGTGCGCCGACAGCTCCACCAGGCCGCCGGACGACGAGTACGTGACGTCGACCTCGCGGTCGAACAGCGCGTTCACCGCTTCCGCCATCTCCTCCGACGACATGCCCCGGTGGCTGACCAGCAGCTTGATCGCCGGGTGCCCGAGCACCTCGGCGCGCGGGCCGGTGCGGCCTTCGCCGTCGCCCCACGGGTTGTGGTAGTCCGGCTCGATCACGAAGTTGCGCATGTCGTGGTCGACCGCGCCGGTGGCGGCGCGCTCGGCGGCCAGCCGGCAGCCCGGCAGCGCCTTGTCGAGGGCGTGCGCGATGTCGTGCAGCAGCGTCGGCTGGAGCAGGCCGTGGACCTCGACGATCTCCTCGCGGCCGCAGTCGTAGAGCACCGCGCCGTTCGCGCACACCGCGTAACCGGTCAGCTCCAGCGGCCCGGCGATCGGGGCGATCCAACGCGGCGGGCGGCCACTGGCCAGTACGAACGGCACGCCCGCCTCGACCGCCCGGCGGACGGTCGCGATGGTGCGGCGGGTGAGCGTTTCCGAAGGGCCGAGCAGGGTGCCGTCGACGTCGGACGCGATCAGTCGGGGTTTCTCCACCCGGCCATTGTCCCTGACACATCCGGGTGAAGGTCTGCCCGTCCGGACAACTGTCGGTGGTAACCGATACCCTCCGCCTTCCTCCCCGCCCCCACCCTCAACGGAGAAGCTTCGCTTCACTGTTACTTTCCGTACTGTGCGAGTAGGCATCGTGATTCTCCCGGAAGACCGGTGGTGGGCCGCCGAGCCGAAGTGGCGCGCCGCCGAGGAGTACGGCTTCGACCACGCCTGGACGTATGACCACCTGGGCTGGCGCAACCTCGTCGACGGGCCGTGGTTCTCCGCGGTCCCGACCCTGACCGCGGCGGCGATGGTCACGTCCCGCATCCGGCTCGGCACCTTCGTGGCGTCGCCGGTCGCGCGGCACCCGGTGCCGTTCATGCGCGAGCTGAACACCCTCGACGACATCTCCGACGGCCGGTTCGTCCTCGGCGTCGGCGCGGGCGTCGACCACGGGAGCTACGACGCCAAGGTCCTCGACGGCCCGGAGCTGACGGCGAAGCAGCGCGCCGACCGCTTCACCGAGTTCGTCGAGGCACTCGACGGGTTGCTCATGACCGACAAGTTCGACTTCGACGGCGAGTACTACACCGCGCGCGCGGCCCGGAACCTGCCGGGACCGGTGCAGCGCCCGCGGCTGCCGTTCGTGGTTGCGGCGAACGGCCCGCGCACGATGACGCTGGCGGCGCGCTTCGGCGCGGGCTGGGCCACCACGGGCAAGGGCGGCGAGACCGCCGACGAGTGGTGGCGCGGCGTGCGGCAGCTCACCGAGGTCTTCGACCAGCGGCTCGACGCCGCGGGCCGCGAGCGCGCGAGCATCCACCGGTACCTCAGCCTGGACGCCTCGCCGGTGTTCTCGCTGACCAGCGTCGAGGCGTTCCGCGACGCGGTCGGCCGGGCGGGGGAGCTGGGCTTCACCGACGTGATCGCGCACTGGCCGCGGTCGTCGTCGCCGTACGAAGGCCGCGAAGCCGTTCTGGAACAGGTCGCGAGCGACGTCCTCCCGGAACTCCACGGTTAGTACGAACGGGTGACATTCGGGCGGCCGGGAAACCGTTTGCCGCTCCGCAGGCGTCATGGCCTGTAGACGTCCGAGATCAACCCCGGGGGTACGGGAGCCCTCGTGGCCGCGGAGGGAGCCGCGGCCACGAGGGCGCTTTTATTTCACGATCCGGTAGATCACAGCGCCGGGGTTCCGGTAGACCGGCTTGACGAAGTCATGCCCGTCCAGGTGCTGCAGGCCCGGCGCGATCGGCGTGTCCCGGCGGATGGTGCCGCTGCCCACCAGCACGTAGTGGATGTTCAGCCGCCGCACCGCCGCGCGGACCTCGGGGTCGCTGTCGTAGTCGCCGAAGTGCCGGGCCAGGTAGAGCGCGTCCGGGGGCGCGACCCCCGCGTCGTAGTGGCCGGCCACCGGGTGCACGCCGGTCAGCGCGTACATCCAGGCCGTGCCGTCGAGCCGGTCGTTGAGCACCTTCTGGTCGGCCGGGATGCCGACGGTCCCCAGCTTCTCCATGGCCTCGATCTCGTCGGCGCTCACCGGCGGGACCACCTCGCCGGGCAGGCCGTTGTAGTACAGCAGCGACACGGTCTTGGCGTTGGCCGCGCGGTAGAACCCGCCGGTCAGCACGCCCATCGCGACGACCAGCAGCACCGCGGAGGCCAGGCCGACCCGCCCGGTCAGCCACGGCCGCGCCCGCACCCACGCCCGCCCGCTCGCGATCTTCGCCAGCCACCGCTGGGTCTCGCTCATGCCGTGCGCGGCGAGCAGGCACAGCGGGATCGACGCCAGCGCCATCAGCCGGAACCGGTCGTTCCACCAGGGGCGCGACAGCGAGACGACCCAGGCTTCGCCGCCGAAGCACGCCACGACCACGAACAGCGCGGACAGCCCGAGTGCCGACAGCACCAGCCAGCGCATCCGGCGCAGCGCCACCAGCGTCAGGACGCCGACCGCGAGGAACACCGTCAGCCAGACCTGCGGCACCGGCAGCACCTGCTTGAACGTCGCCAGCATGGCCAGCGCCTTCCACACCGGCATGTGCGAGCCCCAGGCGTGGTACGGGTACGACCCCGACGTGAAGCCGATCGCGCCGAGGATCATCGGTGCCGACAGCAGCCCGGCCGCGACCATCGCCGGCACCATCCGCAGCACGTCGCCGCCGACGACCCGGCCGCCGCGCCTGCCTTCGGGGACGCCGTCGACGCGCCGTCCGCGCAGCGCCCGGTACCAGCGCTGCACCACCAGCGGGAACGCGAACAGGATCGCCCCGAACAACGCGCTCGAATGCGCGGCGAGCAGGCCGGACGCGCTCAGCGCCAGCACCGCGCCCGTGTCGACGCCGGGCCGGACGAGAAACCGCTGCAGCGCGACCACGGCCAGCGGCGTCAGCACGATGCCGAGCGCGAACGGCAGCAGCCCGCTCGACACCGACTCGTACGCCCCGGTCGTCGCGCCGCCCGCGACCAGCGCGGCACTGCCCGCGAACACCGCGCGGCCGCCGAGCTGGCGCACCAGCGCCACCAGTGCCAGCGCGAAGAGCCCGGCGATCGGCATCGTGATCGCGTTGAGCGTGACCGGGATGGACGTCCCCGACAGCTCGTAGACCAGGGCGCCGGCCAGGTGGTAGGCGTTCGGGTAGAAGGAGCCGTCCGGGTACCAGTTGATGGTGCCCATACCGGTCAGCGAGCCGTCGCCGGTCTCGGCGATGTAGCGGATGCCGTTCGCGTGGAACACCGTGTCCCAGCGCTGGAACACCGCGGTCGTCCCGCCGCGGCCGGAGACGACCACGGCGATCGACACCGCGACGGCGACCGTGACGCACGCCCCGACGGCCAGATGCGCCCGGCGCGTCCACGGCAGCACCGGTTCCTCGGCGCCGGGGGTGAGCCAGCCGCGTGCGGTGGCCAGGCGGCGCAGGCCGTACAGCACGGCGGCGAGCAGCAGGGTGACCGCGGTCACGCTCGGCGCGCCGTACGGGATGTGCGCGATGGCCAGCCACGGGCCGGCCAGTCCGGTCACGGCGTAGCTGAGCAGCGGCGCGAGCCCGGCCAGCGCCCAGCCGCGCAGGCCGGTGGCCCATCCGACGAGCCCGCCGGGAACCGCCAGCACGGCCAGATAGGTCGCCACCGCGCCGAAGTAGCTCCAGAAGTCCTCGGGTGCAGGCACTGCTTTCCAGGTGTGTCGTAGGCCGAAATGTGATAGTCGGGTGCGGGCCGGGTAACCGACCTGCGTACCCTCGACGCCCGTGAGCGCGCACACGAACCCCGCACAGATTACTGAAGACGATTTCGCAGGTTACGACCTCGTCGTCGTCGGGTCCGGCTTCTTCGGCCTGACCGTCGCCGAACGGGCCGCGGCCGAGCTGGGCAAGAAGGTCCTCGTCCTCGAGCGACGCAGCCACATCGGCGGCAACGCGTACTCGGAGCCCGACCCGGAGACCGGGATCGAGGTGCACAAGTACGGTGCGCACCTGTTCCACACCTCGAACAAGCGCGTCTGGGAGTACGTGAACCGCTTCACCGAGTTCACGAACTACCAGCACCGGGTGTTCGGCAAGTACCAGGGGCAGGTCTACCCGCTGCCGATGAACCTGGCGCTGATCAACCAGTTCTTCGGCAAGTCGCACACGCCGGACGAGGCCCGCGAGCTCATCGCGAAGCAGGCGTCGGAGTTCGAGACCGACGCCGCGCAGAACCTCGAGGAGAAGGCGATCTCGCTGATCGGCCGTCCCCTGTACGAGGCGTTCATCCGCGGTTACACCGCGAAGCAGTGGGAGAACGACCCCAAGAACCTCGGCGCGAACATCATCACGCGCCTGCCGGTCCGCTACACGTTCGACAACCGGTACTTCAACGACACCTACGAGGGCCTGCCCGTCAACGGGTACACCGCGTGGCTCGAGAAGATGGCCGAGCACGAGAACATCGAGATCCGGCTGAACGTCGACTACTTCGACGTGCGCGAGCACATCCCGGCGGGCACCCCGACCGTCTACACCGGGCCGCTGGACCGCTACTTCAACTACTCGGCGGGCCGGTTCACCTGGCGCACCGTCGACTTCGAGTCCGAGGTCGCCCCGACGGGTGACTTCCAGGGCACCTCGGTCGTCAACTACAACGACGAAGAGGTCCCGTACACCCGCATCATCGAGTTCCGCCACTTCCACCCGGAGCGGGACTACTACCCCAAGGACAAGACGGTCATCTTCCGCGAGTTCTCCCGCTTCGCGCAGGAGAACGACGAGCCGTACTACCCGATCAACACCCCGGAGAACCGCGAGAAGCTCGAGGCCTACCGGGAGCTGGCCAAGATCGAGGCGCGCGAGAAGAACGTCCTGTTCGGCGGGCGGCTCGGCACCTACAAGTACCTCGACATGCACATGGCGATCGGCTCGGCGCTGTCGGTGTTCGACAACAAGATCGCCCCGCACCTGACCGACGGTGCGCCGCTGGACGGGTCCCTCGATGCTTGAGAAGGGCACCCCGGCGGGTGAGGTCGCGGTCCTGGCGAAGGCCCAGGGCTTTCTGAAGAGTGAAGCTTCGGTGAAGGCTGCGCGCGGCCTTTCGCACTTCGGTGAGCACGCGCTCGGCTGGTTCGGCCTTGGCGTCCTCGGCGCCGTCGTCGACAAGAAGCGGCGCAAGGACTGGCTGGTCGCGTCGGCGGGCGTCGTCGGCGCGCACGCTGCCTCGATCGCGGTGAAACGCGTGGTCAGGCGGCCGCGGCCGGACCACCCGAGCGTCGAGGTCCTGGTCGGCACGCCGAGCAAGCTGAGCTTCCCGTCGTCGCACGCGACGTCCACCACGGCGGCGGCGGTGCTCTACTCCGGATTGACCGGGCGTAACCTGGTGCCCGCCCTGGTACCGCCGATGCTGGCCTCGAGGCTCGTGCTCGGCGTTCACTATCCGACAGACGTTCTGGCCGGTGCAGCTCTCGGGGGGCTCGTCGGCGGTCTGATACGACGGAAGCTGAAGAAGAACCCATGAGCGAAACGACCGAGCAGCGCCCCAGCGAGGAAACGGACGTGACCACCGAGGCTCCGGCGACCCCGGAGACGGCGTCACGCGGCCCGTTCGGCCTGGTCGGCGGCGTCGTCAAGACGGCGCGGCCGCGGCAGTGGGTGAAGAACGTGCTGGTCTTCGCGGCCCCGTTCTTCGCCTTCTCGAAGTCGACCGACCGCACCGGTCTGCTGATCGACGCGATCATCGCCTTCGTGGCCTTCTCCCTGACGGCGAGCTCGGTCTACCTCATCAACGACGCGATCGACGTCGAGGCCGACCGGGCCCACCCGACCAAGCGCAACCGGCCGATCGCGGCAGGCATCGTGCCGGTCCCCGTCGCGTACGGGGCCGCGGTCGTGTTCTTCCTGGCCGGCCTCGGCGTGTCGTTCGCGGCGAGCTGGCAGCTGGCGGTCGTGCTGGGCGTCTACGAGGCGGTCCAGCTCGGCTACTGCTTCGGCCTGAAGCACCAGCCGGTGGTCGACCTGGCCATCGTCGGCTCGGGCTTCCTGATGCGCTCGATCGCCGGCGGCGTCGCGGCGAGCATCTCCCTTTCGCAGTGGTTCCTGCTGGTCACGGCGTTCGGCTCGCTGTTCATGGTGGCGGGCAAGCGCTACGCGGAGATCATGCTGTTCGAGCGCACGGGCGCGAAGATCCGCTCGTCGCTGAAGAAGTACTCGGCCAGCTACCTGCGGTTCGTCTGGGCGACGTCGGCGGCGATCCTGATCATGTCGTACTGCCTGTGGGCGTTCGAGATCCGCCAGACCGAGCACAACTCGGTGTGGGCGGTCATCTCGATGGTCCCGTTCGTGGTGGCGGTACTCCGGTACGCGGTCGACGTCGACGGCGGCAACGCGGGCGAGCCGGAGGAGATCGCGCTCAAGGACCGCGTCCTCCAGGTGCTGGGCGCGACCTGGGTCGTGACGCTGTTCCTGTCGTTCTACCTGTGACTCTTCGTGAATCGACAGGTTCGATACAGGTGACACACAGCTGAGCGGCGCACCCTGAGGTGGTGGGGGCGGGCAGTACGCCCGTCCCCGTGACCCCAGGAGCAACGATGAACGACCAGCCGCGCGAGGTCCCGGAGCGGGCCGACCAGCCGACCGAGCAGGCCGGCGCCGAGAGCCAGGGCGGTCCCGCCGCGCCGGGAACCCCTCCGGCGGCCGACCAGCCGACCGAGCAGCTTCCCGTCGGCCAGGAGAAGCCCGCGGCACCCGGCACCCCCGAACCGGCCCCGGCCGAGGCCGCACCGGCCGCCGCGGACCAAACCGCGCCCGTGCCGCCCACGGCCGAGTCCGCAGCACCCGGCGCCGCCGACCAGACCACGGCCCACAGCCAGTCCGCAGCGTCCGGCGCCGCCGACCAGACCGCCGCCCACGGCCAGCAGCCTCCACCCGCGCCACCCACGCCGCAGCTCTCCCACCCCCACAGCGCCTGGGCCCCGCCCCCGCCACGGCAGCCGGGCGGATTCCGCCGTTTCGTCGGCCACCGCGCCACCCAGCTGGTCGGCGTCGGCCTGCTGGGTGCCCTGGTCGGCGGCGGGATCGTCGGGGGCATCGCCGCCGCGTCCCACCACGGCCCGCGGGACGGCCGTCCGGGCATCCACCGCCAGTACGACGGCAACCAGGGCTTCCCCGGCCCCGGCTTCCGCGGCCGCGGGGACGGCCACTGACCGGCCACTTTCACGTGAAAGTGGCGGCAGGCGGATGTGGCCTGCGCCACCGGGCCCCCGCTCAGATCACGGAAGCATCACGGCCGGGGTACCGTGTCCCGGATGCGAAGCGCCTCCGCAGAACTTCCCGAGGCCGCCGGTGCGCTGCCGTCGGCCGTGCCCGTCGCCCGCTCGCTGGCCCTGCCCGCGGGCGCCGCGGCGGCGTCCGCCCTCGTGTTCGCCCTGGTCAGCCGCCATCTCATCGATGACACCTACATCACGCTGTCCTACGCGAAGAACCTCGCCTTCCATGCCCACTGGGGCCTGATCGAGCAGGGGACGGCGAACACCGCGACCTCCCCGCTGAACGTCCTGGCCCTCGCCGCGGTCACGTTCCTCGTCCGGGACGCCGTGCTGGCCGCCGGGATCGTCTTCGTCGTCGCCCAGGTGCTGCTCGTGCTGGGCCTGCGACGGCTCGGCGAGCGCACCGGCCTGCCGGCGGCGTTCGCGCCACTGGCGTTCGCGTTGCTGCTGGTCAACCCGCTGCTGCTGTCCTCGGTCGGGCTGGAGGTCGCGCTCGGCGCCACCGGGGTCGTCTGGACGCTGGTGTACGCGGGGGAGCGGCGTCCGGGACGGCTCGGCGTCGTGATCGGGCTGCTCGCGCTCGTCCGGCTGGACCTGCTGCTCGTCGCCGCCGTGCTGTTCGCCGCCCGCCGGGAGTTCTGGACCGGCATCTGGCGCACCGCGTTCGCCGCGCTCGCCGTGACGCTGCCGTGGTTCGGCTTCAGCTGGGTGGTGCTCGGCTCGGCCGTGCCGGACACCCTCGTCATCAAGATCAGCCAGCAGTCGTGGGGACCGTTCGGCTTCACCAACGGCCCGCTGCTGTACTGGCGCAACTACCCGGCCGCCGCGGCGCTGTCGTTCCTGCCGCTGCTGCTGGCCGGCGTGGCCGGGGTGTTCTGGATCGTCCAGTACCGCCGCGGCTCGGAAACCGCCCGCCGCCTGACGCCGTTCGCGGCGCTCGCCATCGCCGGCGCCCTGCACTACGCGGCCTACAGCCAGCTCGGCGTGCCGCCGTACCACTGGTACTACGCGCCGAGCATCATCAGCGCGACGATCTTCCTCGCCGCCTGCGCCTCGGCGGTGCCGGAGCACGTCCGGCGCGGAACGTGGACGCTGGCAGGCGCGGTGCTGGCGGCGAGCGTCGCGGTGTACGCGCTGCCGGGCCTGCCCCGCCAGTTCGCGCCGATCACCAGCAACCACGCGTCGACGACGGAGTACCGAGAAATCGGCCGCCAGCTGGCGGCGATCGCCCACGGCCGCAAGGTCGAGACGGCGGGCGAGGTCGGCGCACTGGCCTACGCGTGCGACTGCCAGCTGGTCGACGAGTTCTCCGACCGCGGCGCGGTCGACCCGGCGATCGC
Source organism: Amycolatopsis melonis (assembly GCF_040064235.1). Classification (NCBI taxonomy): domain Bacteria; kingdom Bacillati; phylum Actinomycetota; class Actinomycetes; order Pseudonocardiales; family Pseudonocardiaceae; genus Amycolatopsis; species Amycolatopsis melonis. The sequence continues at coordinate 284,895 of NZ_JBDZYD010000007.1, forward strand.
CGAGACGAAACGCCGCAGCGGTGACGTCGGGCGCGCGCTGCTGGAGGCCAACTTCCACAACTTCGACCACAGCGTGGCGCCGCTGAGCCCGGACCTGGTACTGGCGACGACCCGCCGGACCCCGCCGCGGGCGGCGCTGGCGAGCTGGCGGATCGACTCGCCGTGGATGGGCAGCCAGAGCCTGTACCTGATGCCCGCCCACGCCGCGGGCGGCTGAAGTACCCTGGCGGGCGATGGGGGTTCTCCGACGCTGCCTGCGGCACGAAGCCGTGCTCTTCTCGAGCATCGGCCTGCTGCTGCGCGGCCGCAAGGACGTGCCGGACGACGGCGTGGCGCTGCCCTACGCCGGCCCGCAACGGCCGATGATCGTGGTGTTCCTGGTCGTCTCGCTCGTCGAGACCGGCGCGTTCCTGCTCGTGGACTTCGGCCCGGTCGGCGACACGCTGCTGCTGGCCGCAGAGATCTACACCGCCGCGTGGCTGCTCGGCTACCTGGCCGCGCTGGTGACCCGCCCGCACGTGGTGTCGCCGCACGAGCTGCGGCTGCGCGTCGGCGCGCTGTTCGACCTGCGCGTGCCGCTCGAGGACGTCGAGAGCCTCACCCGGCGCAAGGAGACCCACGCGAGCGCCCGTGGCCTCATCTGGGGCGACGAGGAGCTGGTCATGGGGCAGTCCATGGAGACGAACGTCGTCGCCGTCCTGCGCCGTCCGGTCGTCGCGACACGGCCGCTGGGCGGGACCGAGACCGTGCGCGTGGTGAAGTTCTTCACCGAGGACCCCGCGCTGGCGGTGCAGGCCTTCTCAGCCCAGCGCGCGTGACACCTTCATGCCCGCGAGCGCGTCGCGCAGGAACACCGCCGAGCCGTCGGTGAAGCCGAACCGGATCGACGGCGACGGCGGGAAGCTCACCCCGCCGGGTACCGCGTCCAGCCGGGCGACCACCCGCGCGTCGAACTCCTCCGCCGTCGTGAACGGCCCGCCGGTGGCGCCCTCCAGCAGGCTCGTCGGGTAGACGACGGCGAGGCGCTGGTTCGTCCAGGTCAGCCGGGCGTGGCCGGCGCCGCCGGCGAAGTGGTCGGCCAGCCGGACGGCGAGCTGGCCCGGGTCGCCGGCGGTGACCCAGTAGCCGAGTGCCGGGTCGTCGGCCCAGTCCTCGTCTGCGACCTCGGCAGTCGGCAACGGCCAGCGCCCCGGCCCGCTGGTCAGCTTCGGCGTCTCGCGCGCGGGCACGTACGGCGCGTGCCGGACGCCGCCGAGCGACAGCCCGACGTGCGCGTAGTGCGGCGCGCAGCCCAGCCGGAGCACCTCGCCGGGACGCAGCCAGTAGCCGCCCAGCTCGCGCCGGATGATTTCGTCGTCCTTCGCGGCGGTCTTGGCTGCCAGCTTCACCGGCCACCGTTCCTCGGCGAAGTCGAGCCCGGAACCGTCCACGAGGGACACCCGCAGCACCGGCTTGCGGCCCCGCTTGGCCCGCTCGACGCGCGCGATCCGGGCGCCGGGCAGCTCCGCCACCGGGACGAACTCCCGCAGCCCGATCGGCTCGCCCTCGCGGTTGGTGCCGTAGGTCCGCGTCCGGTCGGTGAAGATCTCGGCGACGTCCTTGCCGAACTTCGCGACGCCGCGGCCGAAGCCGATCGCCTTGCCCAGCACCGACTTCGCCGGCTCGGGCGCCGGTTCGGGCGGCGGCACCAGCGCGTCGAGCACCAGCAGCCGCGCCGGGGTCAGCACCCAGAGCCGCTCGATCGCCGCACGCAGCGGGATGCCGCGCAGGAACTCGTGCGCCAGCACGCCCGCGCGGTCGCCGAACGCGATCACCTGCGGGGGCGGCGGCTTGTCGGAGCCGCCGTCGTCCCCGCCCGCGATCGCCTCGAACAGGAAGTCCCCCGCGATCCCGGCCGCGCCCGAGCCGATCTTGCGCAGCAGGCTCTTGTCCGGCTGCCCCTCCGGCGTCAGGCCGCGGACGGCGAACGCCAGCACCCGGCCGTAGGTCGCCCACTGCGGCTGCTCGCCGGGGCGCAGGTACGGCCGGGACTGGCTGCCTGCGCCGATGGGGTCGGCGAGGCTCAGATCGGCAGCTTGCGGAAGAGCGGCCGGGGGACGTGCCGCAGCACCGACATCACCAGGCGGAACTGGGCGGGTGCCCACACCAGGTCCTTGCCAGCGCGCGCCGCGCCGACCGCGATCTCGGCGACCTGCTCGGCGGTCTGGGCCAGCGGGGCGTCCTTGAGACCCTCGGTCATCTTCGTCTTGACGTGACCCGGGCGCACGACCGTGACCTTGACGCCGAACGGCGCGAGCGCCTCGCCGAGGCCCAGGTAGAAGCCGTCGAACCCGGCTTTGGTCGAGCCGTAGACGAAGTTGGACCGCCGGACGCGCTCACCGGCCACCGACGACAGCGCGATCACCGTGCCGTGGCCCTGGACCTTGAGCTTCTCCGACAGCGCGACGCCGGCCGACACCGCCGCGGTGTAGTTCACCGTGGCCAGCTCGACGGCCTTCGCGTGGTCCTGCCAGACCTCCTCGGGATCACCGAGCAGGCCGAACGCGACGACCGCGACGTCGATGTCGCCGCCCTCGAACGCCTTGTCCAGCACGGCCGGGTGCGAGGCGGTGTCCTTCGCGTCGAAGTCCACAGTGGACACCTCGGCGCCGCGGTCCTTCAGGCGCTGGACGGCCGCCTCCAGCCGCGGCGACGGCCGCGCGGCCAGCACGACCCGCAGCGGCTTCTCGGCCAGGTACTTCTCGGCGATCGCCAGCGCGATGTCGGACGTGCCGCCGAGCAGGAGCAGGGACTGGGGGTTGCCCACCGCGTCGATCACAGTTCGAGCCTCCGGCTCATGTCAGAGGCGAAAACGCCTTCGGGGTCAACGGAAGCGCGCACCTTGCGCCACTCTTCGAGCCGCGGGTACATCTTCGCGAACGTCTCGGGCGAGGTGCGCGAGTCCTTCGCGGTGTACAGCCGCCCGCCCAGCTCCAGGACGTCCTCGTCGAGTTCCTGGCAGAACCGGCTCAGGCCGTCCTTGATCGGGAAGTCCAGGCAGATCATCCAGCCGGGGTGCGGGAACGACAGTGGTGCCGGGTTGCCCTCACCCATCTGCTTGAACACGTTGAGGAACGAGACATGTCCGGAGTCGGCGATCTTCTGGAGGATCCTGCGGAGCGGCTCGTGCGCGTTCAGCGGCGTCGAGAACTGGTACTGCAGGAAGCCCTTCGTGCCGTAGGCCCGGTTCCACTCGCCGAACAGGTCCAGCGGGTGGTAGAAGGCGGTCAGGCTCTGGATCTGGTCGCGCGCGTTCTTCGCGGTCTTGCGGTAGTACAGCTCGCCCACGGCGGTGAACGACAGTTTGTTCATGAGGCCGTTCGGGAAGATGTCCGGCAGCGTCGCCAACTGGCCCGGGTTGAACTTCAGCGGGTCGGTGCGCAGTTTCGGCGGCAGCTCGTCCAGCTTCGCCAGCGAACCGCGCTGGAAGGCCGCCCGTCCCAGCTTCGGGCCGCGGGAGATCGAGTCGAACCACCCCGAGGAATAGGTGTAGTTGTCCTCCGAGCCGTCGGTGACCAGCGCGAGGGTCTCGTCGAGGTTCGCCGTGCGCTGGATGTCGGCCTTGAAGTAGGCCGTCTCCGTCCGCGTCATCCGGATCTTCGCCCGGACGATGATGCCGGTCAGGCCGATGCCTGCCACGGTCGCCCAGAACAGCTCGGCGTCCGGGCCCTCGGGCGTCAGCGTGCGGACCTGCCCGTCGGCGGTGATCAGGTCCATCGACACAACGTGGTTGCCGAAGCTGCCCGCGCTGTGGTGGTTCTTGCCGTGGATGTCGTTGGCGATCGCGCCGCCGATGGTCACCTGGCGGGTGCCCGGCAGCACCGGGACCCACAGGCCGTACGGCAGCGCCTCGCGCATCAGCTGGTCGAGGCTGACCCCGGCGTCGACGTCGACGAGCGCGGTGTCCGGGTCGATCGAGTGGATCCGGTTCAGCGCGGTCATGTCGATCACGAGGCCGCCCGCGTTCTGCGCGGGGTCGCCGTAGGACCGGCCGAGGCCGCGGGCGATGACACCGCGCGGACCGGCCTGGGCGACGGCGCGCGCGATGACCTCCACGTCGTCGGTCCGCAGCACGTCGGCGATGGTCGGTGACGTCCGCGCCCAGCCCATGAGCGTGCGACGCTGTGTTTCGGGTACGTGGGTCACTCATCAAGTAAACCAGCGGCGCGAAGCGCCTCCGTTGAGGGTGGTGGCGGGGGCATGGATGGAGGTAGCCACGCCCAACCATGCCCGAGACGTGACCCTGAAGTGCCCGTCTCTACACTTTGCGCATCAAGGCACAAGCGCCCGCGCGGGTGACCATGACACAGGTGACGAGGTAATGCAGTGGTGGCGACCGATCCGCAAGCCGAGGTAGCGGCTGGGCAGTCCTCCCCGGGACTGCTGGGCCAGCTCATCCGCTTCGCCCTGATCGGGGGCTTCTGCGCCCTCGTCGACCTGGGCACCTACACGCTGCTGACCCAGCTGGCCGGGATGGCCGCTTCACCGTGGGTCGACATCGCGCGCGCTATCAGTTTCATCGTGGGCACGACCACGGCCTTCTTCCTGAACCGGAAGTTCACCTTCGCCGGCGGGCGCCGGGACGGGAAGGCGCAGATCGGCTCGTTCGTCCTCCTCTACACCGTGACCTTCTTCGTCGCGGTCGGGGTGAACCAGCTCATGCTGAACGTGCTGCCGGAGTCCGCGTGGCAGCACACCCTGTGCTGGGCCGTGTCGCAGGCCACCGCCACCGTGATCAATTTCGTGATGCTCAAGTGGGTCGTCTTCCGCGAGCCGTCGACCAAGGAGAACTGAGGACTTCCATGCCCGGTAAAACAGCAACCCCGGCGCCGACCACCCAAGCCGGCGCGGCCGCCGAGACGCGGTTCACCGAGCACACTCCGCAGGGTCGCCTGACGGCGCAGCGCGGGCTCTACGCCGGCCCGGCGCCGATCGTCAGCAAGGACCTGTACGCCGAGCTCGAGTGGGGCACGGCCGTGCGGGAACGTGCGGCGATCACGCTCGAACCCGCCACCAAGGTGTCGGGCAACACCTACTTCGGCCGCTTCCCGGCCAGCTACTGGCAGCGCTGGACGACGGTGACCGAGGTCTCGGTCGAGGCCGTCGTCACCGGCACCGGCCTGCTGTCGCTGGGCGCCTCCGACGTCGAGGGCGAGCCCCGCGTCGTCGCCGCCGAGCAGGTCAGCGACGTCAAGAAGGCCAAGGTCACGCTGACCGGCAAGCTGGACAAGTTCCACGACGGCGGCGCGCTCTGGCTGGACCTGGAGACCGAGGGTGGGCAGAACCTGCACGTCGAGCAGGTCCGCTGGACGGTCGAGGCGCCGGAGAAGATCCGCCCGACCGCGGTGACCATCTGCACGATGAACCGCGCCGACGACTGCCTGAAGAACCTGCAGGCGCTGGCCGCGGACGTCTCCTCGCTGGACACCCTGGACGCCATCTACGTCGCCGACCAGGGCACCGACCTCGTCGAGTCCCGCGACGGCTTCGAGCAGGTCGCCAAGGACCTCGGCGAGAAGCTGCACTACATCAAGCAGCCGAACCTCGGCGGGGCAGGCGGCTTCACCCGCGGCCTCTACGAGGTGGCCGGGCACACCGCGACCGAGCACGCGAACGTCCTGTTCATGGACGACGACGTCCTGCTCGAGCCGGACCTGGTGATCCGGATGACGGCGTTCTCCAACCGCGCCGCCAACCCGATCATCGTCGGCGGGCAGATGCTCAACCTGTTCCACCCGAACCAGCTGCACGTCGGCGCCGAGTACGCCCGGCTCAACACCCTCGAGCCCGGCCAGCCGGTCGAGCACTCGCTGTCGACGGCCGACCTGCTCGGCGTCGACGAGGAGACGCTGAAGCCGAACCGCCAGGAGCGGCGCCTCGACGCCGGCTACAACGGCTGGTGGTCGTGCCTGATCCCCTACGAGGTCGTGCAGGCGACGGGTTACCCGCTGCCGTTCTTCTTCCAGTGGGACGACGCGGAGTACTCCTACCGGGCCCGCGCGCACGGCTTCCCGACCGTGACGCTGCCGGGCGCGGGCGTGTGGCACGCGGACTTCCACATGAAGGACTGGGACGAGTGGCACCGGTACTTCAACCTGCGCAACTCGATCATCACCGCCGCGCTGCACTCGCCGTTCAACCTCAACCTGCTCTCGCGGGTGCTGATCTCCCAGCTGGTCCGCTACCTGCTCGGCATGCAGTACGGCCTGTCGGCCACGCTGATCAAGGCCGTCGAGGACTTCCTGGAGGGCCCGGAGATCCTGCGTGACGGCGGGGTCGAGGCGATGCAGGAGATCCGCCGCATCCGCGACGCGTACCCGGAGACCAAGCGCCACAAGGCCACCGACGTCCCCGGCATCGCGTCCAACGACATCGGCATCATCAACAGCGCGCCGCGGCCGAGCATGCAGCGCCTGGTGCTGATCAAGCGGATCCTCGACCGGGTGCTGGGCCGCAGCCGCTTCGGGCTCGGCGCGGTGCCGATCGACGAGGCGAACTGGTGGCACATCGCCCTGTTCGACACGGCGGTGGTCACCGACGCGAACCAGGAAGGCGTCCGCGTCCGGCACTACGACCGCGCGAAGATGTTCGACCTGGCCAAGCGTGGCGCGAAGGTGATCCAGCGGCTGCGCAAGGAAGGCGCGGCGGTGCAGGAGCAGTACAAGCGGGCCATGCCCGAGCTGACCTCGCGCGAGAACTGGAAGCGCCTGTACAAGCTCTGATCCCCGGCGTTCGCGAAGGCCGTCTCACGCTGGTCGTGGGGCGGCCTTCGCCGTTCAGGCGTGCAGGCCGAAGACCTGGTTCTTGCGGGCGAGGTCGTCGATGTAGGCGGCGGCGACGTGGGCGAAGTTGATCGCGACTTTCGAATCGTCCTTGGTGGTCACCGATTCGACGGCGCCCGCCTTGACGAGCTGGGTGAGCCTGCCGGCCAGCTTGCCGGATTCCTCGGCGGTCAGCGCGAACAGCAGCGGCTCGCCGCCGGTCGCCAGGTGCAGGACGAGTGCGGGTTTGGGGTCGGCCATGCGTCCATCGGACCAGCGGCGATCTTGGCAGGGCAAGCGGGTTCGCTGAGGGCGGAGCAGGTGGACTACCGTTTGCCCGAGATCGGAAGAAACCGCGGGGGGAAGACGCGATGCCTCACTCGTTCTCGCTGTCGCTGGCGGCAGTCGACATCCTGCTGGAGCAGCTCGGGTTCGGCCGCGCACCGACGCCGTTCGAGGTCCCGCACGTGGGCACGACGATCGAGCAGCGCGCAATGATCCGCGACGCGGTCGTCCGCGACCTGACCGGCCGCGGCCTGTGGCACCGCGGCCGCCTCGACGCGGACGCCGAGCTGGCGCTGAGGACGTTCGCCCACGGCGGCACCACCATCAACGCGGCCGCCGAGCTGGGCGACAAGCACCTGTTCGCCCGCGTCGCCTCCGACGGCCAGTTCGCGGTGCTGGCCCGCCAGGAGGAGAACCTGATCGTGTTCGAGGAGGTCCGCCCGACGGGCATCGTCCCGGCGATCGTCGACCTGCTCCCGCTGACCCCGCCCGCCCCCGGCCAGTCGGTGACGATCTCCCGCCCGGCCCCGCAGCCCCGCCACCAGCGCCGCGACGACACGTACGACCCGTTCGCCGGCGTGAGCGGCCCGCGCTCGCAGAGTGGTGGTGGCCCCCAGCTCCGCATGATCGAGCGGGTGTTCCAGGAGCCGAAGAAGCGCATCGGCCAGTTCACGGCCCAGACCCCGGCGGCAACGCACCCCCCGCTGGCCTGGTTCGACACCCCCTCCGGCCGCTGGCTGATGTCGACAAGGGACGCGGCCGACGGCCAGCGCTGGATCACCTACGCCCCGGCCGACAACGCCCGGCTGGCCCAGCAGCTGTATGCCCAGCTCGAAGGCCAGTTCTGAGCCGTCCGGAACCACTCGTGACGCGGCTGCGTCCGAGGTGAAGATCGGTGAACGGCCGTGGCGGAGGGTGTCCGGCTAGTAGACTCCCGGGTGCACACGCACGGGTGAAGCGATTCGGGGTGGAACAGCGATGCAGATGGCTGACGGCGGGGGCGGAGGCTCGTTCGCGGACGTCATGAGCCCGTTCTCGTCGGCAAACATGGCGGCGGCGGTGAAGAGCGTCACGGCCGAAACCCAGAAGCTGATCGCGGCGGCCAAGGGCGGCGGGTTCAAGATCACTCCCGAGGGCGTGAAACCGATCCGGGACGCGCTGACCGACCTGGTCAACGACCTCGGGAACCTGCAGTACCAGAGCTTCCGGCTGGACCAGGCCCCGCAGCTCGGTGACCACCCGTACGGGCACACGGTGGCGAAGCACGACCAGAAGAGCGCCACGGAGGCGGAAGGCTCGGCGACGCAGGTCCTGCAGCAGCTCAGGGAAGTTGCCAAGCAGGCCGACGAAGCACTCGCGAGGGCTGCGGGGCTCTACAAGGAAACCGAGAACCAAGCCTTCTCCTCGCTCCAGACCAAGCAGGCCTGAGGTATGACGAAACTTCTCGTTCGTGTTGTCCTTCCGCTCGTGGCCGGCGGTGCGCTGCTGGCCGGGTGCACCAGTACCCAGACGGGGACGGCATCGCCCGCGCAGTCGCCTTCGGCCAGCGCGCCCGGCACGCCGGAAAGTTCGCCTTCGGCCTCGGGTGGTGGCGGGACGCAGTCGATCACCGATGCCTGCTCGCTGCTGAAGATGAGCGACCTGAGCAGCTACGGCGAGTTCAACCCGCCGGTGCAGGACTCCGACGCGAGCGCGCGGTCCTGCAGTTACCGGCAGAAGATCGCCTCGGCGAGTGACACCGCGAAGGTGATCGGCGTCAACATCCGCGACACCGCGTCGGTCGCGCAGGTCAACGACACCGGCGGTGGGGTCCTCGACAAGGACGTCAACGGCAGGAAGGCGAAGGAAGCACCCGGCAGCGCGTCCCTGCCGGCCTGCACGCTCGCCCTGCCGGTGGGCGACGCGTCCCGGGTGGACGTGGCACTGGTCGGTGCCGATTCCGCGGACCAGGCCTGCCAGATCGCCGAGGCGGTGGCCAAGGCCGCCGTCGAACCGCGGCTGCCGAAGGGATAGGGGGAACCCCAGATGACGACGCAGAAGACTCCGGACAAGTCACCCCAGGAAGTCCAGAACATGGCGCCCGCGGAGCGGGACGCCTACCTGCAGAAGAAGGCCGAAGAAGGCGTCGACCCCGACAACTGGCTCTTCGGCTGGGTCCAGGACTTCGTGGCGCGGGCCCAGGCCAAGAACCAGGCCGAGCAAATGGGCAAGAAGAACGTCGAGGAAGCCACGAAGGGCCGCGATGTTCAATACGTCCAGGGGCTCCACGCGCCGAACGCGGACTACAAAGGTACCGACCACGCCCAGTTGCAGGCGTTCCTCCAGAGCAACCTCAACGTCGACCAGGTTTCCGACGTTTCGACCGCGTACCACGAAATCCACAAGGTCTTCGACAAGTTCGCCCAGTCGATGACCACCGCGGTCAACGCGTCCAAGGGCACCTGGGAAGGCCCCGCGGCGGAAAACGCCCAACAATACTTCACCAGCCTCAGCAAATGGTCCGACGCCAATTCCCAGAACGCGAAACTGGCCTCGGAAACCATTTACGACCAGGGGCAGGCCGCCGCCACGGCGAAGAACTCCATGCCTGCTCCCATTCCGTTCAGCTGGAAGGACGAGTTCAAGGACTGGGTCACCTCGAACCCGTTCAGCCTTGCCGACAACGTCGACAAGTCCATCCAGAAGCAGAAGGACAGCCAGGCCGCGCACGACCAGGCCGCGAGCGTCATGGCGACCTACGACAACAACCTCTACGAGGCCGCGTCGAAGCAGCCTGCCTTTGCTCCGCCGCCCAGCTTCAGCACCGGGTCCGGCAGCGGGGACCCCAACGGCTCCGGGGACCGGAACGGCATCAGCAACCCGAACGTCAGCATGCCGACCGGGCATCCGGTCGGTACGCCGAACGGGACGAACAACGCCTTCGTGCCCGGCACCACCGGGACGCCGCAGTTCTCCGGTCCCGCTTCGACGACCGGGTCGGGGTTCGTGCCGTCCGGCACCACCACGCCGTCCAGCTTCACGCCGGGTCAGCTGCCGGGTGGGGGGACGCCGAACCCGAACCAGCAGTTCGGCGGCATGCCGCCGATGAGCCCGATGCCGATGGGCGGCATGAACTTCGGCGGCGACGAGGCCTACAACTCCAAGGTCGGCGGTGGCCGCGGTGGGGGCGGGGGCTTCGGGCCCGGTGGCTCGTCCGCGGGCAATGCGACCGGCGCAGGCGCCGCGTCGGGTGCCGCCCGGCCGGGTGGCATCGGGGCGGCCGAAGCTGCTGCCGGACGCGGGATGGGCGGGCTCGGTGCGGGTTCCGCGAGCCGCGGGGGCATGGGCGCCGGCGGTGGCCTCGGGCACGGCCAGAAGGGCGAGGGCGACGAGGACACCGAGCACTCGCGGCCGACCTACCTCGTCGAGGGAGACCCCGACGCGGTCTTCGGCACCGACATGCGCACGGCGCCGCCCGTCATCGGCGAATGAGCGAAGGGCCCCGCGGGATGCGGGGCCCTTTCTCGTGAACCTCAGTAGCGGTAGAACTTCTCCGCGCGGCCCTGCCGCACCAGCTTCAGCCACTGCAGGAACGCCTTCGGGTCGCGCTTGACGCCCACGAAGTACAGTCCGAACCGGACGATCTCCAGTGCGCCGATCTTGCGCATTCCCGGCTGGGACAACAGGTATCCGCGGTTGCGGTAGGTGTAGTAGCGCTTGACCTCGTTCTCCGGGTCCTGCGCGTGGAACTTGCCGCCCAGCATCGGCTTGAACTCGTCCGAGCCGTCCGGGTGCAGGTACTTCGTCTTCAGCGACGTGCCGAACGGCAGTCCCGAGCGGGCCAGCCGCCGGTGCAGCTCGACCTCGTCGCCGCGGAAGAACAGGCGCAGGTCCGGCACACCGACGACGTCCAAAGTGGACGCACGGAACAGCGCGCCGTTCATCAGGGACGCGATGCCGGGCAGGAAGTCCACGCCCAGCTCGGACTGCGACCGCTTCCAGGTCAGGCCGCGGCGCAGCGGGAACGCCAGCTTGTCCGGCGCGTCGATGTTCGACACCACCGGCGAGATCTCCGCCAGGCCGCGCTTCTCCGCTTCCTCCAGCAGGATCGCCAGCACGTTCTCGTCGGCCGGGCGGCCGTCGTCGTCGGCCAGCCACACCCACTCGGCACCCAGCGACAGCGCGTGCAGCATGCCGAGGGCGAACCCGCCCGCGCCGCCGAGGTTCCGGTGCGACGGCAGGTACGTGTACGGCAGCGGGTAGTTCTCGACGACCTCGCGGGCCGAGTCGTCCGGCCCGTTGTCCACGACCACCAGGTGGTCGACCGGCCGGGTCTGGGCCGCGATGACCTTCAGCGAGTCCGCCAGCAGCTCGCGCCGGTGCCGCGTGACGACCACGCCGACGACCGCGCCGTCGGGCAGCTGCCGGGTCTCGCTGGCCATCATTCCCCGCCGTTCGTCGTCGCCACCGGCTCGATGCCGAAGCGCTCCAAGGTTTCCTGGCTCATGTTCTCGAAGGGATCGCGGCCCTTGTACGCCGTGAGGACGTCCCGCAGCGAACCCTGTTGCTTGAGGTGGCCTTCGTCCATCCAGATGGCCGAATCGCACAGCTCGAACAGGAACTCGTCCGAGTGGCTGGCGAACACCAGGATGCCGGAGCGCTTGACGAGGTCCTTGAGGCGGTCGCGCGCCTTGTTGAGGAACGCCGCGTCGACCGCGCCGATGCCCTCGTCGAGGATGAGGATCTCGGGGTCGATCGAGGTGACCACGCCCAGCGCGAGCCGCACCCGCATGCCGGTCGAGTACGTCCGCAGCGGCATCTGCAGGTAGTCGCCGAGCTCGGTGAACTCCGCGATGTCGTCGACGCGCTTCTCCATCTCCTTGGCGGTCATGCCGAGGAAGAGGCCGCGGATGATGATGTTCTCGACGCCGGAGATCTCCGGGTCCATGCCGATGCCGAGGTCGAACACCGGCGCGATCTTGCCGTTGATCCGCGCGGACCCGCGGGTCGGCTCGTAGATGCCTGCCAGCAGGCGCAGCAGCGTGGACTTGCCGGCGCCGTTGTGCCCGACCAGGCCGACGCGGTCGCCTTCGCGCAGCGAGAGGGTCACGTCGTGCAGGGCTTCGATGATCGGGACCTTGGTGTCGGTGCCGATCTTGCCGCCGACCTTGCCGAGGACCTTCTTCTTCATCGACCGCGTCTTCGCGTCGAAGATCGGGAAGTCGACGAACGCGTTGTGGACGTCAATGCTGACCATGTGTCACACCCAATAGGAGACGCGGGCACGGTAGTTGCGCATCGCGACCAGCGCGAGAGCCCAACCGACGACGGTGATGGAGCCGACCACGATCCAGTTCTCCGGCGAGAACTCCTGGCCGAGCAACGGCGCGCGGATCACCTGCATGAAGTGGTAGAGCGGGTTCGCCTTGACGATCGGCAGGATCCAGGAGACACCCTCCTTGCCGCCGCCGCTCATCAGCTGGTCGACCGGCCACACGATCGGCGTCCCGTAGAACAGCAGCTGGATCAGCGAGTTGACCACCTGCGGGATGTCGCGGAAGCGGGTGGAGATGATGCCGAACAGCAGCGTCACCCAGGCGGCGTTCAGGGCCAGCACCAGGAAACCGGGGATGGCCAGCAGGATGGTCCAGCTGAGGCCGGGGTGGCAGATGTGGCCCGCGACGCACTTCCCGTCGCCGAGCAGCGAGTACTTCTGGCTGAGCGCGCCGAAGAAGATCACCAGCACGGCCACGTAGACGATCATGTTGTGGAGCAGCATCATCGTCTGCCGCCACACCGTGCGCAGCATGTACACGCTCAGCGGCGCCGGGAGCTGCTTGATCAGCCCCTCGTTCGCGATGAACGTCTCCATGCCCTCGGACAGGCAGCCACTGATGAAGCCCCAGATGATGAAGCCCGTGGAGATGTAGGGCAGGAACACCTCGACCGGCAGCTTGAACAGCTGCGAGTACAGCAGGCCGAGGCCGAGCGCGAGGACGGCCTGGCTGATGGTGATCCAGAAGGGCCCGATGACCGAGCGGCGGTACCGCTGCTTGATGTCCTGCCAGCCGAGGTGACCCCACAGCTCGCGGTTGCGGAAACCGGCCTTGATGTCGGCGAAGGCACGCGCGAACGTCTTGCTGTCCGACCCCGGCGGGGCCGGCGTCGCGGCGGGTGAGTCGGCGGCCTGAACCGTGCTGGTGGCATGCACGTGGACGAGGGTACCGATGGGATGAGCGGCGTCCGGGCCACCCCGCCCGTGTGGTAGTGGTTATGGGCCGCTACGCGGCGAGGTGTGACCTTCGTACTGGTACTTTCTCGGCTTATGACTGCTGCTCTCGGCGCGGCGAGCCTGATGGTCAACCTGCTCGCGGCCTACGCCGACCGGCCGGACCCGCGATCGGTGGCCGTGGTCGGCAACCAGCCGCTCCCGCCCGACCCCCAGCGGGCGAAGGCGATCGACGCGTGCGACCTGGTGATCCGGGTCAACGGCTTCGTCGTCGACGAACCCGGGCAGGAGATCGTCGGCCGCCGCACGCACGTCGTCGTCTTCAACCGCGCGATCCGGGCCACCAAGCACGTCTTCCAGGACTACCGGAAGCGGCTGTACCTGCTGGTCGAGCCCGGCCGGATGCACTGGGAACCGGAGGACCTGCCGGGCTGGTGGCCCGCGGACCTCGGCGCGGTCCCGGTGCCGAACCGCGAGGTCGTGCTGCCGCTGTCGGACGCGCTGGGCCTGCCGACGCGCACCGAGCCGACGTGGTCGACCACCGGCACCCTGGCGGCCTGGATCGCCCGGACGTCGTTCCCGACCGCGCAGCTGGTGCTCACCGGGTTCTCGTTCATCGACAACCCGGACCAGACCTCGTGGGAGCACGCCGCGGGCGACTCCTGCATCGTCGGCCCGGAACACCAGATCGCCGCCGAGGGGCGGCTGCTGGACTCCTGGACCAAGACCGGCGACACCACCCTCCTGCGCTGAGCGCAGCACCGACTCCCCGAAGGAAATCCCCATGGCAGTGCAGAAACTGGGCAGAGGCCTGATCGACCGGATCGTCAAGGTCATCGACTTCCGCGTCGACGACCGCACCCGCGGTCTCGCCGCGCGCGTCAACGACCTCGAGCACGCGACCGCCGACCACCGGCGACGGCTGGACAGCGCCGAGCGCAGCCTGGAGGAGGCCCGCGGCGACCTGCGCTGGGCCCGCGCCGAGCTCGACCGCCTGATCCCGCACGTCGCGGCGCAGGAAGGCAGGCTGGAGACGCTGCGCGAGTCGATCGCGCTGGTGCCGAACGCCGACCCGCCGCAGCTGGCCGAGGCCCGCACGCTGATCGAGGAGATCCAGCGCCAGCACGCGCAGATCCGCGTCCGGCTCGCGGGCATCTCCCGCTACGAGGACCGGCTCCGCCGCCTCGAGGACCGGGCCGAGCAGCCCGTCACGCAGTAGGTGCGGGCCCGCGAGGCCACCGAAGCGGACGCGGGGCTGCTGCTGGGCTGGCGCAACGACCCCCGGACGCGGCAGGCGTCGCGGTCGGCGGCCGTGGTCGCCCTGGACGAGCACCTGGCCTGGCTGCACGGCGTGCTGGCCGATCCGGACCGGCTCCTGCTCGTCGTCGAGCACGAGGACGTCCCGGTCGGCACCGTCCGGTTCGATCGGGAGGACGGCGACGCCTGGGAGGTGAGCATCACCCTGGCGCCCGCGAGCCGCGGCCGCGGGCTGTCCGGGGCGGTGCTCGCCGAGGGGGAGCGGGTGGCGCGGGAACGCCTCGGCGTGCGGGTGGTGCTGGCCGCCGTGCACCAGGACAACGCCGCTTCGGCGGCCTTGTTCGAGCGCGCCGGGTACGCCGAAGCCGCGCCTGCCGTCGGCGGCTTCCGGCAGCTGCGCAAGACTCTGGGCTGACCCGCACCCGTCCACCCCGGGGAGGCACCATGCCCGCAGACGACATCCGGATCGGCGCGCACTCGATCGGCCCCGGCCACGCGCCGTTCGTGATCGCCGAGATGTCCGGCAACCACAACGGCGACCTCGGCCGGGCGCTGGCCATCGTCGACGCGATCGCCGAGACCGGCGCGCACGCGGTCAAGCTGCAGACCTACCGGCCCGACACGATCACCATCGACGTCGACACCCCGGCGTTCCGGATCGGCGACGCGCACGAGCTGTGGGGCGGCCAGAATCTGTACAAACTGTACGAAAAGGCCCACACGCCGTGGGAGTGGCACGAGCCGCTGTTCGAGCGGGCCCGCGCCCGCGGCCTGGAGATCTTCTCCAGCCCGTTCGACCCGACCGCGGTCGAGCTGCTGGAGTCCCTCGACGCGCCGGCGTACAAGATCGCCTCCTCGGAAATCGTCGACCTGCCGCTGGTCGAGCTGTGCGCGCGCACCGGCAAGCCGCTGATCATCTCCACCGGCATGGCCAACGTCGCCGAGATCGACGCCGCGGTGCGCACCGCCCGCGAAGCGGGCAACGACCAGCTGATCGTGCTCGGCTGCACGGCGAGCTACCCGGCCTCGCCGCGTGAGAGCAACCTGCGCGGCCTGCCGCTGCTGGCCGGGCTGACGCAGTCGCTGGTCGGCCTGTCCGACCACACGCCGGGCATCGGCGCGCCGGTCGCCGCCGTCGCGCTGGGCGCGGTGGCCATCGAAAAGCACGTCACGCTGGCCCGTGCCGACGGCGGCGTCGACTCGGAGTTCTCGCTGGAGCCCGCCGAGCTGGCCGCGCTGGTCACCGAGACGCACCGGGCGTGGGAGGCACTCGGCGAGCCGGTCCTGGGCCCGCGGGAGAGCGAGAAGGAGGGCCTGCGGCTGCGGCGGTCCCTCTACGTCGTCGAGGACGTCCGCGCCGGTGACGAGGTCACCACGGCCAACGTCCGGTCGATCCGGCCCGCGGGCGGGCTGGCCCCGGCCGCGATCACCCAGGTCGTGGGGCGCACCTTCCGCGTCGACGCCGCGAAGGGCACGCCCCTGACCTGGGACCTGATCTAGGCCCCGAAGAACGCGCGCACGGCGTCGGCCACGCGGTCGACGTCGGCGTCCGTCAGCGACGGGAACAGCGGCAGCGACAGCTCCTGCGCGTAGTACGCTTCGGCGTTCGGGCACAGCCCGCGCCGGTACCCGAGGTCCTCGAACACCGGGTGCCAGTACGCCGGGATGTAGTTGACCTGGACGCCGATGCCGGCGCCCCGCAGGTGGTCGAACAGCGCCCGGCGGCGGCCGTCGAGGACCCGCAGCGGGTAGAGGTGCCACACCGGGTCGGCGCCCGGCCGGGACGGCGGCGTGGCGACGCCGTCGACGTCGGCCAGCGCCGCGTTGTAGCGGGCGTGGATCTCGGCTCGGCGCTTCTTGAACTCCGCGAGCCGCTTGAGCTGGCTGCTGCCCAGTGCGCAGAGGACGTCGGGCAGGCGGTAGTTCAGCCCGAACTCGTGCACCTCCTGGTGCCAGCCGCCTTCGTCCGGATAGCGCTGCTCGGCGCGGTCGCGGACCAGGCCGTGGTTGCGGAACTTCCGCGCCCGGTCCAGGAGGTCGTCCCGCGGGGTGACGACGGCGCCGCCTTCGGCCGTCGTGAGGTTCTTGGTCGGGAAGAACGAGAACGTCGTCAGGTCGGCGATCGACCCCACTGCCCGGCCCTGCCAGGACCCGCCGACGGAGTGCGCGGCGTCCTCCAGCAGCAGCGCGCCCGCGTCGTGGGCGACGCCGGCGAGTTCGTCCAGCTCGGCGGGCAGCCCGGCGTAGTCGACCGCGGCGACGACCTTGGTGCGCCCGGTGACCGCGGCCTTCGCCGCCGCGACCGAAAGATTCCCGGTGTCCGGTTCGACGTCGGCGAAGACCACCTTCGCGCCGTGCAGCGCGGCGGTGGCGGCGGTCGCGACGAACGTCATCGGCGAGGTGACGACCTCGTCGCCCGGCCCGATCCCGGCCGCCGCGTAGGCGACGTGCAGGGCGGCCGTTCCCGAGGTCACGGCGACCGCGGGCGTCCCGCCGGTGTGCGCCGCGAGGTCCGTCTCGAACTGCCCGACCGCGGGCCCGGTGGTCAGCCAGTCGCCGCGCAGCACGCCGACGACGGCCTCGATGTCCTCTTCGCTGATCGACTGGCGGCCGTACGGGAGGAAGTCACCCATGCTGCTCGACCAGCTCGCGCAGCTCCTCCGCGTCCAGCCAGAGGTCGTTGGTGTCCGAGCGGTAGGCGAAGCCCTCCGGCATCGGCGTGCCGCCCGCCGGCGGCTCGAAACCCCAGCCCGCGAGGTGCGGCTGGACGACGTAGCGGTCCTTGAGCTGCACGGTCCGGCGCGCGTCGTCCGGCGCGATCATCTCCTCGTGCAGCTTCTCGCCGGGCCGGATGCCGACCTCGTGCATCGGGCTGCCCGGGGCGATCGCCTGGGCGAGGTCGACCAGCCGCATGCTCGGGATCCGCGGCACGTACAGCTCACCGCCGTGCATCTGGTCGAACGAGTCGACCACGAACCGCACGGCCTGCGGGAGCGTGATCCAGAACCGGGTCATCTCCTTGTGCGTGATCGGCAGCGACTCGCCCTGCTCGGCCAGCTTCCGGAAGAACGGGATGACGCTGCCGCGCGAGCCCATGACGTTGCCGTAGCGGACCACCGAGAAGCGCGTCACGTGCGCGGCCGCGTAGTGGTTGCCGCTGATGAACATCCGGTCGGCGCACAGCTTGGTGGCGCCGTAGAGGTTGATCGGGCTGGACGCCTTGTCGGTCGACAGCGCGACGACCTTCTTGACGCCGGTGTCGATCGCCGCCTCGATCACGTTCTGCGAGCCCACGACGTTGGTCTGGACGAACTCGAACGGGTTGTACTCGCCGGTGTCGACCTGCTTGAGCGCGGCGGCGTGCACGACGTAGTCGACGCCGTGCATGGCGCGCTCCAGACGGCGGCGGTCGCGGATGTCGCCGATGAACCAGCGCAGCCGCGGGTCGTCGCCGAACAGCTGCCGCGTTTCGTACTGCTTGAGCTCGTCGCGGGAGAGCACGACCAGGCGGCTCGGGTTCAGCTCGGCCAGCGCGTGCGCGATGAACGCCTTGCCGAAGGAACCGGTCCCGCCGGTGAGCAGGATGCTGGAGCCATCCAGCTCGGACATCGTTGACCTCCGCGTTTCGGGGTAAGTGCCGTCGGCCATCATGTCACCCATGCGTGGAGCGCCCGGTGTCAACGCCGTCATCCAGGCCCGGTCGTCGTCGACCCGGCTGCCGGGCAAGGTGCTGCGCCCGCTCGCCGGCCGCAGCGTGCTGGGCTGGGTCGTCCGGGCCGCGGCGGCCGCGCCGGGCGTCGACGAAGTCGTGGTCGCGACGTCTTCGGACCCCTCGGACGACGCCGTCGCCGCCGAAGCCGCCCGCTGCGGCGCGGCGGTGGTCCGCGGCCCGCTCGACGACGTCCTCGGCCGGTTCGCGGTCGCGCTGCGCGAGCACCCCGCCGACGCCGTGATCAGGCTCACCGCCGACTGCCCGCTGCTGGACCCGGCGCTGATCGGCCAGCTCGCGGCGCTGTGGCGGGCCCAGCCGTCGCTGGACTACGTGAGCACGACGCTGGTCCGGACCCTGCCGCGCGGCTTCGACGCCGAGCTGGTGCGCGCTGCCGTGCTCCAGGAGCAGGTCGCGACCGCCACCGGAGCGGACCGCGAGCACGTCACCTCGGGCATCTACACACAGCCGTCGCGCTATGCGTGCACCGGCGTCGTCGTCAGCCCGGCGGCCGGCGACCTGCGCGTGACGCTGGACACCGCGGAGGACTGGGACCTGCTTTCGGCGATCGTGGCCGAGCTGGGCGACGGTGTCGCCGACTGGCGGGCGGTGGTCGCGCTGCTGCGGTCGCGCCCGGACCTGGTCGCGCTGAACGCGCACGTCGAGCAGAAGAAAGTCGCCCGGTGAAGCTGCTGCTGCGCGCGGACGCGTCGGCGGCCATCGGCGCCGGGCACATCGCGCGGGTGGTCGCCTACGCCGAGCGGGCGGTCGCCCGCGGCTGGCCGGTGACGTTCTCGGGCAGCGTCGAGAACGCGGAGTGGCTGGCCGCGCGGTTCGACGAGCTGGGCGTCTCCCGCCTGGCGCCGGAGTCGCCGCTCGGGGAGGGCTTCGACGCGGTCGTCGTCGACCACTACGGCCTCGGTGACGTCCGCAAGGAGGTCAACGCGGCCGGCGCGGCGCTCGTCTCGATCGAGGACGACGTCTTCGGCCGCCGCCCGGCCGACATCGTCGTCGACTCGGGCTTCGCCCCCGGGCCGCGGCCTGACGACGGCTCCGACGTCCTGCTGCGCGGAGTCGCGTACGCGCCGCTTCGCGACGTTGTGCTGCGTACGCGCGAGCGTCGTGCGCCTGGCGGCTCGCCTCCGCACGTCACTGTGGTCCTGGGCGGCGGAGCCGAGTGGGCCACGACGGTGGCGTTGCTGCTTCGCGCGCTTCGCGACACTGAACTGCCGTTCGTGGCGGACGCCCTGGTGCGGGGTGAACCGGCGCTGCCGGAGCTGCGGCCCGGCCAGACGATCCGGCTCTCCGCGCCGAGCCCGGCGCTGCTGGACATCCTGGCGACGACCGACGTCGCCGTGAGCGCGTCCGGCGTGACGTTCGTGGAGCTGTGCTGCCTCGGCGTCCCGACGGCGGCGGTGCAGCTGGTGGACAACCAGGAGCCGGGCTACCGCGCGGCACTCGGCCTGGGACTGGCGGCCGGTCTCGGCCCCGCGGACACGCTGGCGGACCGGCTGCCTGAGGTGACCGCCACGCTGCGCTCGCTGCTGTCCGACGCCTCGCTGCGCCGGTCGCTGTCGGGCACGGCGTCGTCCGTTGTGGACGG
Source organism: Amycolatopsis melonis (assembly GCF_040064235.1). Taxonomy (NCBI): domain Bacteria; kingdom Bacillati; phylum Actinomycetota; class Actinomycetes; order Pseudonocardiales; family Pseudonocardiaceae; genus Amycolatopsis; species Amycolatopsis melonis. The sequence continues at coordinate 304,757 of NZ_JBDZYD010000007.1, forward strand.
ACGCGGCGTCGACCGGGTGCTGGATTGCCTGGAATCGAGGACCGGAGCTGTCCGCGACGGCTTCTAGCGTCGAGGAATGACATCCACCCCGTTCCGCATCGACGTTCCCCAGTCCGACCTCGACGACCTCCGCACGCGGCTGGCGAACACCCGCTGGCCCGACCAGCCGGAGGACACAGGCTGGCGGCTGGGCGCGCCGGTCGGCTACGTGCGTGAGCTGGCCGAGTACTGGCGCACGGGCTTCGACTGGCGGGCGCAGGAGGAGCGGATCAACGCGTTCCCCCAGTTCACGACGACGATCGACGGCACGAACGTGCACTTCCTCCACGTGGTGTCCCCGGAGCCGGAGGCACCGCCGGTGCTGCTGATGCACGGCTGGCCGGGATCGATCGTGGAGTTCCTCGACGTGATCGGCCCCCTGACGGACCCCCGCGCGTACGGCGGCGACCCGGCGTCGGCGCTGACCGTGGTGGTCCCGTCCCTCCCCGGCTACGGCTTTTCGGGCCCCACCCCGACGCCGGACTGGGGCCCGGACCGCATCGCGCGAGCGTTCGCGGCACTGATGACCGACCTCGGCTACGAGCAGTTCGGCGCCCACGGCGGCGACTGGGGCGCGATGATCGCGCGCGAGCTGGCGGTCCAGTTCCCCGAGCGCCTGCTCGGCATCCACGTGACGATGCTGGCGTCGGCGGTCCCCCGGACGCCGGCGGACCTCGAAGGCCTGTCGGGCGCAGAGCTGGCCGCGGGGCAGCGGGCGCTGGAGAAGGGCCAGGCGTTCTCGGTCTCGGGAACGGGCTACGCGATGATCCAGTCGACCAAGCCGCAAACGCTTGCGTACGGCCTGCACGACTCCCCGGCAGGCCAGCTGGCCTGGATAGCGGAGAAGTTCCGCTCGTTCTCGAACACAACAGAGGACCTGATCGACCGCGACGACCTCCTGGCGGACGTGTCGATCTACTGGTTCACCGGGACGGCGAACTCCTCAGCCCGCCTGTACGCGGCCCTGACAACGGGCTGGGGCGCGCCTGTGCCCCTGAACCCGGTCCCGACGGGCGTCGCGGTCTTCCCGGACGACATCGGCCTGCCGATCCGGACTCTGGGGGAGCGGACGGACAAGATCATCCGCTGGACGGAGTTCCCCCGCGGCGGTCACTTCCCGGCACTGGAGGAACCGGACGCGCTGATCGGTGACCTGAGGGCGTTCTTCACTGAGCTTGGGTGCATCCGCGCCGGTCACACCAGTCGCGAGGAGTCTCGGTAGTCCCACCAGCAACGCGCCCCTGACCGGAGCCGCCGCTGAACGAGTCGTGCGTGGTGCGACCACCCGGTCACCGGCTTGGCTCGGCGGAGAATTTCACAGGTCCTGAATGACTCATTCAAGACACCAAGAAGCCCGACCAGCGGCCCCAATCCGCGGGAAGCGACCTCGCGGAGCCGAACTGACCCGAGCCGAGGATCAAGCGGCCCGCGCAACTCCATGGCAGGGTCCCGGCAACTCTCGTGAACCGGCCGATCCACGCCCGGTCACTTGACGGCGCCTTCGGGAGGTAACCCGGGCGACTTGAATGAGTCATTCAGGGCGTCCGACGAGGTGAATGAGTCATTCACGGCACCACAGCGGCGCCACGACCCGACCCCCGGCCGGTCGCTGCCGGGGCCGGACTTGCGCAGCGACACCGCGGCCCCCGCCCTTCCCTTGGCAGGGTTCCGGCAAAGTCGCTGTGCCGTGGGGTGACCGGACGTCATGAACGAGTCGTTCATGACGTCTGACGACAGGAAAGAGTCGTTCATGTCATGGAGCCGCAGGCTTGCCGGGTCCGGCGTCCGGGCCTGCTGGCTCACGCTGCGCTGAGCCGAGGGGGCAGCAGGCCCCGAAGCGGCCCCCGCCCTTCCCTTGGGGGGCGTGCCCAGCTCCAGCCTACCGCCACCCCAGGACAAAACCGGCCGAAAGCGAGTTGTCCACAAGGGTTGTCCACAATCCCCATGGTCTGTGGACAACCCCGTGGCCGCCGTCAGAGGTACTGGCCCGTCCCCGAAATCCCCGGCCCGTGGTCCGGCCCGTGACCGTGCCCGCCGGCCCCCGATGGGCCCGCCGGCAATCCGCGCCTCATCTGCTCCAGCTGGACGCGGGCCGCCATCTGCTGGGCGAACAGGGCCGTCTGGATTCCGCTGAACAGGCCCTCGAGCCAGCCCACCAGCTGGGCCTGGGCGATTCGCAGCTCCGCGTCCGACGGGGTCGAGTCGTCGGTGAACGGGCGGACCAGGCGCTCCAGCTCGTCCTGCAGCTCCGGGGCCAGCGCCTTCTCCAGCTCGCGGATCGACGTCTGGTGGATCTCGCGGACCCGCGTGCGGGACGCGTCGTCCAGCGGGGCCGCGCGGACCTCCTCCAGGAGCTGCTTGATCATCGTGCCGATCCGCATCACCTTCGCCGGCTCTTCGACGAGGTCGCCCACCGACTCCGGGTGGTCGTCGCCGTCGGGGGGAGGCAGCTTGGCCGTGCCCACCGGTGTGCCGTCCGGTCCGACGACCACCACGTGGGGTGAAGATTCCTGGCCCGGGTCACCCGCTGTGAAGTTCGGCTCGGTCATGTGCTCCATCCTGGCTTGCGTTTCGCCACGCTCCGCGACACCCACGGGGTGTCCGTCTCCGAGCGTAGCGGCTTCCGGGGTTCCCGGTGGCTCTCCACCCAACCCCGGACGCGCGGCGAAACCGCACGTCCGTACGGTGTCCCCATGGCGTTCGACGTCGCTCGTATCCGTGGGCTCTTTCCCGCGCTGGGTGACGGCTGGATTCACTTCGACGGCGCCGCCGGAATGCTGGTCCCGGAACAGGTCGCTTCGGCCGTTTCCACGGCGATGCGCGCCCCGGTGTCCGGGCCGGGCGGAGCGTTTCCGGCCTCCCAGCGCGCGGAAAGCATCGTGACCGCGGCCCGCCGGGCCGTGGCCGACCTGGTCGGGGCCGACCCGGCCGCCGTCGTGCTCGGGCCGAGCGCGCCGGTCATGCTGCGCCGGCTCGTCGACGCGCTCGCCGAACGCTGGACGATCGGCGACGAAGTCGTCGTGTCGCGGCTCGACGAGCAGGCCAACCTCGCGCCGTGGCAGCGTGCCGCGAAGCGGGTCGGCGCCGTCGTGCGCTGGGGCGAGATCGACATCGAGACGTGCGAGCTGCCCGCGTGGCAGTACGAGCAGCTCGTGACGGCGCGCACGAAGGCCGTCGCGGTCACGCTCGCGTCCGGTTCGGTCGGCACCCGGCCGGACGTGCCGACGATCATCGAGTTCGCCAAGCGGGTCGGCGCGCTCGTCGTCGTCGACGCCACCTACGCCGCGCCCTTCCTGCCGCTGGACATCAACGCACTCGGCGCCGACGTCATGGTCGTGTCGGCACAGGCGTGGGGCGGCCCGTCGGTGGGCGCGCTGGTGTTCCGCGACCCCGAGCTGATCGAGCGGATCCCGTCCACGTCGCTCGACCCGATGGCCCGCGGCGCCGCGCGCCTGGAACTCGGCCCGCACGCCTACCCGCTGCTGGCCGGGCTGATCGCGTCGATCGACTACCTCGCCGGTCTCGACGACGCCGCCACCGGATCCCGCCGCGAGCGCCTGGTCACCTCGCTCGGGTCGGCGAAGTCCTACCACGCCGGGCTGCTGGCCCAGCTGTCCACGGAACTGCTGTCGCTGCGGCACATCATGGTCATCGGCAACGCCATGCGCCGGATTCCCGCGCTCGCCTTCGCCGTCGCCGGCAAGAAGGCGCCCGAGGTCGCCGAATACCTGGCAACTCAGGGGTTGTGCGCCTTCGCCGACGACGGCACGAGCGGCGTCTTCGCGTCACTGGGTGTCGGAGAAGTGGGCGGCGCCGTGCGGATCGGGCTCGCCCACTACTCCAACGTCTTCGAAATCAACCAGCTCGTGCGAGTCCTCGAAGAACTCCGTTAGCTCCGCCTTCCTCCCCGCCGCCACCCTCAACGGAGGCGCTTCGCGCCGCTGTTATGACTTCGCGGCCAGCAGCACCTTGCCGAACACGCTGCCCTCCTCCAGGGCCCGGTGCGCGGCCGCGGCTTCGGCCATCGGCACGACCTGGCCGACGATCGGCTTGACCGAACCCTGCTCGACCAGCGGCCACAGCCGCTCGCGGACGTCGGCGACGATCGCCGCCTTCTGCTCCGGCGGGCGGAAGCGCAGGCCCGCCGCGAACACGCTCGCCCGTTTGCCGAGCAATGCCCCGACGTTCAGCTCGCCCTTGACCCCGCCCTGCATGCCGACGATGACCAGCCTGCCGTCCTGCCGCAGCGCGTCCAGGTTGCGGCCCAGGTAGGACGCGCCCATGTTGTCGAGGATGACGTCGGCGCCGCCGGTCTCCTGGCGGAGCACCTCGACGAAGTCCTGGTCCTTGTAGTTGATCGTGAGGTCGGCGCCGAGCTGGCGGCAGCTTTCGAGCCGGTCCGCCGAGCCCGCGGTGACGGCGACCGTCGCGCCGAGCGCCTTGCCGACCTGGATGGCGTGCGTGCCGACCCCGCCCGCACCGCCGTGGACCAGCAGGACCTCGCCCTCGGCGAGCTTCGCGTGCATCACGACGTTGGACCAGACCGTGCAGGCCACCTCGGGCAGCCCGGCCGCCGCGAGCAGGTCCACCTCGCCCGGCACCGGCAGCAGCTGCCCGGCCGGGACGACGACCTTCTCCGCGTAGCCGCCGCCGGAAAGCAGCGCGCACACCTCGTCGCCGACGTTCCAGCCTTCGACGCCTTCGCCGAGTTCGGCGATCGTGCCGGAACATTCGAGACCGAGGATTTCGCTGGCGCCGGGCGGCGGCGGGTAGTGGCCCTGGCGCTGCAGCAGATCCGCGCGATTCACCGCGCTCGCCGCGACTTCCAGCAGCACTTCGCCGGGGCCGGGACGCGGATCCGCGACCTCCGCCCACTCGAGAACGTCCGGGTCACCTGGTTCACGGATGGTGATCGCGTACATGTGTCGACTGTATACCGCCGGGTGAAGGTCCCGCCGAATGACGCATTGACGTCCTTCGCAAAGCGAACAAAGGTGAGCAACCATGTCACTCTTCCGAACCAGGTTCCTCCCGCCGGCGGCCTTGGCCGCCTGCGCGACGCTGACACTCGGCCTCACCCCGGCCGCGGCAGCGGACACCCTCCCGGACGGCCCCGCACTGGCGAAGCAGCTCGTCAAGAAGGTCGACGTCAACGGCGTCAACCGGCACCTCGTCGCCCTGCAGCGGATCGCCGACACCCAAGGCGGCACCCGGGCGGCGAGCACCGAAGGGCACAAGCGGTCCGCCGAGTACATCGCGACCAAGCTCGAAGCGGCCGGGTTCCAGGTGACCCGGCAGGAGTTCCCGTTCACCTACTCCGAGACCCTCGCGCAGAAGCTGACCGCGGGCGGGGCGAACGTCCCGATCATCGCCATGGAGTACACCGTCTCGACGCCGGTCGGCGGCATCACCGCGCCGCTCGCCGTGGTCGCGGTCGACGCCACCAGCGGCTGCGAGGCCACCGACTACACCGCCGACGTCGCGGGCAAGATCGCGCTGATCAAGCGCGGCGGCTGCTCGTTCGCGCAGAAGCAGCAGACCGCCGCGGCCGCGGGCGCGGTCGGCGCGATCGTCTACAACAACACCGACGGCGATCTGAACGGGACACTGGGGGACCCGGCGAACGCGAAGATCCCGACCGGCGGCGTGACGGCGGCCGCGGGGGCGCAGCTGGCCACGCTCGGCGGGCAGAACGTCACCCTGGAGCTGCGTGCCTTCCAGGAGGCGCGGACCAGCTACAACGTCATCGCCGAGACCAAGACCGGGCGCAAGGACAACGTGGTGATGCTGGGGGCGCACCTCGACAGCGTCCCGGCCGGGCCCGGCATCAACGACAACGGCACCGGCTCCGCCGCGCTGCTGGAGACGGCGCTGCAGCTGGGGAGCAGCCCGAAGGCCAACAACGCCGTCCGCTTCGGCTTCTGGAGCGCGGAGGAGTTCGGCCTGATCGGCTCCACCTACTACGTCGACCAGCTCAGCTTCGAGCAGCAGCTGGACATCGCGCTGTACCTGAACTTCGACATGATCGGCTCGCCGAACGCCGGCTACTTCGCCTACGACGGCGACAACTCCGACGGCGTCGGCGCGGGCGCCGGCCCGTACGGCTCGGCGCAGATCGAGAAGACCTTCGTCGACTTCATGCAGGCCGCGAAGGGCGTTTCGGTGGAGGGCACCGACTTCACCGGCCGTTCGGACTACGGCGAGTTCATCGCCGTCGGCATCCCGGCAGGCGGGCTCGACACCGGCGCCGAGGTGCTGAAGACCGCGGCGCAGGCGGCGAAGTGGGGCGGCACGGCGGGCGTCGCGTTCGACCCGTGCTACCACCAGGCCTGCGACAACCTCGGCAACATCGACCGGGTCGCGCTGGAGCGCAACTCCGACGGCGTCGCCTGGGCACTCGGCGTCTACGCGACGAGCACCGAGAGCATCAACGGCGTCAAGCCCGGCCAGGCCGCGGCGAAGTCGCTGACCGCGCAGAAGCGTTCGGCCCAGCGGTCCCTCACGGCGCACGCCGTGTCCGGTGACCCGCACGCGTTGACCGCCTGATGACACGAGAGGGGGCCGTCCCAGCCGGGACGGCCCCCTCTCCGTGTCTCAGCCCAGGTTGTTGGTGCCGAACGTGTCGCAGCGGGCGGGCTCGCCGGTCTGGAACCCGGTGGTGAACCACTTCTTGCGCTGCGCGGACGTGCCGTGCGTGAACTTCGACCGGTCGACCTGGCCGCCGCCGAGCTTCTCCTGGATGTAGTCGTCGCCGATGCGGGACGCGGTGTCCAGCGCCGAGGCGACGTCGTCCTGGGTGACGTCGGTGATCAGCGGCTTGCCGGACTCGGTCGGCGTCGTCGAGGCGTGGTTGGCCCAGACACCGGCGTAGCAGTCGGCCTGCAGTTCCAGGCGCACCGAGCCGGACGTCGGGCCGGTGCCGGTGCCCTTGCGGGACGTGCCGAGCAGGTTCTGCACGTGGTGGCCGTACTCGTGGGCGAGCACGTAGGCCTCGGTGAAGAGGCCGCCCTGCGCGCCGAAGCGGGTCTTCAGCTCGTCGAAGAAGGAAAGGTCGATGTAGACGTCGGAGTCGGCAGGGCAGTAGAACGGGCCGGTGTCGGAGGTGGCGCTGCCGCAGCCGGTGCGCACGCCGCCGTTGAAGAACTTCGTCGGCGCGGGCCGGTAGGTCGAGCCGGAGCGCGCGAACTGCTGCTTCCAGTAGTCCTGCACGGAGTTGACGATCGCGACGATGGCGCAGTCGTGGTTCTTGTTGGCGTCCGCGCCGGTCTTGCACTCGCTTTCGAGCCGGGAGTTGTCGATCTGCTGGCCGGAGCCGACGCTGCCGAGCCCGCCGCCCAGTGCGCTGCCGCTGCCGCCGCCGATGCTGACCCCGCCGAGCTGGGACAGCACGAAGTAGATGATCAGGCCGACGACGCCGAGCCCACCGCCGCCGAGCGCCACGCGGCCGCCGATCCCGCCGCCGCCTCCACCGCTTCCGCGCAGGTCCTGGACTTCGGAGGTGTCCAGTCCGGCGTCGTCGTCGAATCTCACCCGCCAAATAGTAGTGAGCCTGGGCACGGTCGTCGCGCTGACGCCGTACCCAGGCTTGTACCGAGGTTATGTCTTTCGTCGAGCGGCTGGCCGCGTCCGGGCCGGCGTTCAGGCGCTGTCGTCACGGCTTCCGAGGCCGCGACCGGAGCCAGGCCCGATCGACGCCGAATGCGTGAACGCACCATAGAAGCCCGCTCGTCGCTGTTCACAATCGCGGCCGACCCGGTCGTTGTCCGTTCCGGTCGCGGGGACGCAGCTGGCGGTCAACCGCATGAACCACCCGTCACGCAACCACCTGACCTCTCCTGGCGGAGTGCCGGGCCGGCTCGTCACCGGCGTCGAGCCCGTTTACCCTGGCCAACCGTCCGCCGACAAGCAGAATGCGCCTTTTCCGGCCGAGTCTCAACCTTTTCGTAACCCCACCTTCGGGCGATGTTGCGACGGGGTTTTCACCGGCAGGCGGAACGGACTCGGACCGCGCGGTCCGTTGATCACCGTTCTAGGCTGTCTTATGACCGAGGTGCGGCCTGTGCGGTGGTTGAACGATGCCGAGATGGCGGCGTGGCGCTCCTACGTCGTCGCGACGCTGCGGTTGCGACAGCGCCTGCACCGCGACCTGACCGAACGCCACGACGTGTCGCTCACCGACTACGAGGTGCTCGTCTGCCTCGAAACCCAGCCCGGCCACCGGATCCGGATGTCGGAGCTGGCCGAGTGGATGGGCTCGACCAAGAGCAAGCTCTCGCACCAGGTCGGCCGCCTGGAGGACGCGGGCCTGGTCCGCCGCGTGCGCGACCCGGAGGACAAGCGCGGCGTGCTCACGGAGCTGACCGACGAGGGCATGGCCGTGCTGGAAACGGCGGCCCCGACGCACGTGGAGGGCGTCCGCGAGCACCTGATCGACCTGCTGAGCCCGGCGGAGCAGGCCACGATCGCCACGGCGTTCGAGCGCGTGCTGGAGCACCTTTCGGCACCGGAGAGCTGAGCCCGGGCGCGGCCGCGCCCGGGCACTCAGTGCGGTAGCGGTGGGATTCGAACCCACGGAGAGGTTGCCCCCTCGCATGTTTTCAAGACATGTTCCTTCGGCCGCTCGGACACGCTACCCCTGCCCACGAGGGTAGCCGACGCCCTCGCGGGCACCCGGCCCCTAGTCCCAGCTCAGTGTCGCGCCGCGCCCTGTGCCCGCCCGGCTTCGGCGGCCGGGGTGCGCGTCGACGGGTCCAGCGGTTCGGCCCGATCGCCGCCAGTGCCTGCTCGTCCGGGGTGACCAGTGCGATCTCCGCACCCCCGCGCCCAGCCCGGCGAGACCGCGCGGCGGTCGGCTTCGGGCACCGTGTCCGCGGCCGGCGCCGGCCTGCCGACCGCCTGCCGCACCTCGGCGGGCGTCGTGGCGCCGGTGACCGCGCCGCCGAACTTCGCGGCGAACTCTTCGAGGTCGACGTCGGCCGGGATTTCCGGGGCCTGCCGGGCCGGGTCGGCCTGGCGGGCGAACAGCTCCGCCAGCGACAGGCCGCTGGTCACCTGGGCCGCGACCGCGGCACCCGCGGACGTCCCGACGATCAGGTCCGCGCCGGTGAGGTCCTGGCCGTGCTCGGCGACCCCGCCGCCGCCGAGCACCAAAGCCTGTCCGCCCATCCGGGCACCCTATCGGGCTGGGAAAACGCCCGTCGCGGTCTTACCCTCCAGGTCGGCGAAAGGAGCGGGGATGACCGCGAAGATCGAGGGTTTCCACCACGTCAAGTTCCCGGTGCGCGACCTGACGCGCAGCCGCGAGTGGTACGAGCGCGTGCTCGGTCTGCACGTCACCCACGAGTTCCCGGACGACGACGGTGTCGTGCGCGGTGTCGGAGGGACCGTCGACGGCGTGCCGGTGGCGTTGCGCGTGCAGGAGCGGGCCGCCGAAGGACTCGCCGGGTTCGACCCGGTGTGCTTCTCGATCGCCGACCGCGCGGCCGCCGAAGCCTGGATCGCGCGGCTGGACGAACTCGGCGTCGAGCACCAGCCGCTGTTCGAGGCCACGACCGGGTGGATGGTGCGCTTCAACGACCCCGACGGCACCGAGATCCGGCTCTACAGCCTCACCAAGGACGGCGGCGCCGACCGCACCGGCGAGCCCGGCTACGCGCAGCGCGTGGGCTGAATCAGGGCTGCCGCAAGGCTTTCGCGGCGATCCGGGCCTGCACTTCCGGGCGGCGCAGCGGCGGCACGGTCGCCGGTGGCTGGCGGCGGGCGGGCAGCTGTTCCAGCAGCCGCGCGGTGATTTCCGCGATCTCGGCGACCGCGGCCTCGAACGGCTCGCGCGTGGCGTCCGAAAGCGACTGCACGCCGGTGACCTTGCGGACGTACTGGCGGGCCGCGGCCTCGATCTCCTCGCCCGTCGCGGCCGGCTGGAGCCCCCGGAGGGTGGTGATGTTTCGGCACATGCCGCCCAGGGTACGTCTCTCCGGACCCGTCGATCACACGGTCGGGTAGGCCCGGCCCGGGCGCGTTGACGCCCGAACCCCAGCTTGGGCAATGTCGGGGAAGTGCCCCTCAGACCGCGATCGTTCCGTTCCGCCCGCCCCGAACCCGGCACTCTCGAAGAAGAACCGCCGGAAACCCCGATCCCGGAACAGGCCTGGCCCCGCGTACGGGCCGACGAGCTGGTCACCCTCGTGGCGCACGTCTTCGCCGCGCACGGGCTCCCCGAAGTGCGGGCCCGGATGGCCGCCGAAGCGCTGTGCCACGGCGATCTCACCGGGTCGCCGGAGACCGGGGTCGCCGAGCTGACCCGTGTCCACCTGCCGCTGCTGAAGAACGGGCTCGTCGTCCCGCACGCGGAGCCGCTGATGATCGCCGACCGCGGCGCCGCCGCGCTGATCGACTACCGCCGCGGGCCGGGACTGTGGGCGGTCGGCGACGCGATGGACCGCGCGGTGGCCCGCGCCGGCCGCTTCGGCGTCGGGCTCGTCTCGATGCGCGGTGTCGGCCCGTTCGGCCGGGCAGGTCACCACGCGGCGCGCGCCCTGCCGCACGCGATGATCGGGCTGGTGCTCGCCGCGGGCGGCGAACCCGGCCAGCCGATGAACCCCCTGGGCATGGCGGCTCCGGGCGGCGCGTACCCGGAGTTCGTCTTCGACATGGACCGGCCCGGCTCGGAAGCCGCCGGGCTGACGCTGCTGGTCGAGGTGCTCGCCGGGGTGCTGTCCGGGGTGGCCGACCACGAGCACGACACGGGCCTGCTGGTCCTGGCGATCGCGCCGACGACGCTGCGCAGCCCGGACGGGTTCTACCGCGCGGCGAGCGCGCTGTTCGGCAGCATGCTGGGCTGGGAGGACGGCACGCCGATCCGCTACCCCGGCTGGCGCGAGGCCCAGCACCTGGAGCAGTGCCGCGCCCTCGGCGTGCCCCTGGCCGGGCCGGTACGCCGCGAGCTGGACGCCCTGGCGGCCTCCCTCGGCCTCCCACCGCTGACAAGCGTCGGCTGACGCCGGCCCCAAGCGCCCCAAGGCGGCCTTGGGTGCGTTGGGTGCACCGAAGGCCACCTTGGGTGCGTTGGGTGCACCGAAGGCCACCTTCGTTGCATTGAGCGCACCGAAGGCCACCTTGGGGCGCTCGGGACCCGGCTCAGCGGACCAGGACGACCCGCCCGCGGTCCTCGCCGACCGCCACGATGTCGCCGTCGGTCAGCTGGCGGCCGCGGCGGGTCTCGACCTCGCCGTTGACCCTGACCTCTTCCGCGTCGATCAGGTCCTTGGCGTGGGAGCCGTCCTCGGCGAGGCCGGCCAGCTTGAGGAACTGGCCGAGGCGGATCGGCTCTCCGGTGATCGGTACGTCGACGGGGTCGCTCATGCCCGCATCATGCCGCGTCACAGGCGGGCGGTCGTCTGGCGGTACAGCGCCTGGACGTCCGTGTCGAAATAACTCGAGTACGACGTGTCGGGGTCGTCGCCGCCGGACTCGAAGCCGCCGATCACGCCGATCACCGTGCCGAGGCGGGTTTTCGGGTCCTGGCCGGTGACCCACGGGCCGCCGCTGGTGCCCGTCGGGAAGCCCGCGCAGTCGACCTTCAGCTGGTAGGTGTCCTGCTTGCTCGTCGTGTTCCGGCAGACCGCGGGCACCTCGGAGTCGTCCGGGTAGCCGGTGAGCGTGATGGCCTGCTCGTACGGCGTGCCGGTGGCCAGCAGGTTCGCGCCGACCAGGCTCTCCAGCGTCCGCGTGGTGCCCGCCTGGTGCGCGGTCGCGAAGCCGACGTCGAGGTCCGGGTCCGACGACGCGATCCAGCCCGGCGCGACGAGCTCGTCCGACACCGTCCAGTACCCGAACGGCGCAACGCCGTCGTGGTAGCCCGGCGCGAACGTGATGCCGGGGATGTAGTCGCCGCCCTCGCCCTCGTGGATGCAGTGCGCCGCGGTCAGCAGCACGTCGCCGCGCTCGCTGTGCACGACGCTGGCCGTGCAGTAGTGCGTTCCCTCGACGAACAGCGCGCCGACCGCGGGACTCGACACCGCAGGCAGGTCGGGGGTCGACACCGGGGCCGCCTCGACCGTGCCCGCGTCCGGTGCCGCCGCGTCCGCGGACCGCGGCTGCCGGTCGACGAACACGACGAAGGCCGCGCCGACGAGCAGGATCGCGGCGATGCTGAGCAGGACGGCAGGCCGCCGCACGGAACATCGCCTCCCGGGTCTCGTGACTTTCCGACGAGATCAACCATAGGACGAGGGACCGACACATTCAGCACACCCACAGCAAGCTCACAGCCGCTAGTATCCGTAACTCACGAGTAACAGCCAGGGAGGGCCGATGAAGCAGTTCGCGGGCAAGGTCGTCGTGATCACCGGGGCGGGGTCGGGGATCGGCCGGGCGCTGTCGCTCGAATTCGCCCGCCGCGGCGCCCGCGTGGCCCTCTCCGACGTCGACTCCGCCAACGCGGAGGAGACGGCGAAGCTGGCCGGCGACAACGCCCGCGCGTACACCCTCGACGTCGCCGACCGCGCCGCCGTCCTCGCGCACGCCGAGGAGGTCGCCGCCGGCTTCGGGCGCGTCAACGTCGTCGTCAACAACGCGGGCGTGGCGCTCGGCGCGACCGTCGAGGAAATGAAGTTCGAGGACTTCGACTGGCTGATGGGCATCAACCTCGGCGGCGTCGTGAACGGCACGAAAGCGTTCCTGCCGCACCTCATCGCCTCCGGCGAGGGACACGTCGTCAACATTTCCAGCGTCTTCGGCTTCGTCGGCGTGCCGACGCAGAGCGCGTACAACGCGGCGAAGTTCGCGGTCCGCGGATTCACCGAGGCACTGCGCGAAGAAATGCTCATCGCGCGTCATCCGGTCGCGGTCAGCTGCGTGCACCCCGGCGGGATCAAGACCAACATCGTGCGCAACGCGCGCAGCATCGCCGACGACCAGGAGCAGGCCGCGCAGGGCTTCGAGCGGATCGCCCACACGACACCGGAGAAGGCGGCGCAGACGATCCTGCGCGGCATCGAGCGGAAGTCGGCGCGGATCCTCATCGGCCCGGACGCCTACGTCATCGACGCCATTCCGCGGGTGCTCGGCTCGGCGTACCAGCGGCCGCTGGCGATGCTCGCCCGGCTGGGCCTGAAGCAGATGGGCAGCTGACCTTCACTCAATGGAGTTGCGTTTCGGACAGGCCCGTCCGAAATGGTCCAGAATGCGTGTGGTCCGCGAGCGCCCGTACCGGAGGTCCCCGATGCTTCGCACCGCACAGCGCAGTGCGACCCGTTCGTCCAGCGACCGCACCGCGGTGGAGCTGCTGGACCGCACCGGCATCGTCGCGGCGAGCCTGCCCCGGCGCCGCCGCACCGACGACACCGCCCCGCCCGCCGAGCCGATCTACACCCGGCCGCCGGTGTGCGACCAGGACCTCCGCCCGAAGTCGGTGGTGATCCGGCGGCGGGCCCGCACGTGGCTCGGCGGCGGCGCCGCGGTGCTGCTCGTCGCCGCGGGCTGGCTGGGTGGCGGGCTCTTCACCGGCGGCCTGTCCGCGCCGTCGCCCGCCGCCGACGTGGCCCAGCCGGACCCGCGCCCGGCCGTCGCCGCGGCTCCCGCGCCGGAACCGGACGCCCCGCAGGCGCCGGTCGTCGTCACCCCGCCGCCGAAGACGGTGTACGTGCCGGTGCCCGCGAAGCCGGTGCCGAAACAGGTGCAGGCGCAGGCGAAACCGCAGCCGAAGAAGCCGCCGGTGCCCGAGGACGAGGCCCGCGTCGACCTGCCGCCGTCGTCGTCGCCGACCACGACGAATCCCGTCCAGGTGTGGTTCAACGTCGCCGAGGGCTATCTGCAGCGCTACTACTCCGGCGGCCCGGCGACCGGCCGCTGAGTCAGGCGCCGGTCCAGCGGTACTCGTGCTCGGGGCGCCCGGTGGCGCCGTAGCGCAGCCGCATCTGGACGGTCCCGGACTCCGCGAGCGCGGTGAGGTACCGCTGCGCCGTCGCCCGCGCCATGCCCAGCTCGCCGGCGACCTCCGCGGCCGACAGCGGACGGCCGGCCTTGCGCAGCTGCTCCGACACCAGCCGCGACGTCGCCGTCGACTGGCCCTTCGGCGCGGACGTGCGGTCCTGGTCGTGCAGCACCCGGTACGCGCGGTCGACGTCGTCCTGTGCCAGTGCCCGGTCTCCGGCGAGCAGCCCGCGGAAGCGTGCGTACGACGTCAGCCGTTCCGCGAGCTGGCGGGTGGTGAACGGCTTGATGAGGTAGTTCAGCGCGCCGGCCCGGATCGCCGCCGCCACCGACGCGCTGTCGGTCGCCGCGGACAGCACGATCGTGTCGGTCTGCAGCTCGGGCAGCACGACCAGGCCGGACTCGTCGGGCAGGTAGACGTCGAGCAGGACCAGGTCCGGTGCCAGCTCGCGGACGCGGGCGCGGGCCTCGGCGGCGGTGTGCGCGGTGCCGACCACCGCGAAGCCCTCGACCTCCTCGACGAACCCGGCGTGCACCCCGGCGACCCGGAAGTCGTCGTCGACGATCAGCGTGCGGATCATCCGTCCTCCGTCAGCATTCCGGGCAGTTTGGCGACGAACAGGGCACCCGTCTCGCCGGTGCCGGGGTCGGCCAGCCAGACGTCGCCGCCGCGGGCGCGGGCGGCCTGCCGGGCGAGCGCGAGGCCGAGGCCGTGCCCGGGCGCGATCTTCGTCGAGACGCCTTCGTCGAACAACGTCCGCCGCAGCTCGGCGGGGACGCCAGGGCCACTGTCCACAACGGACACGTGCAGGGTGCCGCCCTCGGCGAGCAGGCCGACCTCGACGGTCGCCGGCCGCCGCGGGCCCATCCGGGCGGCGTGCAGGGCGTTGTCGACGAGGTTGCCGATGACGGTGTTCGCGGCGATCGGGTCGGTCACCGTCGACGGCACCCAGGTGTCCTCGGCGAGCTTGAGCGTGAGGCCTTTTTCCTGCGCCTGCTCGGTTTTCGCGACGAGCAGCGCCTGCAGGTACGGGTCGGCGACCGCGTCGCCCAGCTCGCTCGGCCGCGCCGACGACGAGTCCGTCAGCGTCTGCAGGTACTCGACGGCCTCGGCGTGATGGCCGAGCTGGAGCAGCCCGTAGAGGGTGTGCAGCCGGTTGGCGAACTCGTGCCGCTGCGCCCGCAGGCCGTCGGACAGCGCGCGGATGCCGTCCAGCTCGCGGGTGAGCGTGTCGAGGTCGGTGCGGTCGCGGAAGGTCAGGACCGTCCCGATCGGCCGGTCGTCCAGTCGCACGGCCCGTGAGTTGATCACCAGCACGCGGTTCCCGGCGACGGCCAGCAGGTTGTCGACCGGACGTCCTTCTGCGACGGCCTTGTGCAGGCGCGGCGACAGCTCCAGTTCGGACAGTGCCGCGCCGATCGGGAGTTCGGTGCCGAGCAGGCGTTCGGCTTCGTCGTTGCGCACCGACACGCGGTTGGCCTCGTCGACGGCCAGCACGCCTTCGCCGATGCCGTGCAGCACGGCTTCGCGTTCGTAGAGCAGCTCGGTGAGTTCGTGCGGTTCGAGGCCGTGGGTGACGCGCCGCAGCCGCCGGTTCAGCAGCGCCGACGCCCCCGCGCCGAGCAGCAGCGCGCCACCCGCGAACAGCAGCGTGATCACGAGCTTCCGGTTGAACGCGCTGATCGGCTGGGCCACCTCGAAGCCGACACTCACCTCGCCGACCACCCGGCGGTGATCGGGCGTCCAGATCGGCGTCTTGCTGCGGACCGAGAGGCCGAGGGTGCCGCTGGCCACGGTGTTCACGTCGTCGAACCCGGCAAGCGCCCGGTCCGGCGAGGTGGTCACCCGCTTGCCGATCTCGGACAGCGTCGGGTGGGCGAGCCGGATGCCCCGGTCGTCGGTGATCACGACGAACAGCGCGTCGTTCGCGGCCGTGACGGCGAGGACGCGGTCCTCCAGCGCCCCGCCGGGGATCTTCGCGGCCGCGTTCGCCACGACGACCGGGTCCGCGGCGACGGACTTCGCGATGGCCAGCGCACGCTGGCTGAACTGCTCGGTGAGCGTGTCCCGCAGGAGCACGCTGACCAGGGCGACCCCGAGTCCCACGACCAGGGCGACCACGCCGATCTGCAGCAGCAGCACCTGCCTGCTGAACCGCATCCGCGGGAAGAGCGCCCACTTTGGCATGGCCGGGACCATACCCCCAGGTCACGGCGGTGCGCTAAATGAGCAAAACATTCAGAACGTGCAGCTGCGACGCAGAACGTCGACAAGCTTCACCTCGGCGCCACACGTCCTTAACGTCCTTCCCCAACGTGAGCCCCACCACGTGACGAAGGAGTCACCTCCCCATGGTTCCCCCACTGATCGAACTCATCGGAGCCACCAAGCGGTTCCCGAGCGGGTCCGGTTCCGTGCACACGGCCGTCCGCGATCTGACCATGTCCGTCCAGCCTGGCGAGTTCGTCGCCGTCGTCGGCCCCACCGGCTGCGGCAAGTCGACGACGCTTTCGCTGGTCTCCGGGCTGCAGCCGCCGTCCGCCGGCCGGGTGCGGGTGAACGGCCATGACGTGAAGTCCATTCCGGACGGCGTCGGCTACATGTTCCAGACCGACGCCGTGATGCCGTGGCGCTCGGTGCTGGACAACGTCGCCTCGGGCCCGCGCTTCCGCGGGGTTTCCAAGGCGGAGGCCCGCGAGCAGGCCGTCGACTGGATCGCCCGCGTGGGGCTCGCCGGGTTCGAGAAGTACTACCCGCACCAGCTCTCCGGCGGCATGCGCAAGCGGGTCGCGCTGGCCCAGACGCTGGTCACGAAGCCGAAGATCCTGCTGATGGACGAGCCGTTCTCGGCACTCGACGTCCAGACGCGGGCGCTGATGCAGGACGAGCTGCTGCGGCTGTGGTCCGGCTCCGGCGCGGCGGTGATCTTCGTGACCCACGACCTCGACGAGGCGATCGCGCTGGCGGACAAGGTCGTCGTGCTGACGACCGGCCCGGCCACCGTGAAGGACGTCTTCGAGATTCCCCTGGAGCGGCCGCGGAAGGTGGAGGAGCTGCGGCTCACCGAGGACTTCCGCAAGCTCTACGCCGACATCTGGGAATCGCTGCGCAGCGAGGTCGACAAGGCCCGCGAGAAGGGAGCGACCAGTGTCGCTTGAGACCCCCGCGGCCCCGGCCGCGCCCCTCCCCGTCCTGGAGACCGAGCAGGACATCCTGGCCCGCGCGAAGCAGGCGGCCACCCGCCGCAAGCGCAACATCTGGCTGCTGCGCCTGGCGATCGTCGTCGTGTGGCTGGGCAGCTGGGAGCTGACCGCGACGTACTGGATCGACCCGTTCTTCTACTCGAAGCCGTCGAAGATCTGGCAGCGGCTGGTCGAGTGGTTCACCACCGGCACCGACTTCGGCTCGATCTGGTACCAGATCCTGGTGACCGTCGAGGAGGCCGCGCTGGGCTTCGTCATCGGCGCCTTCTTCGGTGTCGTGTTCGGCGTGATCCTCGGCCGCAGCGCCTACCTCGCGCAGGTGCTGGCGCCGTTCATCAAGGCCGCCAACGCGTTGCCGCGCATCGTGCTCGCGGCGCTGTTCGTGATCTGGTTCGGGCTCGGCCTGTCGTCGAAGGTCGCGACGGTCGTCGTCCTGGTGTTCTTCGCGGTGTTCTTCAACGCCTTCACCGGCGCCCGCGAGGTCGACCGCAACCTGATCGACAACGCCCGCATCCTCGGCGCGACCCGCGGCCAGGTGCTCAAGTCGATCGTGCTGCCCAGCGCGACGTCGTGGATCCTGTCGTCGCTGCACGTGGCGTTCGGCTTCGCGCTGATCGGCGCGGTCGTCGGCGAGTACACCGGTGCCAAGGCGGGCATGGGCTTCCTGATCGCCAACGCCCAGGGCACGTTCGACACGGCCGGGGTGTACGCCGGGATGCTGATCATCACGGTGGTCGCGCTGCTGGCCGAGTGGGGCATCAGCACGCTGGAAGGCAGGCTGCTGCGCTGGCGCCCGGGTGTCGCTTCCGACGACGGACGGCGTGATATCTGATGCGTCTCAAAAGGACAGTCGGCGTGGTGGCCGCGCTCGCGGTCACCCTTGCCGGGGTCACCGCCTGCCGCGACTCGCGGGAGATCGCGCTCGGCACCACCGGCAAGCCGCACATCAAGATCATGGTCGGCGGCCTGTCGAAGGTCATCTACCTGCCCGGCCAGCTGGCCCAGCAGATCGGCGCCTACCAGCGGCAGGGCCTCGACGTGGAGCTGTTCGACCAGCCGTCCGGCGCGAACGCCGAGACGTCGCTGCTGGCCGGTGAGGTGCAGGGCGTCATCGGGTTCTACGACCACACGATCGACCTGCAGGCCAAGGAACAGTGCATCGAAAGCGTGGTGCAGTTCGCGAACGTGCCGGGCGAGGCCGAGATGGTCGCCACCGCCAAGGCCGGGCAGATCAGGTCCGGCGCGGACTTCAAGGGCCGCAACCTCGGTGTCACGTCGCTGGGCTCGTCGACGGACTTCCTGACCAAGGCGCTGGCCCTGCGCGGTGGCGTCACGTCGAAGGAGTACACGCCGGTGAAGGTCGGCGCCGGCCAGACGTTCATCTCGGCGATGAACCAGGGTTCGATCGACGCGGGCATGACGACCGACCCGACGATTGCGCAGCTGACCAACACCGGGCAGGCGAAGGTGCTCTACGACATGCGCACGGTCGAAGGCACGAAAGCCGCGCTGGGTGGGTTGTACCCGGCGAGTTCGCTGTACATGGGCTGCGAAATCGTGAAACGCTATCCGGACATCGTGCAGAAACTGGCCAATGCGTATGTCGAGACCCTGAAGTGGATTTCGACGCATTCGCCGGAACAGGTCGCCGCGATGATGCCGCCGTCGTTCGCGGGCGGGGACAAGGCGCTGTACGTCAAGTCGCTGCGGGACAGCCTGCCGATGTTCACCAAGGACGGGCGGATGGACCCGGCGGGCGCCCAGAACGTGCTGAAGGTGCTCGGGGAGTCGTCGAGCAACGTCAAGCCCAAGAAGGACAAAATCGACCTGTCGCAGACGTACACGACGAAGTTCGTGGACGCCGCGCACGCGCAGGCCGCGCAGTGACCCCGCTCACCTGACCGGGCGGTAGGTGAGTGTCATGACCCGTGAAGGCCTCTTATCCCCCGCGGAGGCCTTCACGGGTCTTTTCCGGCCAAAACCGGCAAATTGGTGACTCTTTCCCGGAATGTGAAGACCCTTCGAAAGTAGCTACCTTCACGTCGGCGCGGTTCCGACACTGGGCGCACGGGTTTTCCCGGGTCCCCACGGTGAACGGAGTCTCCGCATGTCCGGATTCGTTTCTTCGCGCCCTGTCCGCGTTCTCACGGTCGCCGCCGCCGCGGCGGCTTCGCTGGCCTTCTCGGGTACTGCCCACGCCGCCGTGTTCGGCGCGCACTTCCACGGACACCAGTTCTCCGGCGGCAACTGGGGTGGTTACGTGAGCTTCGGCAGCTTCACCACGGCCACCGCGAGCTGGACCGAACCGTCGGTGTCCTGCACCTCCACCGACGACCTGTTCGCGCCGTGGGTCGGCATCGACGGCGACGGATCGTCCACTGTGGAACAGACCGGCGTCGCCACGGACTGCTCCAGCGGCCGCCCGGTGTACCAGGCGTGGTACGAGATGTACCCGGCCGCGCCGGTGTACTACTCCTCGCCGGTCAGCGCGGGCGACCACATCACCGCGACGGTGACGCGCACGGCCACGAACACCTACCGGCTGGACATCAGCGACACGACCAAGGGCTGGTCGAAGAGCGTCACGAAGTCGCTGACCTCGCAGCACGCGTCGGCGGAGGCGATCATCGAGTCGCCGACCGACTCCTACCCGTCGATCTCCGGCGGCATCAAGTTCACCGGCGTCAAGTTCAACGGGACGAACCTCGCCTCGACGAACCCGTCCGGCCTCGACGCCGACGACCAGGGCACCTACACGTGGAGCCCGAGCGCCATCGGCTCCGACGGCCAGAGCTTCACGATGACGCGTCACTGAGTCATTTCAGGCCGCCGACCGCCCAGGCGACCACCATCAGGGCGAGCACCAGCGAGATGGCCGCCTGCAGCATCATCGTCATCTTGGCCCAGATCCGCAGGGGCATGACGTCGGTGGGGCTGAAGGCGGCCGCGTTGGTGAACGAGAAGTACAGATAGTCCAGATAGGACGGTTCCCAGTCGCGGTGCGCGAGGTCCGGGTCGGCCATCTGCGGGAACTGCAGGTCGGGGAACTCGGCCCGGCCCGCCGCCCGCCTGCCCGGACCACCGCGGTCGAACTCCCAGTACCAGAGGGAGAAGACGACGACGTTGGTCCAGTAGACGACACCCCCGGTGACGAGCACGGCGCCGGCCCGGTCCCCGATCGTGCCGGTCCCGATGCCGTAGCCGAGGCTCGCGGCCGACCAGGCGTTGACCACGGTGACGAGCCCGACGATGAGCAGCGAGATGGTCCGCTCGACGGCACTGAACTGCGTCATCCGGCCGGGATTGACCAGCAGCAGGGCCACGACGAGCAGCACGGAGACACCGGGCAGCAGCCACCACGGCCGCAGCGCCATGTCGGCGGGCAGGGCAACCTGCAGGACGAGCGTCACGACGACGACGCCCATCGCGGGCCACCGGGTCTCCCCGGAAGTCCGCCGCCGCCAGGCGGGAAGTGCTTCTTCTGTCACCGGCCCACGTTAGGTCCGCCCCGCCCCGCCCGCCAGCGCGCCCCCACGTCTTGAATGAGTCATTCAGGACCTCCGAAGACCTGAATGACTCATTCAAGACCTTTGCGGCGGGCCGGGCTCAGCCGGCGGGGGCCGTGGTGACCGTCCCGGGAAGCTTGCGGGCCACGTCCGTCCGCGACCGCGCCCCCAGTTTCCGCAACACCTTCGCCACGTGCTGCTCCACCGTCCGCGGCGAAAGAAACAGCCCGTCCGCGATCTCCCGGTTCGTCCGGCCCTCCGCCAGCATCCGCGCCACTTCGCGTTCCCGTGGCGACAACTCGCTGCCGTAACCTCGCCGCCCGCGTTGGGATGGTGCCCAGGCGCCGTGCTCCCGCAGCTGGTGACGGCAACGTCCCGCATCCCGCGTTGCCCCCAGCTGCTCGTACGACTCCGCCGCCGCCGTCAGCTCGCCCACCGCCGAGCGGTTGCCCGCGGCGAGGCGGCACATTGCCGCGCGCTCCCGCATTGCCGTTGCCGGGTACGGCATCGGGAGTGCCGCATACCCCGTCGCGGCTTCGTCGAACAGGGCCGCCGCGGCCAGGTGCTTTCCGCGGGCCTCCAGCAGCACCGCGCGTCCGGCCACCAGTGCGGCCGCCGCCACCGGGGCGTCGCGGCCCTCGATTCCGCGGGCGAACGCCTCCACCACGTTGTCCGCCTCCGGCCAGCGGCCTGCCCGCGCGTACGCCTGTGCCGCTTGCGGAACCAGCGCCGCCGCCCAGATCCAGACGCCCTTGCGGCCGGCCGCCGCCACCGCCGTGTCGGCTGCCGCGCACGCGCCGTCGACGTCGTCGGTGGCCAGCAGGACCGAGATCAGCACCCCGGCCGCCGACAGCACCACCGGGATCGGCCCGCGGTCCGGGGCGTGCACGCTCGCCGCGGCCAGGTGCCGCCGGGCCGCGGCGAACTCGCCGCGCACGGCCGCGAGCCCGCCGAGGACCAGCGACGACTCCATCACGATCGGGCCCAGCTCCGGATAGCTGTCCCGCAGCTGCTCGGCCGCTTCGGCCAGGCCGGTCCAGCGGCCGCGGACCCAGTCCAGCCGGACGCGCGTGCCCTGGATCAGGCCGATCGCGTACAACGCGCCCGCGTCGGTCGCGCGCCGGACGCCCTCGGTCACCAGCCGCTCGGCGCGGTCGAGGTGCCCGGCCCACGACTGGCCGTCGGCCAGGTTGCACCACAGCCGGGCCAGCTGGACGCGCTCGGCGACCGTGCCGACCGTGTCCGACATGGCCTCGAACTCCGTCCACGCCGAGCCGTCGCCGACGTGCGACGCGGCCGCGATGCGGTCCACGGTCAGCGCCAGCCGCAGTTCCGGGTCGTCGAGCTGCTCGTACACCTCGCCCGCGCGGGCCCGCCAGGTTTCGTGCCACGACAACGGCGTCAGCCCGTCGATCGGCTGGGCCAGCAGCGTGATCCCGCGAGCGGCGAGGTCCGGCCGGTCGGTCAGCTCGCCGATCGCCCGCTCGACCTCCAGCCGTCCGCGGCCGAGGCCGCCGATGGTCCGGACCAGCAGCATGCCGAGGCTCAGCCGGATCGAGCCGCGCACCGACGGCGGCAGCGCCACCTCTTCCAGGACGCGTTCCAGCGTGCCGATGACGTCGGGGCGGAACCCGCGCAGCGCCACCTGGCTCAGCTTGCCCGCGACGCGCCCGATGTCCGCCTGCCCTGGCCCTGGCTCGGCGAGCACCGACTGCAGGAGGTCGATCGCGCGGGACGTCTCGCCGCGGGTGATCGCCTCGTCGGCGGCCGCCTCCGCGTAGTGCCGCCACTGGTCGACGCGGCCAGCCGCGCGGGAGTGCCGGGCCAGCAGCGTGAGCGGCGGTGACGGCTGCGCGGCCAGCACGCGGATCGCCTGCGCGTGCAGCAACGCGCGTTCGGGCCCGCTCACCGTGTCGTAGACCGCCTTGCGGGCCAGCGGATGGCGGAAGCCGTACTTGCCGTCGCCGGCTTCGCCGAGTATCCCGCCGGACAACGCGGCGAGCAGCGCGCTGCGGAGGATGTCGTCGGGCAGCCCCGCCAGCTCGCCCAGCACGGCGGCTTCGGCGCCGACGCCGAGAACCGCGGCCGCGCCGGCGAGGCGGACCGCGTGCTCGGGCAGCGTGGCCAGCCGTTCGGTGACGGCTTCCCGCAGCAGGACCGGGACTTCGAGGTTCTCCAGCAGCCGGTCGGAGAGCACTTCGCCGACCGGCAGCCGCTCGGCGGCCTCCTTCAGCGCGCGCAGTGTTTCCTCGACCACGAACGGGATTCCGGCGGTGCACTCGTGCAGCTTGGCCGCGAACTCGCCGGTGACGCGGGGCAGATCGAGGATTTCGACGGCGAGCCGGCGCACGGCGGCGACGTCGAGGGCGCCCAGCGCGACGCGGGCGGAGTGCACGGCCGGGTCGGTCCGGAACGGCGCGCCGAGCGGCCCGCGCCGCACGTCGGTGCCCGACCGGCAGGTGGCGACCACCGCCAGCTGCGGCGGCATGGCCGCGGCGAGGAACCGCATGAGGTCGCGGGTGTCCTCGTCGGCCCACTGGAGGTCGTCGATCAGCACGAGGGCAGGCCCGCACGCGTGCAGGAGCTCCCGGACCGCGCGGAACACGCGATGCCGCTCGGCCACGGGGTCGGCGAGCGGTTCCGGACGAGGGGGAAGCGCTTCCTCCAGTTCGGGCAGCAGCGGGCGCAGCACGCCGGCGACCGGGCTGAGCGGGCCGAGCGGTGCGTCGCCTGCCGAGCGGAGCGCCTCCAGGACCGGGCCGTAGGGAAAGGGCTGCCGCAGGGGCTGGCAGGCGCCGGTGAGCACGCGGCCGCCCGCGAACTCCTTGCGCCGCGCGATCTCGGCGAGCAGCCGGGTGCGGCCCATGCCGGGTTCGCCTTCGATCAGCACCGCGGCGGGGCGGTGCCGGAGCACGTCGACGATCGCGTCGAGCTCGGCGTCGCGGCCGGTGAGGCGGGCGGGTGCCGAGCGGATGGAGACCGTTGTGGAGCGGGGGGCGGTCAGCCACATATGACCTCCTCAGCGCACCGGGGACACTCCGCCGGAGCCTAAGCAGCGCCGATGGCGTCCGTAAACCTTTCACCGAATACGCTGCCGCTGCTTGACTCCCGCGTCCGCCTACCCCCTGTCACCGGTTTGCTGCGGGAAACGGCCCGCCGGGGTCACTGCGCGTGGGAAACGTCGGCGAATCCCTCATTCGAACGTTGGTTAACGCCTTCGTGTACTAACCGTGACTACTGAAAGTAATTCACGAAAACCCTACTTCCGGACCTGTCCGACCGGGTGACGGCAGGGCGTGACGCCGGCTGGAGCAGGGGATTCGTCCGCAGGGAATGCGTATACCCAATCGCCGGCCGCCCGGATTGCACCGTAATGCCCACGCCGGGGACGCTCACCTGTGGGAGTACCACTGCGTGGCCAGTGCGGAGCCGCGCGTAACCACCTAGGGAGAAGCATGAAGATCGCGAGACTTCTCGGTGCCGCTGCCACCGCGGTGATGACGACCGGCGCGCTCGCCGCCGTCGCCGTCCCCGCGTCGGGCCAGGACCTGCTGAACCCCGACATGGTGCCCGCGCTGCAGCGGGACCTGGGCCTGACCCACGACCAGGCGGTCGCGCGGCTCAAGAGCGAGGACGCCGCGAACAAGATCACCGAAGCGGTCAGCGCCGCGCTCGGCGACGCCTTCGGCGGCGCGAGCTACGACGCCGCCACGGGCAAGGCGCGCATCGCCACGACGAACCCCGCGCTGACGGCGAAGATCCGCGAAGCCGGTGCCGAAGCGGCGGTCGTGAAGTTCAGCGCCCGCCAGCTCGACTCCACTGTGGACAAACTGAACGCCGGCGAGAAGGCGGCACCCGCGGCGATCACCGGCTGGGGCGTGGACTCCGCGGCCAACCGCGTCACCGTTTCGGTGCTGCAGGGCCAGCGTGGCACGGCGGACGCCTTCCTCGCCAAGTCCGGTGTGGACAAATCAGCGGTGACGGTCGTCGAGACGGCCGCGCAGCCTTCGCTGTACTACAACATCCGCGGCGGCGACGCCTACTACATCGGCGGCTCGGCCCGCTGCTCGGTCGGGTTCTCCACGACCACCGGCTTCCTGACCGCGGGCCACTGCGCGGCGCTCACCGGGGCCGGCGCGCTGACCGGGTCCAACGGCGTCTCGCTCGGCTCGTGGGGCCGCTACAGCTTCCCGACCAACGACTACGCGGCGGTCCGGACCAACAGCAGCTGGACCCCGCTGGCGCAGATGAACAACGGCACGGCGGTGCGTGGCTCGTCCAACGCGGCGACCGGCACGTCGGTCTGCAAGGCCGGCTCGACCACCGGCTGGACCTGCGGCACCATCGGCGCCAAGAACCAGACGGTCCGCTACTCCGAGGGCACGGTCTACGGCATGACCGCGACCAACGTCCGCTCGGCGGCCGGTGACTCGGGCGGCGGCTTCATCGCCGGCAACTACGCGCAGGGCATCCTGTCCGGCGGCAACACGTCCGTGACGTACTTCTTCCCGATCGGTGCCGCGCTCTCGGGCACCGGGACCACGCTGAAGACCAGCTGACCCCTGACAAGGCGGAAGGGCGGGGTTGGGGCGCCGCCCCCCCCCCCCCCACCCCCCCCCCCCCGCCCCCCCCGGGGCCGGGCGGGGGGGGGGGGCCCCCGCATCACCCCCCGAGCCCCCCGCCAAGGGGGTAGGGGGGGGTGTGGGGCGCCTCCAGCGCGCCCGAAACCCGCCCTTCGTTCCTCGCCGCGGGAATGGGAGGTCTGCGGGTCAGACGTTGCTGATCTCCTCGATCAGCCCGTCGACGTCGAAGTGCGCGCTCTCTTCGCCGAGCGGCACCAGCTCGTAGGACGCCTCGAGGAACGTCCGGATGTCTTCGATCTCCAGCTCGAACGACGCGTAGCCGTCCGGTGACTCGATTTCCAGGGTCAGGAAGTCCTCGTCCTCGGACAGGTCCGGGCGGATCCGGACGTCGCCCAGGCCGGCAGGCTCGTCGAGACCGGCCACGAGCAGGTCGCGGGCGAAGGTCCATTCGATCCACCGGCCGCGCTCGGTCCGGAAGGCCACGGTCACCGCGAACGGTTCGTGGGCGTGGTAGGACAGGCGCGACAGGACGGGCGTGGTGCTCTCGTTCAGC
Source organism: Amycolatopsis melonis (assembly GCF_040064235.1). Taxonomy (NCBI): domain Bacteria; kingdom Bacillati; phylum Actinomycetota; class Actinomycetes; order Pseudonocardiales; family Pseudonocardiaceae; genus Amycolatopsis; species Amycolatopsis melonis. The sequence continues at coordinate 330,574 of NZ_JBDZYD010000007.1, forward strand.
AGCACGAACTGGCTCTGGTGTACGGCGTCGGTGTGCACGGCCCCTCCTGGAGTCTCGCTGGCGGTTCGCGCGGCGCGAACTCTTCGGCAAGGAGATGACCGGGGCCTGCGCCCATGACGGAGAAATTCTCACGTTCACTTGATCGGTTGCATCCGTCCATTGTGGTGTAACGCCGGGCACATACCCCTTGCGCTCACGCGGGCACAGGTGGTGACGGCTCGCGCAGTGCGTCCGGCAGCTTCTTCCGCAGCACGAGCAGCGCGGGAACGGCGGACGCGCAGGTCAGCGCCAGGATCGACCAGGTCAGCGCGTTGCTCATGCTGAGCAGGACGGCCAGCAGGCCGGGTGCCACCGCGACCGGCAGTCCCCAGGACAGCTGGAAGAGCGAACTCGCGCGGCCTTCGGCGCCCGGGGGAGCCGCCGCGGCGGCCGCGGCCGTGGCGGTGGGGCCGAACATCGCTTCCGCGATCGCGAAACCCAGGCTCGTCACGAGGATCAGCCCGGTCGCAACTTGCAGAGGGACGCTTGCCAGCGGGACGAGCAGCGCGAAGCACGCGGAGAACAGCACGGCGGCACCGATGAGCCCGGCGGTGCGGCTGCGGCCCGCCAGCATCGCGACGATCGGCCGCTGCGCCGTGACGACGACCACCGTGCCGAGCGTGATGGCCGTCCCGGCAATCCACTGTGGACCGTGCAGCAGGTCCCGCACGACGATCGGGAGCACGGCGAACTTGCTCGCGCTGGCGAGGGTGAACGCCAGGTGGGTCCCGCAGAACCCGAGGAACGCCCGATCCCCGAACACCGCCCGCCACCCGCCGAAAGGGACTTTCGGTGCATCCGGCGGGCTGAAAGGGACGTTCGTGGCAGCTGGTGCGACGAACGTCCCTTTCAGCAGCCGGAGCAGGAGTGCCGCGGCCGCGAAGCTCGCCGCGTTCGCGTACGCGAGGAGATGGAACGCCCACGGGCTGGTGAACGGCGGCAGCAGCGCCATCGCCGCCGCGCCGACGCCCGCGCCCGCGAAACGCCCGGCGGTCTGCGTCGCCAGCATGCGGTCCGTGTCGCTGCCGGTGGTGAGCAGGGCCGCCATCGGCGCGTTGCACGTCCAGAACAGCCGGTCGCCGAAGCCGGCCACCGCCGACACCGCGGCCACCGCCCAGCCGGTGTGGACCAGCGGGTAGGCCGCGAACGCCCCCACCCGCACCAGGTTGCCCGCGACGAGCAGAGCGCGTGGCCCGAACCGGTCCATCGCCATGCCGGCGACCGGGCCGGTGACCAGCGCGAGCAGGGCGCCGGCACTCAGCGACGTGCCCGCGTCGACCAGGCCCATGCCCTGGCCGTGTACGAGGAACAGCAGGGCGAACGGGACCCACAGCCCGCTGCCGAGCGCGTCGATCAGGGTGGCGGCCAGGAAGAGCCGTCGGTTCCGAAGCACGCTGCGTGTCCTTCCCCCCAGGTGGGCAGCGCTCCAGCTTACGGCTCCAGCGGCAGGGTGAGGCCCACTTTCACGCGATCCATCGCCACGCTCGTGGTGAAGTGCCGGACGTTCGGGTTGTCGAAGAACATCCGCCGGGTGAAGACCTCGAAGCCCGCCATGTCCGGGCACGTCACGATCAGCACGAAGTCCGCGGTGCCGGTGACGTAGTAGCACTGCTGCACGCAGTCGTCGGCCAGTACCTGGCGGCGGAACGCGTCGAGCACCGCGAGGTTCTCCCGCTCCATCTCGACCATGACGACGAACGTCATGTTCAGGCCGAGTGCCTCCGGCGCCAGCACCGCCACCTCGCGTTCGATGACGCCCGTCTCGCGCAGCCGCTTGATCCGCCGCTGCACCGCCGCGGCCGAGAGACCGACCTTCGCGCCGATCGTCTCGGCGATGGTGCGGGCGTCCGCCTGGAGGCAGGCGAGGATGGCGATGTCCAGCTGGTCGAGGTCGGGAGTCTGCACTCCAGCAGGCTAACCGGCACCCCCGACAGTCCGCCGCCGTTCACTCCTCCGTGACGCGGCTCACTACTCCGTTCACGGCGAAAGTGAAACAACTTTTTTCGTGACCTGGAACACAACTGGCCGGTCTACCAGGGGGTAGCCCATAGAAGTGGAAGACCAGCCGGTCGTCCCGCCAACCCGCCGGCGTGGGGAGGCTGTCCCGTGCCCGCACCTGCCGCCGTGCTGACCGGCCTCGGCTCGTGGTTGCCGACGAAAGTCCTGGACAACCACGAGATCGCGGCCCGGCTCGACACCTCGGACGAGTGGATCCGGACCCGCACCGGGATCCGGGAGCGCCGCGTCGCCGGGCCGGGCGAGTCCACTGTGGACCTCGCCGTCGGCGCGGGCCGCGAAGCGCTCGCGGGCGGCACCGCCGACGCCGTCGTGCTCGCCACCGCCACCCCCGACCAGCCGTGCCCGGCGAGCGCGCCGCAGGTCGCCGCCCGGCTCGGGCTCGGCACGGCCGCGGCGTTCGACGTCAACGCCGTCTGCAGCGGCTTCGTCTACGCGCTGGCCACGGCCGCCGGGTTCATCGCGGGCGGGCTCGCCGAGCGCGTCCTCGTCATCGGCGCCGACACCTTCACCACGCTGGTCGACCCGGGCGACCGCACCACGGTCCCGATCTTCGGCGACGGCGCGGGCGCGGTCCTGCTCCGGGCGGGCGAGGCCGGCGAGCCCGGCGCGTTCGGGCCGTTCGACCTGCACAGCGAGGGCGAGCACGCCGAACTGCTCTGGGTCGAGGCCGGCGGCGCCCGCAAGCGGCTGTCCGACACTCCCGCCGACCGGTACCTGGCGATGCAGGGCACGACCGTGTTCCGGCACGCCTGCGCGCGGATGGCGGAGTCCTCGCGCACGGTCCTGGAGCGCGCGGGCTGGATGGTCGGCGACGTCGACCGCTTCGTCGGCCACCAGGCGAACATCCGCATCCTCCAGGGCACAGCGAAGCAGCTCGGCATGCCCGCCGACGCCGTCGTGGCCAACATCGACCGGGTCGGCAACACCAGCGCGGCGTCCATCCCGCTCGCCCTGGCCGACGCGAACGCCGACGGGACGCTCGTCCCGGGGCACCGCGTCCTGCTCAGCGCGTTCGGCGCGGGCCTGACCTGGGGTTCGACGGTGCTGCGCTGGCCGGACCTCGGTCAGCCGTCCTGAGGTTGCGGGCCGGTCGTCCAGGTCGGCGTCGCCTCCGCGCGGCCCCGCAGCTCCAGCTCGCCGTGCTTCTCCCAGTGCGCGGCCTCGCTCGGCAGGGCCGCGGAGACCACGGCGTCGCTGGCGAGGACGCGGGCGGGCACCGACTTGGCCAGCTCGGTCAGCCGCGCGGCCTCGTTGACCGCGTCGCCGATCACGGTGTACTCCAGCCTGCTGCTGGTGCCGAGCTGCCCGGCGAACACCGGGCCGCTGGAGACGCCGATGCCCAGGTCCAGCTCGCCGGCGTCGCGGACGGCGTCCCGGATGGCCCGGGCGGCGGCCAGCGCGGCGGTGGGCGCGTCCGACAGCCGCGTCGGCGCGCCGAAGATGCACAGCGCCGCGTCGCCCTGGAACTTGTTGACCAGCCCGCCGCGGGCGTTGACCGCCGACACCACGGCCGCGAACAGCCGGTTCAGCTTCCCGACCAGCTCCTCGGGCGGGGTGCGGTAGGCCAGCGCGGTCGAGTCGACGACGTCGACGAACAACGCCGTGACCTCGCGGACATCACCGGACAGTGACGCGCCGTACTCGAGGGCGTGCCGGGCGACGTCGGCGCCGACGTGCCTGCCGAACAGGTCCCGCATCCGTGCCTGCTCGCGCAGGCCGGCCGCGAGCTGGTTCACCGACGTCTGGAGCAGGCCGATCTCGCTGGAGTCGTCGACGTCGACCGCGACGTCGGTGTTGCCGCGCGCGATCTCGTCGAGCGCCACGCGCAGCCGGTGCAGCGGCGCCGCGACCGCCCTGGCCAGCAGCGCGGTGCCGATCGCGCCGACCGCGAGGCCGGTCACCGACAGCATGACCAGGCTCGCGGTGTGGTTGCCGGTGCCCAGGTCCGGCGGGGTGGCCAGGAGCAGCACGCCCACGAACGGGACGCCGCTGGCCAGCGCCCACGTCACCACCAGCCGCGTCAGCACGGTGACCGGCAGCGAGCCGCGCGGCGGCAGGACGTCGAGGGCGATCGTCATCACCGGCCGCGCCACCCACTCGGCCGCGAGGTAGGTGAGCCCGACGGTGGTCAGCCCGCCGAGCCCGATCACCGTGGCCATGCCGACGGCGTCCTCGGCCGAGCCGAGCACCCCGGCGAGCACGGCCAGGACCACCGTCCCGATCAGCCACAGCGTGCCGCTGACCACGGCCATGTCCACCGGCAGCCGCAGCGCACGGCGGGCTTCGCTCTCCGACGGCGGACGGCCGAAGACGAACCAGATCGCGGTGCGGCGCTGCAGCCACGCCGTCCACAGTGTCCCGGTGAGCAGGGCCGCGGCGACGATCCCGGCGGCGGTCAGGCCGAGCATCCAGCCGCGGTCGCCGACGTCCTTCGGCAGGCCCTGCAGCAGCAGGAGCAGTGCCACGACACCCGATCCGGCCACACTGGACCCGACCCCCAGCCCGGCGAAGCCCAGGCTGGTACGCAACACCACCCGGAAGTTCCCCACGGCGATCCTGCGCACGGCGTCGATCGTACGGCGGAAAATGCGTGGCCACTGCCCGTGGCCGCCGATTACCGTGCGGAACATGGACCCACTCGGCCAGGACGAGATCCGGGCCTCGTTCGTCAACTGCACCCGCGGCGAAGCCAAGGGCGTCACGCTGCCCGCCCGGCCCGGCGAGATCCCGTGGGAGCGGCGGGAGTTCCTCGGCTGGCGAGACCCGAAGGCGCCGTCGCGCGCCTACCTCGTGTTGCCGTACGGCGGCGAGGTCGTCGGGCTCGCCCTGCGCGCCGCCGCGCCGCCGAAGTCACGCCTGCGCAGCAACATCTGCGGCTTCTGCACCACGGCACACGGGCTCGCCGACATCACGCTGTTCTCCGGCAGGCGGGCCGGGAAGCCCGGCCGCGAAGGCAACACGCTGGGCATCTACGCCTGCGGGAACCTGGCCTGCAGCCAGTACGTCCGCGGCGAGCTGAAGTCCGACGTGCCCCAGCCGTTCGAGACGCTGACGCTCGACGAGCGCGTCGCCCGGCTGCAGGAGAAGCTGCACAGGTTCGTGGCGCGCGTGCTGGAGCCGCGTTAGAAGCGGTACCGGACGATGTGCGCGGTCCGGGCCAGGGCCGGGATCACCTTCAGCAGCCGCAGCTGGAACCGTGTGACCGGGCCCAGCCGGGCCAGCACCTCCGGGGTCGCCCAGTGTGCGGCGTCCAAAGAGGACACCAGGGTGAGGCCGTGGCGCTCCAGCTCGTGCGGGTCGTCGACGCCCCAGTACAGTGTCGCGCCCGCCTTGCGCACCGGGGCGTTGAGCTTCTGCATCCGGATGGCGGTCCGGCTGAAGAGGTCGCAGATCAGCTCGCCCGACGGGAACCGCGCGACGAGCCTGCGGACCAGCTCGGTGCCGCTTTCCGGCTTCAGGTACATCGTGAGGCCCTCGGCGACGATCAGTGCCGGCCGGTCGTGCGGCACCTGGCCGAGCCAGCCGAAGTCGGTCACCGACGAGCCGATGTTCGTGTGGTTCGGCGCGCCGGGGTACAGCTTTTCGCGCAGCTCGACGACCTCGGGGTAGTCGACGTCGTACCAGTGGACGGTCTCCGGCGGCGCGAGGCGCTGGAACCGCGTGTCCAGGCCGCAGCCGAGGTGCAGCACGATCGCGTCCGGGTGATCGCGCAGGTACTCGGCGGCCCAGTCGTCGATCGGCTTCGCCCGCAGCACGACCGAAGCCGCCCGGTCGCCGGAGATGCCGATCTTCGTGAAGTCGTAGTCGATCCGGCGGACGGCGTCGTCCGCCGCCTTGTCGCCGAGGATCGGGTGCGCGCTGCGGTAGTCGAGCGCGCGGCCGTACAGCGTGGCCAGGTTGGTGGCCTTCTCCTCGGTGAAGTGCACTTTTTCCATCGCTACCGTTCCTCGTGACGCGCGGCGAAGTCGTGGGCGTAGGTCTTGGCGTCGACCAGGTGCTTGAGGGTCAGCTCCCGGGCCGCGGCCGGATCGGACCGCCGGATGGCGTCGAGGATCGCGCGGTGGTCGTCGACGGCCTTGCGGATCTGCCCCGGCAGCCGCAGCGCGGCCCGCCGCTCCTCGCCGACCAGGGCGAGGACCGACCGGAGCAGCCCGGCGACGTCGTCGTTGCCCGCGTTCTGCGCGATCACCCGGTGGAACTCGGCATCGGTGGCGATGACCCGCAGCATGTCCCCGGCTTCGGCCGCCTGCGCCATCTCGGCGACGTTGTCCTCCAGCCGCCCGACGGTCTTCGCGGTGGCGTGCCGCGCCAGCCGTTCGGCGAGCGTGGGCTCGACGGTCGCCCGCAGGTCGAACAGCTTCTCGACGAGCTGGTCGTGCTCGGTGAACCAGCTCCGCAGCGGCTGTTCCTGCTGCTCACGGACGTAGGTCCCGGAGCCGGCCCGGATCTGGACGTACCCGATGGAGTCTAGGACGCGCAGAGCCTGCCGCAGCGACCCCCGGCTGATGCCGAGTTCTTCGCAGAGCACGCGTTCGGCGGGCAGCCGCGACCCGGGCGGCAGGTCACCGGAGTCGATCCGCGCCCGCAGCCGCTCGACGGTCGCGCTCCAGACCTGCTCGGTGTCCACGACCCCATCCTCTCAGCTCCCGGAATTGTCGGGGGTGGCTGCCATGATCACGGACATGGAGATCCTGGGGGCATGGGTGCGTGGCTGGACGGTGTCCCGGGCGACGCCACCACCGGTCGCCGAACCCGACGGCTACCGCGTCGACGTCGGCTTGCCGGGACACCGGGTGCGGTACCTGCTGCGCTCGCCGTCGGCAGTGGCAGCACGGGCCAGGACGGCGGCATCGCCGGGCACGTGGCTGAAGACGTGCGGCGCGCGCGGCGAGGTCGTGGCCGGGCTGACATCGGAGTGGGAGGTGGGAGAGACGGAGTACCTGATGACGTTCGAGGGGGCACTGCCTCCGGTTTCGGTGCCGTCGCCGTACGCGGTGACGGTCAGTGGAGACGGGCCGGTGTGGGACGTGGCCGTGTCGTGCGCCGGAGCCCCGGCGGCCCGGGGGAGGGTCGCGGTGGCGTCGGGCGTGGCGGTGTTCGACCAGATCGAGACGCAGCCACAACACCGCCGCCGCGGCCTCGGCCGGGTGGTCATGCACCACCTGAGCGCCGCGGCGGCGGCGGAGTCGAGCGCGTTGCTGGCCTCCGAGGCCGGGCGAGGCCTGTACGGCGCCCTGGGGTGGCGGGTGGAGTCCGAAGTGGTCCCGGCGCATGTCCCGGAAGGAGCGTCATGACCGCGCGCCCGGTCAGGTCCGCCGGGACTCGCGCGAGATTCACTCGGTCGGCGGGCAACCACGGACCGATGCGCTGCGTAGACATTCAGTCACCCGTCGCGCCCATGAGGCGCACAGAACCGATGCGAGGGGGAGCGCAGACGTGGGTCGCTGGATCACCAAGAACGGAAACCGGGTTTACCTCGAGGATGGCAAGGGCGGTTCGGGTCCGTTGGTGGCGGTTGCTGCCGCGGTGGTCCTCGCCGGAGGCGGCGTCGCCGGGGTGGGCGCGGGCGGTCTCTTCGCGGGTGGTGGTGGCGGAGCAGGAGCGGCATCCGAGGCATTCGCCGGCAATGCCGCCGGCGACGTCGTCGACTCACTGCCGGGACGGTCGATCAAGACCCGCCGGGCCGAAGCCGGCGAGTCGGCGAAGAAGGGCAAGCCCGACGAGGCGTGGAGCAAGTTGAAGGTCAAGCAGCTGCGACGAGAGGTCCACGACCTCGAGCACGCGGCCGAGTGCGTCGCAGCCGCCACGGGCAAGGTGCGGGAGTTCCTGATGAGAACACCGTGCTCGTCGCTGCATCGGATGCTGCTGGCTGTCGGTGACGGGCATCGCAACGCCGCGGTCATTTCCGTGGTGCGTGTCGGGTTCCGGAGCAGAAAGCAGGCTGCCGCGTTCGAAAAGGTCGAGCGGGTGCACGGAAGCGGAGATGTGCGGCCGCTGGACGTCGCGGTGGTGCTCGGGGTGGCCGGGGTGAAGATGACCGGGCTGCACTACGCCTCCCGCCCGGAGGGCTACGGCATGGTGGTGGCCGAAGCCGACAACGCCACCGGCCATTTCGACGACGAGACACTCGACGCGCTGGCCGAGGTCGCTTCCTGGATGCCTGTCAAGAAGTGACCTGCGCCGAGCCGTCGTCCCGGCCGCCCGGCTACAGCGTCAGTCCCGGGTCGCCGGCCACCGTGGTGAGCTGGTCGGCGGTCAGCGGCAGCGGGGCTTCGACTCCCGGCGAGTTGAACACCGTGGCCACGACGAACGTGCCGTCCGCGCGGAAGTCGGTCACCGAGATGCTGTGCTGCCTGGTGTTCGCCCGGTCCACGGTGTCCGTTTCCGCCACCACCCGGGCCCCTCCCGCGCCGACCTCGAAGTAGCGGCACGTCGTTTCCGGGCTGATCTGCTTCTTCAGCTCCGCGCACAGCTGCACCGGCTGGAACCGGGTGACCGGGACGGCCGGCACGAACACCTCCACCGAGATGAAGTAGCCGCCGTCCTCCGGGCCGCCGTGTTCCTGGGTGCGGACGCCGACCTGGCTCGGCGGCAGCACGCCGCCGAAGCGGCCCGAGTCGTTGGAGCGGCGGCGGAGCTGGTCGGCCGGGGGCACCATCGTGCGCAGGACCGCCTCGAGATGGTCGGCGACCTCCGGGGCGCGGGCCCGCAGCCGCGCTTCGGTCGGCTGGGCGATGTCACCCGGCGGCCACCAGCGATGTCCGTCGGACGGCGTGACCGTCTGCGCTCCGGCCGGCTGGACCGGGGCAGGAGCCGCCGGTCCGGTGAGCGTGATCGCGACAGCGGCGAGTGCCGCCACCACGGCGGCCCCGGTGAGCAGGCTGTTCCGGCGGCGACGGCGCCGCCGGCCTGCCCGGGTGACGACCTCGTCCGGGTCGAAGCCCAGCGGCGGTTCGGGGTGCACGGCCGCGGTGAACTCGCGGGCCAGGGTCTGCTCGTTCATTGCAGCTCGCTTTCTGCCAGGAAACCGGATTCGGCGGGGTAGACGCCGCGCAGCGTCTGCAGGGCCCGTGCGGTCTGGCTCCGGACCGTTCCTTCGGAACACCGCAGTTCGCGGGCGGCGTCGGCGACCGGCAGGTCGCAGAAGTACCGCAGCACCAGCACCGCCCGCTGCCGCGGCGCGAGGGCCGCCAGCGCCGTGGCCAATTCGGGGCGCAGGCCGGCCGGGTGGCGGGACGGATCCGCCGTCTCGTCCGCGACTTCCGGCAGCGCGTCGGTGTGGTGCTCGGACCGCCGCCACGGCCGCCGCCGCTCGTCGAGCCAGCAGCGGGTCAGCGTCCGCCGCGCGTAGCTCATCGGGCGGTCGGTGCCGCGGATCCGCGGCCACGCGCCGTACATCTTGTACAGCGTGGTCTGGACGAGATCCTCGGCCAGGTGCCAGTCACCGCACAGCAGGTAGCCGTACCGGCGCAGCATGACGGCGTTGCCCCGGGCGAACTCGCGAAACCGATCCTCGTCGGCTGCCCGCATCGGGCCTCCTTCTTGTCAGGTACCGCTGCTTACGCACGGCGCGGCCGGGACGCTGCATCGCCGTGGTGAGTGTCTGCCCAGACACATCTGCGTCGCGGGACCCGCCCACGATGCTTAGGCTCCGCACGTGATTGCTTCATGACGTGGTGGCACGCGGTGATCGTCGTGGTCGCCGGGATCTGGGCGGGCACCATCAACGCCGTCGTCGGGTCGGGGACCCTGGTGACGTTCCCCGTGCTCGTCGCGCTCGGCTATCCGCCGGTGACGGCGACGACGTCCAACGCCATCGGCCTCGCGCCCGGCACCCTCAGCGGTGCCTGGGGATACCGGCACGAGCTCAAGGGCTACTGGCCGCAGACCGTCAGGTTCGCCGTCGCGTCCTTCCTCGGCGCGATCGGCGGCACCGTCCTGCTGCTTTCGCTGCCGAAGGACGCCTTCGAAGCCGTCGTCCCCGTGCTCGTCGGGCTGGCGGTGGTCCTGGTGATCGTCCAGCCGAAGGTGTCGAAGTGGGTGGCCGCCCGCCGCGAGGCCAACGGCACCGAGCACAAACCCGGCCCCCTGCTGATGTTCTTCGTCTTCCTCATCGGCATCTACGGCGGGTACTTCACCGCCGCACAGGGCGTGATGCTGATGGCCGTGCTGGGAATGCTGCTGAGCGAACCCCTGCAGAAGCTGAACGGCGTCAAGAACGTCCTCGCCGCCGTGGTCAACGTCGTCGCCGGCGTGATCTACGCGTTCGTGGCCCCGATCAGCTGGCCGGTGGTGCTGTGGCTGGCGGTCGGCTCCACCGCCGGCGGCTTCCTCGGCGCGAAGATCGGCCGCAAGCTGCCGCCGGCGGTACTGCGCGGCGTCATCGTGGTGATCGGCGTCGCCGCGGTGATACAGCTTTCGCTCAAGTAGGGCGGCCCCTCCGGGCTCGGTACGATTCGATCCATGACGGACCCGGAAGACCTCGACCGGCGCGTTCGGGTGCTCGAAGCCGAAGTTCTGCGACTCCGCGACCAGTTCACGGTCGCCGCGTCCGACGCCGCGGCGGCTCGCAGTGACGCCGCCGCGGCTCGTGTCCTTGCCGGTGGCGCCGACCGGGATGCCGCCGACCTGCGAGACGAGCTTCGAGCGCACAACCAGACCCTCAACGCCCTGCGCGAAACCCAGCTCGAGCACGGCCAAGCGATCGCCGAGGGCTTCGCCAAAACCGACGAGAAGTTCGCCACCATGGCCCAGGGAATGGCGCAGATCCACACTCTCCTGGAACGCCTGGTCCCGCCCGGACCAGCGAACTTCAGCGACTGAAGTCGCGCGCCGCGGACAGGAAGAGGTCGTTCTCCTCGCGGGTGCCGATGGTCACGCGGACGCCGTCGCCGGCGAAGGGGCGGACCACCAGCTTGCGGTCCAGTGCGTGCTCGGCGAACGGGACCGCCTGCTCGCCCAGGGGCAGCCACACGAAGTTCGCCTGCGTCTCCGGCACCTGGTACCCCGCCGCGATCAGCGCGTCGCGCACCCGGCCGCGCTCGGCGACGATCTCCTTGCAGCGCTCCAGCAGCTCGTCCGCCGCGTCGAGCGAAGCGAGCGCGGCCACCTGGGCCAGCATGTTCACCGAGAACGCCACGTACACCTGGCGGATCGCGTCGGCGATCGGCTCCGGCGCGATCGCGTACCCGACGCGCAGGCCCGCGAGGCCGTACGCCTTCGAGAACGTGCGCAGCACCATCACGTTCGGCCGGGTGCGGGTGTACTCGACGCCGTCGGGGACCTCGGGGTCGGTGACGAACTCCTTGTACGCCTCGTCCAGGACGACCAGCACGCGCTCCGGGACCGCGTCCAGGAAGCGCTCCAGCTCTGCGCGGCGGATCGCCGTCCCGGTCGGGTTGTTGGGGTTGCAGACGAAGACCACGCGCGTGCGGCCGGTGATCGCCGCGGCCATCGCGTCGAGGTCGAGTTCCTGGCCCTCGGTGATCGGGACCTTCACCGACACCGCGTTCGCGACCTGCGTGACGATCGGGTACGCCTCGAACGAGCGCCAGCCGAAGATCACCTCGTCGCCGGGCGCGCACACCGCCTGGATCGTCTGCTGGCACAGCGACACCGAGCCGCAGCCGATCGCGACGCGGTCCACCGGCACGTCCAGTTCGCGGGCGAGCCGCTCGCGCAACGCCTGCGAACCCGTGTCCGGGTAACGGTTGATGCCCGCCGCGGCCTCGGCGATCGCCCGCGCGACGCTCGGCAGCGCGCCGCCGGGCACCTCGTTGCTCGCCAGCTTGATCGCGCCTTCGATCGTCCGGCCGGGGACGTATTTCGGCAACGATTCGAGATCGGCACGCGGGGACACGGACGGCATCTTCGGCGCTCCTGGAATTCGACGGGACGACCCGGTCACCGTATCTTTTCCGCCCGCCGCCGCGCGACTCCCTTCAGGCGGTCCCCGGTGGGACACTGGGGGTATCTCCCGTTCACCTCCAAGTGATTGAGTGACGGCATGACCTCGACCAGCACCGTGGACTACCAGCGCCCCGGCGGCCCTGCCCTGCGCCTGACCTGCTCGGAACCCGAAGGGTCGCTTCGCGGCGGCCTGGTGGTGCTGCACGAGGCGGACGGCGTCACCGACGGCGTGAAGCTGCTGCTCGCCGGCCTCGCCACGGAGGGCTGGCTGACCGTCACCCCGCACCTCGACGACGCGCGCCTCACCCAGCAGGACCTGCTCGACGCGACCGACCTGACCCTGGCCTGGCTCGTCGAGCGCGGCGTCCAGGCCGACCTGCTCGGCGTGATGGGCTTCGACCTCGGCGGCACCGCGGCCCTCGTCGTCGCCTCGCACCGGAAGCTGGGCGCCGCGGTCAGCGTCGGCGGGCAGCAGGCCGCCGAGCTGCCCGCGCTGGTCGAGATCGCCGGGCGGCTCACCAGCCCCTGGCTCGGCATGTACGGCGACGCCGGCGACGAGGCGGGCGGCGCCGACGTCGAGCAGCTGCGTGACGCGGCCGCGTCGGCGAAGGTCGCCACGAACGTCGTCCACTACCCGGGCGCCAACCACCGCTTCGACGCCGACCCTGGCGCGGCCGCGGAGGCGTGGCAGCGCACCCTCGACTGGTTCGACGCGCACCTGCGTTAGGTGTGGGCGAGCACCACCTCCGACCCGGGTTCCGTGTGGGTTCCGGCCACAGTGACTTCGCGTTCGGAAGGATTAGGCTCGGAGCGTGACGCACACCGCCGACGCCCCCGAAGTGCTCTGGCGCCCCGAGCCGGGCCACGTTGCCGACACCAAGATCGAAGCCTTCCGCCAGTGGCTGCGCGCCGAGCGCGGCGTCGAGGTGGACGACTACCGCTCGCTGTGGGAGTTCTCGGTCGAGCGCGGCCCGGACTTCTGGGCCGCGGTCGCGGACTTCCTCGGCGTCCGCTGGCACGACCAGCCCGGTGAGGTGCTCCAAGGCGCGATGCCGGACGCCGTCTGGTTCGAGGGCGGGACGCTGAACTACGCCGAGCACGCGCTCACCCCGGGCGTCGCGGGTGCCACGAAGGCCGACGACGAAACCGCGGTGATCTTCCATCGCGAGGACGGCCTCGCGAGCCACCTGACCTACGGCAAGCTGCGTGCCCAGGTCGCCGCGGCCCGGGCGGCGCTGCTGGAGCTGGGCGTCGGCAAGGGCGACCGCGTCGTCGCGCTGGCGCCGAACTGCCCGCAGACGCTGGTCGCGTTCCTCGCCACGGCGAGCATCGGCGCGATCTGGTCGTCGTGCTCGCCGGACTTCGGCGTCCGTGCGGTCGCGGACCGCTTCGTGCAGATCGAGCCGAAGGTGCTCTTCGCGGTCAACGCCTACGCATACAACGGCCGCCAGTTCGACATCCGGACGACGATCGCGGACCTGCAGGCGAAGCTGCCGTCGCTGGCCGCGACGGTCCTCGTCGAGTACGTCGGCGAAGGCCGCATGGACGGCACGCTCGACTGGGACCAGCTGCTCGCGAAGCACGAAGGCTCGACGCTGCTGTTCGAGCCGGTCGAGTTCGCGCACCCGCTGTGGGTGCTCTACTCCTCCGGCACCACCGGCCTGCCGAAGGGCATCGTGCACGGCCACGGCGGCATCACCCTCGAACACCTCAAGGCGCTCGCGCTGCAGACCGACCTCGGGCCCGGCGACCGGTTCTTCTGGTTCAGCACCACCGGCTGGATGATGTGGAACTTCCTCATCTCCGGCCTGCTCGTCGGCACCACGATCGTGCTCTACGACGGCAGCCCGGGGTATCCGGACCTCAACGCGCTCTGGCACCTCGCGGAACAGCACCGCGTCACCTACTTCGGCACGTCGGCGCCGTTCATCCAGAGCTGCCTCAAGGCGGGCATCAAGCCTGCCGAGCGCTACGACCTGACGGCGCTGCGCGCACTCGGCTCGACCGGCGCGCCGCTGAGCGTCGAAGGCTTCCGGTGGATCGCGGACGAGGTCGGGAAGAACGTCCAGATCTGCTCGGTCTCCGGCGGCACCGACCTGTGCGCGGCGTTCGTCGCGTCGGCGCCCGACGTCCCGGTCTGGCTCGGCGAGCTGTCCTGCCCGGCGCTCGGCGCCGCGGTCAAGGCCTTCGACGAGGCGGGCAACGCCGTCGTCGAGGAGGTCGGCGAGCTGGTGATCACCCAGCCGATGCCGTCGATGCCGGTGTTCTTCTGGAACGACCCCGACGGCTCGCGCCTGCGTGAGGCGTACTTCGAGATGTATCCCGGCCTGTGGCGCCACGGCGACTGGATCCGGATCACCAACCGCGGCTCGGCGGTGATCTACGGCCGCAGCGACTCGACGCTCAACCGCGGCGGCGTCCGGATGGGCACGGCGGAGTTCTACCGGGTCGTCGAGGGGTACGACGAGATCCTGGATTCCCTGGTCGTGGACACTTCGGCCGCCGGGAACGAGGACGGGCAGCTGATCTGTTTCGTGGTGCTCGCCGACGGCGTCGCGCTCGAAGACGTCGAACCGGCGCTGCGGAAGGAACTGCGTAGCGCGCTGTCACCACGCCATGTACCCGATCGGTTCGTCGTGGTTTCCGAGATACCTCGTACCTTGAACGGTAAGAAGTGTGAGGTACCGGTGAAGAAGATCCTCGCCGGTGTGGCTCCCGACCGGGCCGTCAGCCGCGACGCGCTGGCCAACCCGGCGGCACTGGCGCCGTTCGTGGAGCTCGCCGGGGGGTAGATGGGGGAGGCAGGATGGGCCACGGCAGGGTGCACAGGTGGTGACGGGGACACGCGCGCAAATCACCTGGAAGGTGGCGGGGACCACCACTGTGGGGGTGATCACCTGGGTGACCCGGCTCGCGGGCCTGCTCACCGTGGCGTCGGTCCTCGTGCCCGCCGGCCGGAACCTGCGCGGGCACCTCTCGGAGTGGCTGGAGCTGCCGCAGGAGGCCACGGTGGCGGCGGCGACCGTGGCGCTGGTCACGGGCGTGCTGCTGGTGATGCTGGCCGCGGGCCTGCGGCGCCGCAAGCGCCGGGCCTGGCAGCTGGCGATCGGCGCGACGGTGCTGCTCACGGTGTCGCACATCGGGCTCAAGCACGTCTTCGGCGCCGGCCTGGTGTCGACGGTGCTGCTGGCAGGCCTGATCGCGAACCGGCGGTACTTCGTCGCGAAGCCGGACCCGGTCGTCGGGCGCTGGCGGGCGGTGCGGGTGTTCCTGCAGCTGGTGCTGGCCGGGTTCGTGATCAACGTCATCCTGCTGTCGGTGGCGTCCCGGACGGTGCTGGAGCCGATGAGCTTCCCGGACCGGGTGGCGGAGTCGGCGCTCGCGCTCGTCGGCGTCAGCGGGCCCGCGGTGTTCCACCAGCTGTGGCTGGAGGACCTGACCGCGGCGGTGGGCCTGCTGTTCGGCCTCGCCGCGGTCGGGGTGTCGGCGTACTTCCTGCTGCGCTCGGCCGAGCCGGCGCCGCGGCTGTCCGACGACGAGGTCGACCGCCTGCGCGGACTGCTGGACGAGCACGGCGAGCGTGACTCGCTCGGCTACTTCGCGCTGCGGCGGGACAAGTTCGCGGTGTTTTCGAAGACGGGCAAGGCCGCGGTCACCTACCGCGTGATCGCCGGGGTGGCGCTGTGCTCGGCCGACCCGCTGGGCGACCACGAGGCGTGGCCCGGCGCGATCGAGGAGTACCTGGAGGTCTGCCGCCGGGGCGGCTGGGTCCCGGCCGCGATGGGCGTCTCCGAGCTGGGCGCGACGGTCTGGGCCCGCTTCGGGCTGGAGGTACTGGAGATCGGCGACGAAGCGGTGGTCGACGCCGACGAGTTCACCCTGGACGGCCGCAGCATGCGCGGCGTCCGCCAGGCGGCGGCCCGCACGAAGCGCGCGGGCTACAAGGTGCTGGTCCGCCGCGCCGAGGACCTGCGGCCCGGCGAGCTGGACGAACTGGCGGCACTGGCGGCGAACTGGCGCGGCACGGACACCGAGCGCGGCTTCTCGATGGCGCTGGGCCGCATGGGCGACCCCGGCTCGGTCCTGGTGACGGCCGAGCAGGGCGGCCGCGTGCGCGGCGTGCTCCAGTTCGTCCCGTGGGGCACGACGGGCCTGTCGCTGGACGTGATGCGCCGCGACCGCACGGCCGACAACGGCGTCAACGAGCTGATGATCTCGGAACTCCTCCTGGCGGCCCGCCACCACGGAGTCCGCCAGGTGTCCCTGAACTTCGCGGCGTTCCGCGCCCTGATGGAGCAGGGCCGCCGCATCGGCGCGGGCCCGGTGGCGAAGGCGGCGGCGAAGGTCCTGCACTTCTTCTCGCGCTGGATCCAGATCGAGACGCTGTACCGCTTCAACGCGAAGTTCCAGCCCCGCTGGGTGCCCCGGTACCTGGTGTACCCGGGCGTCCGCGAGCTGCCGAGGGTGGGCATTGCAACCTTCGAGGCAGAGGGCCTCGGAGGCCGCTCTCCGCGCCTGCTCAGGCTGCTGCGCCGGGCGTAAGGGGGGTCGGGTTCGGGGGTGATCGGGGGGTGTGTAACCTATCTGAGCAGTGGTCGTTGGGCCCAGGAGGCTTCGCCTAGTCTGGTCTATGGCGCCGCACTGCTAATGCGGTTGGGGGTAACCCCCCCTCCCGGGTTCAAATCCCGGAGCCTCCGCTGGCCCCCGGTTCGCCGGGTGCTAGGTTAGAGAACAACTGAACAAGCGCCCGTAGCTCAGCTGGATAGAGCATCTGACTACGGATCAGAAGGTCAGGGGTTCGAATCCCTTCGGGCGCACGTCTGGTTGAGACAGCAAAGAAGCCCCCCTCGCGAGAGGGGGGCTTCTTTCTTGTTCCGGCAGGAAAAGCGACGGACGTCACCCGGCGATTTCGTCCTGGTGTTCCGCCGCCCACCGGGCCAGCTGCGCGAGCGGGCCGCTCGCGAACGACTCGCCCAGTGCGGTCAGCTCGTACGTCGCCGCGGTTCCGCCGCCGTCCTGTTTGGTGGCGAGGCGTCGTTCCGTGAGGCGGCGCAACGACTCGGTCAGCACTTTGTCGCTGATGCCCGCGATGCGGGTCAGCAGGTCGTTGCGTCGCGTCGGGCCGCGGCGCAGGGCCGACAGCAGGACGGGATCCCACGTGTGGCTGATCAGTTCGACCGCCGCCCGGACATGGCAGTCGGACGCGAAGGGCGGGCAGATTCCGTCGGTCACGGCGGCCAGTCTGGCACCTCTTGTCCTCCCGATCGGTAGGAACGGGCTCCCTAACGTGGCCGGCAGACCCGTTCGAAGTAGGAGGTAGCCGTGCACGTGGGAATTCTGGGGACCGGGAACTTGGCTGTCGCGCTCGGGAAAGCATGGCTCGCCGCGGGCCGTGCGGTGGTGCTCACCGGCCGGGACGCCGATCGGGTCCGGGCCGCGGCGGCCGAGATCGGCGCGGAAGCCGTTGCGCCGGACGAGTTCGCCGCCCGGGCCGGCGTCGTGCTCGTGGCGGTCGCCTACGACGGCTTGGCCGGCGCGCTGTCCCTGGTCGGCGCCGACCGGGGCGGGCTGGGCGGGAAGACCGTGCTCGACTGCACGAACGCCGTCGACTACGCGACCGGCCGGTTGCGTCCGGCGTCCGGCTCGGCCGCGGAATTCGTCGCCCGCCACGCGCCGGGTGCGCACGTGGTCAAGGCACTGCACCTGTTCGCCGGGACCTCCTGGCCACACACTGGTCCGCGGCGGCCGGTGGTGGCGCTCTGCGGGGACGACCCGGGCGCGCTCGGCCATGCGGCCGAGCTGGTCGCGGACCTCGGCGGTGAGGGTGTGGTGGTCGGCGGGCTCGACGCGGCGCGCCAGCTGGAAGAAGCGGCCGGATTCGTCATGCGCGTCGTCGCCGCAGGCGCCAACCCGCGCCTGGCCGTGCCCGATGTCGAGCCCCGCCGGGTTGCTCCTACCGGCTGACTTCCGTACCCGGGCGGCGTTCCGGCGACACCTGAAGCGCGGAACGTGCTTCCAGGGGGGACGACGTGCCGCAGCTGCGCATCCACTTCACCGACGCCGATCTCGCGCGGACCCGGCTGAAGCTGGACATCGACCTGATGTGGGAGATCGTCGGCAGCGTGCAGGCGCTGCAGCACTCCGGCGGTGGCCTGGCCTTCGAGGCGTGGCGGCGGCGGGTGCGCGAACGCGTGCGCGGGGACCGGCGGCTGCAGGCCGCGGTGCAGCTGCTGATGACTGTCGCTCCGCATGCCGCGTACTTTCCGGACTTCCTGACGCCTCCGGAGGACGTGCCCGACGTCCGTACCGCCACCGAACTCGTCCTCGCGACGCCCGCGCGGCGACTGCGGGCCGAAGTCGGGCGGCTGGAGCCCGTCTGCGGGCCCGCTGCCGCCTGGCTCGGCGAACTGGCTGCGGCGAAGCCCTCCGCGACGGGGGAGCTGCGGCGGGCGCTGCGGCTGTACTTCCACGCGCTGATCGAGCCGCAGCTCGACGTCGTCGGCGAAGGACTGCGCATCGAATGTGCCGCCGGGGTTCAGCGTTACCTGCACGGTGGGCCCGAAGGGCTGCTGCGGTGGCTCGGGCCCGCCACCCGCTGGCAGCCGCCGGTGCTCGCGGTCGGGTATCCCGTCGATCGCGACCTGCACCTCGACGGCCGGGGTCTCGTGCTCATCCCCAGCTACTTCGGCGTGCAGCATCCCGTCGCGCTCGCCGACCCGCGGCTGCGTCCGGTGCTGGCCGTGCCGATCCGGCCCGGGGCGCGGCTGCTGGCCGCCCGGGAACGCGGTGATCACCTGAGTGCGCTGCTGGGCGCCACCCGGGCCACCATCCTGCGCTCGGCCGTCCGCGGCAGCACCACCACCCGGCTGGCGAAGCAGGCCGGGGTCGCGCCGGCGACCGTCAGCCACCACACGAACGTCCTGCGCGACGCAGGCCTCATCACCACCGACCGGCACGAGAACCTCGCCACCCACCTCATCACGCCGCTGGGCCTGGCCGTGCTGGACCGCGGAAGTCGTTAGAGCCTGTTCGAAGCACGCCGTTCGCGCGCGGCCGCGGTGGCAGGGTCGCCCGGGTCAGGAAAACCCGACGCGAAGGGGGAACGACATGAGGATGCTCAGGACTGCAGCCGTGGCCGGGGTACTCGGCCTGCTGGTGGCCGGCGGCGCGACCGCCACCGCGAGCGCCGCGACCGGGACGGACGCCGCCCGGCCCGCCGCCGCCGGCCAGCGGCTCGCCCTGCCGTGCGAGAACTGGACGCTCAAGATCAGCGAAGGCCACGCCTCGGGCACGTGGTGCAACGACTACCGGACCGTCAGCGGGAAGGTGACCGACGACAAGGCCGACGGCCGGTGCCCGTACGTCCGGTCGCACTGGAGCAACGGCGGCGTCAGCGACGGGCCGTGGGTGGGCCCGAAGGGCGCGTCGAAGTCCTTCACGCTGAACGCCCCGTCGGGGACCTACTCGACCCAGGTCAGCATCCACTACGTCAACTGCTGATCGCCGTACCGCCGCCAGCCGGGCCCGGGAAACCGGGCCCGGCTGCTTTGCGTAACCGGTCTGGACCAGTTCGGTGCGCGGACCGGCCATTGGTCTTGACCACTAACCACGCTCCGTGGTGACGCTTCCATAATTGGTCTGGACCACGTACCGTTTCCGCAAACGGCGCAAAACACCGCCCGGATCCCCGCCGGTGGTGTTGGTGTCTGCCGTCCCCGCACCTGGCTCAAAGGAGAGCGATGTCCAGAAAGAGATGGCACCTCCTCGGTCTGTTCACCGCGGTCGGCGCGCTCGCGGTCGGCCTCGTCACCGTGCCCGCGAACGCCGCCGGTGGCGTCGGCGCCACCTTCACGAAGGGCTCCGACTGGGGTACCGGGTACGAAGGCAAGTACACGATCAGCAACGGCTCGGGCTCGACGCTGCCGAGCTGGACGGTCGAGTTCGACCTCCCGTCCGGCGCGAAGATCTCGTCGCTGTGGGACGGCAGCTACACCGCGTCCGGCCAGCACGTCACCGTCAAGAACACCTGGAACGGCAACGTCGGCAACGGCGGCACCGCCAGCTTCGGCTTCAACGTCAGCTACTCCGGCACCTACTCCGCGCCCGCGAACTGCCGGCTCAACGGCGGCTCCTGCGACGCCGGCGGCAGCACCCCGACCACCACCCCGACGACCCCGACCCAGCCGACCACCACCGTCCCGACCACGCCGACCACCCCGCCGACGACGACCACGCCGCCGCAGCCGGGTGGGCTGAAGAACGTCGGCTACTTCGTGCAGTGGGGCGTCTACGGGCGCAACTACCACGTCAAGAACATCGAAACCTCGGGCTCGGCGAGCAAGCTGACCCACATCAACTACGCGTTCGGCAACGTCAAGAACGGCCAGTGCAGTGCCAACGACGACCCGTACGCCGACTACCAGAAGACCTACGACGCCGCGGGCAGCGTCGACGGCGTCGCCGACACCTGGGACCAGCCCGTCGCCGGCAACTTCAACCAGCTGCGCAAGCTGAAGAAGCTGCACCCGGGCCTGAAGGTGATCTGGTCGTTCGGCGGCTGGACGTACTCCGGCGGCTTCGGCCAGGCCGCGCAGAACGCGGCCGCGTTCGCGCAGTCCTGCTACAACCTGCTGAAGGACGCGCGCTGGGCCGACATCTGGGACGGCATCGACATCGACTGGGAGTACCCCAACGCGTGCGGCCTTTCCTGTGACACCAGCGGGGCCGCGGCCTACAAGAACCTGATGGCCGCGCTGCGCGCGAAGTTCGGCTCCTCGTTCCTGATCACCTCGGCCATCTCGGCCGACGGCAGCAACGGCGGCAAGCTCGACGTCGCCGACTACGCGGGCGCCGCGCCGTACGTCGACTGGTTCAACGTCATGACCTACGACTACTTCGGCGCGTGGGCCGCGCAGGGCCCGACCGCTCCGCACTCGCCGCTGACGTCCTACGCGGGCATCCCGACCGCCGGCTTCTACTCCGACGCCGCGATCCAGAAGCTCAAGAGCAAGGGCGTCCCGGCGAGCAAGCTGTTGCTGGGCATCGGGTTCTACGGCCGCGGCTGGACCGGCGTCACGCAGGACGCGCCGGGCGGCACCGCCACCGGACCAGCGCCGGGCACCTACGAGCAGGGCATCGAGGACTACAAGGTCCTCAAGAACAGCTGCCCGTCGACCGGCACGATCGCCGGCACCGCGTACGCGAAGTGCGGCAGCAACTGGTGGAGCTACGACACCCCGTCGACCATCGGCGGAAAGATGTCCTACGCCAGGCAGCAGGGCCTCGGCGGCGCCTTCTTCTGGGAGCTGACCGGCGACACCAGCAACGGCGAGCTCATCACCGCCATGCGCAACGGACTGTCCTGAAAGGACCGATCATGAGGAAGTGGTTGTCCGCACTGGGACTGACCGCCGTGGCCGCCACGGTCGGCGCGGTGGTCGTGATCGCGCCGGCGAACGCGGCGGGCGGGGTCTCGGCGACTTTCAGCAAGGGCTCCGACTGGGGCACCGGGTACGAAGGCAAGTACACGATCAGCAACGGTTCCGGCTCGACGCTGCCGAGCTGGACGGTCGAGTTCGACCTGCCGAGTGGCGCGAAGATCTCGTCGCTGTGGGACGGCAGCTACACCGCGTCCGGCCAGCACGTCACCGTCAAGAACACCTGGAACGGCAACGTGTCCAACGGCGGTAGTGCGAGTTTCGGGTTCAACGTGACGTACTCCGGCACGTACGTCGCGCCGTCGAACTGCCGGCTGAACGGGGGTTCCTGCGACGCCGGGGGCACACCACCGACGTCCACACCGCCGCCTACGACGACACCACCCCCGACCACCACGCCGCCGCAGCAGCCGGGCGGCCGGGGCGCGCCGTACCTGTACATGGGCTGGGGCAACCCGCCGAGCCCGCAGACGGTGATGAACGCGACCGGCGTCAAGTGGTTCACCATGGCGTTCGTCAACGCCTCCGGTGGCTGCACCCCGGCGTGGGACAGCAGCCGTCCGCTGCAGGGCAGCGCGGACGCGAACGCGATCGCGCAGATCAAGGCGGCGGGCGGCCAGGTGGTGCCGTCGTTCGGCGGCTGGAGCGGGAACAAGCTGGGCCCGAACTGCTCGACGCCGGAGGCACTGGCCGGCGCCTACCAGCAGGTGATCAACGCCTACGGGCTCAAGGCGATCGACATCGACATCGAGAACTCCGACGAGTTCGAGAACGAGACCGTGCAGGACCGCATCCTGGGCGCGCTGAAGATCGTCAAGCAGAACAACCCGGGCATCCAGACGATCCTGACGTTCGGCACGTCGACGACCGGCCCGAACTACTACGGCAACCGGCTCATCGACCGGTCGAAGGCCCTCGGCGCGAACGTGGACGTGTTCACGATCATGCCGTTCGACTTCGGCGGCGGCGCGGACATGTACGCGAGCACGGTGAGCGCGGCCAACGGCCTGCGCGACAAGCTGAAGTCGACGTTCGGCTGGAGCGACGCCACCGCGTACAACCACCTGGGCATCTCCGGCATGAACGGCCTGTCCGACCAGCAGGAGCTGACCAGCGTGGACACGTGGACCCGGATCACCACCTGGGCCAAGGCGAACAACATCGGCCGCCTGGCGTTCTGGTCGGTCAACCGCGACCGAGGCTGCCCTGGCGGCGGCGTCCAGTCGGCGTGCAGCGGCATCGCCCAGAACGACTGGGACTTCACGAGGGTGACGGCGGGTTTCTGACGCCGTCGTGAAACGGCCTCCTTGCCGGCTCCCCGGGCCGGCAAGGGGGCCCTTCGCGTTTCAGACCTCGGTCGATTGCGACAGGACAGGCAGCTCCGGGCTCGCGCCCCACGCCAGTTCGGTCACCGCGCGCACCGCCGCCGGGACCGCGGCCGCGACCTGCGGGGACAGCCCGATTCCGCCGTCGACGCAGGCCGGCTCGCAGCCGAGGACCAGGACGCGGCCCGCGTCGCCGCCCAGGAGCCGCAGGAGGCGGAAGACCGCGTCGCCGTGCAGGCCGTGCGCGTCCAGTGCCGAGGCCGCCGTCAGGTCCTCGGTCAGGGACAGCGTGCCCGGTGGCCGGCCGTGCGGGGTGGCGTCCAGCAGGATCGTCGTGTCGTAGCCGCCCGTCAGGTCGTAGGCCAGGTGGACCGCCGCGATGTCGTAGTCGGCGATCTGCACCCACGGGGGCAGGCCGGCCCGGTCGAGTTCCTTGAGCACTTCGACACCGAAGCCGTCGTCGCGCAGGAAGACGTTGCCGATGCTTGCGACCAGGACTCGTGGCCTCATCCGTCCAGGCTAGAACTGTGAAGTGGATCACACAATAGGTTCGCGGTCGTCCTCGATGTGTTCGGCGCGGGCCAGCCACAGCTCGGCCTCCTGCGCCGCGCCCCGCGACCGCAGCATGCGGGCCAGGCTGAGCATTCCCTGGACGTCGCCGGTCTCCGCGGCCCGCCGGAACCAGTCCTCGGCCTCGGCGAAGTCCTCCCGGTGCTCGGCCAGGTGGCCGAGGTTCGTGAGCGCCGGGATGCTGCCGTGCTCGGCGGCCTTGCGGTACCAGGCGGCCGCTTCGCCGTCGTCGCCGCGGGTGCGGGCCAGGACGCCGAGGTTCGTCATCGCCGCCGGGTCGCCCTGCTCGGCCGCGTCGAGGTACCAGTTCTCGGCCTCCTCGACGTCGCCGCGGCGGTGCAGCAGCAGGCCGAGCCGGACCGCCGACTCGACGTGGCCGCCCGCCGCGCCCTGGCGGTACCACGACTCCGCGTCGCCCGGCCTGCCGAGCCGTTCCGCCTGCCTGCCGAGCTGGCAGGCGGCCGCGAGGTCGCCGGCGAGCACCGCGGACCGCCACCAGCGCGCCGCCTCCGCGGCCTGGCCACGGTCGCGCAGCACCAGGCCCAGGTCGATCATCGCGCCGGTGAGGCCGGTCTCGGCGGCCTGCCGCAGCCACGGCTCGGCCGCTTCGCCGTCGCCCTGCTCCCGCAGCAGCCGCCCGAACGCGGCCATCGACGGCGCGTCGCCGGTGCGCGCGGCCTCGCCGTACCAGTGCAGGGCGTCGTCGCGCCTGCCGCGCCGCTCGCAGGACCGGGCCAGGTTCAGCATCCCGTGCGGCTCGCCGGCCAGCGCCGCTTCGTGGTACCAGCGGTCGGCTTCCTCCTGCGCGCCGCGGTCGGCGAGGAGGTGGGCCAGCGCGGTCATCGAGACGCGGTCGCCGCCCATCGCGGCCCGGCGGTACCAGGACTCGGCTTCGGCGAGCTCCCCGCGTTCCCGCAACGCGGCGCCCAGCCGGGCCATGGCCACGACGTTGCCGCCCTCGGCCGCCTTGCGCTGGAAGAACTCGTCGAACTTCTTGAGCCGACCGGGCATCGGCTGCTCCCTCCGGCTGGTCCTGCCCCGGTAGTCGCAGTTCAGCGGCCCGGTGTGACACCTCCGCCGTGGGTGGGCGAGATCACATTCGCGCCAGGTCGTCGTGTCGGCGCGGTTTTCCGGGCCGGCAGAGGTGAGACTACGCCGCGCGCACGCGCAGGTGAGAGGAGAAAATCGTGGCCGCCCGCAGCTTTCGGCTCAGCGTGACGCAGCGGATCCTGCTGGTAGCCGCGATCCTGGCGGTCGCCCTCTTCGGCTACTGGGTGACGAGCAGGGGTGCGGGCGCGACGCCGCCTGCGTCGTCATCGTCGTCCTCGGCCCCGGTCCCGGTCAGCGCCGCCGACGCGCAGAAGCAGCTCGACGAGCTGACCATCGCCGCGCGGACGTCCATGGACGGCTACTCGCGCGAGAAGTTCAAGCACTGGGACAGCCAGGGCGCCGGCTGCGACACCCGCGAGGTCGTGCTCAAGCGTGACGGCAAGGACGTCCGGACCGACAAGGAGTGCCGCCCGACGTCGGGCACCTGGACCAGCGTGTACGACGGCGAGACGTGGACCAAGCCGACCGACCTCGACATCGACCACATGGTCCCGCTGGGCCAGGCGTGGGCGAGCGGCGCGAAGACGTGGACGGCGGAGAAGCGCGAGCAGTTCGCCAACGACCTGACCCGCCCGCAGCTGTTCGCCGTCACCGACAACGTCAACCAGCAGAAGAGCGACAAGGCCCCGGACCAGTGGAAGCCGCCGCTGGTGTCGTTCTGGTGCACGTACGCGACCGACTGGATCGTCGTGAAGCACTACTACGGGCTGACGGTGACGCAGGCGGAGAAAACCGCCTTGACGGACATGCTGCGCCGCTGCTGAGCTGGCGGCGTGACGACGTTCGCGCTGATCCACGGAGGCGGCGGCAGCGGCTGGGACTTCCACCGGCTCGTCCCGGAACTGGCGGCCCGCGGCCACGACGCGGTCGCGCCCGACCTGCCCATCACGGACCCGTCGGCGGGACTGGCCGAGTTCACGGACACGGTCCTGTCGGCCCTCGGCGACCGCACGGACGTGGCGGTCGTCGGCCATTCGTACGGCGGCTTCACGGCACCACTGGTCGCGGCCAAGGTCCGCGCGCGGACGCTGGTGTACCTGGCCGGGATGATCCCGGCACCGGGCGAGCCGCCGGGGCAGTGGTGGGGCAACACGGGCTTCGCGGCGCCGGCGGGACTGAGCGAAACCGAGCAGTACTTCAACGACGTCACCCCGGAACTGGCCCGGGAGTGCCAGTCCCGCGGGCGCGACCAGGTGAGCAAGGAGTGGGACGAGCCATGGCCCCTCCCGGCCCACCCGGACATCCCCACGCATGTCCTGCTTTGCCGCGACGACCGGTTCTTCGTCCCGGACTTCCAGCGCCGGGTGGCCCAGGAGCGCTTGGCAATCACCCCCGACGAGATCGACGGCGGCCACTGCGTCGCACTGAGCCGGCCCGCCGAACTGGCCGACCGGTTGATCAGCTACCTGTAGGAGCTTCGAGCCAGTTCAGGTACCACTCGCGGAAACCGACGCCGCAGGGGGAGAGGCCGCCGTCGGAGACGCGGTCGTCGAACCACAGGCGGCCGCGCTCCGGGCCGGTGACGACGAGCCGGTAGTAGGCGCCGCAGCCCTGGTGGCACAGCATCAGCGAGCCGGTGATCCACCGCTCGTCGAAGTAGCGGTCGTCGGGGATCTCGCCGCCGTCCGGGTGGTTCCACGCGCTCGTGTGCGGGAACGGCGTCGCGAGGAAGCCGGGCGGCCTGCCCGGTTCGTCTCGGCATTCCGGCGCGCCGAGCCGGTACAGGCCGTAGTCCGGCCCGGCGCCGCTCTCGCCCACGGTGAGCAGGAAGCTGCGGTACTCCTCCGGCAGCGTCACTCCGTGCCGCGCCTCGAACTTCGCCACCGCCTTCTCCGGCAGCGGCCGGGAAACCTCGTACCGGTGGTGCCCGGCCCCGAACCGCCGGAGTTCCGGGTCGGCGGCCGCCAGTGCGGCCAGCCGTTCCCGGACTCCTCTCCAGCTCACCACCGGTCCAGGTGGAGGACCTCGTCCAACGGCTGCCGTGCCGCGGGCTTGAACGTGTCACCCGTGTAGAACGCCGTCGGGATCAGTGCTGCCTGGTGGACATTCGGCGGCAGTCCCAGCACCTCCGCCGCCTCGCGTTCGTACTTCAGGTGCAGCGTTGTCCACGCCGTGCCCAGCGTCACCGAACGGGCCGCCAGCATGTAGCTCCACACCGCCGGCAGCAGCGACGCCCACAGCCCGGCCTGGTTGCCCGGTGGCAGTTCCGGTGACGACGTCTCCAGGCACGGGACCACCAGCACCGGGACCTCGCCCATCCGGTCGGCCAGGTACTCGATGCTCGCCCCGACCCGCTGCTGGACCGCCGCCCTGACCGGGTCGTCCGCGAACAGCTTGGCCGCCGCCTGCGGGGACTCCAGGTACTCGTGGCACGCCCTGCGGTAGATCTCCCCGAGCGCCGCGCGCCGGTCCGCGTCCGTGACCACCAGCCAGTGCCAGCGCTGGGTGTTCGAACCGCTTGGGGCCTGCATGGCCACCTGGATGCAGTGTTTCACCAGGTCGAGCGGCACGTGCCGGTTCAGGTCGAGGCGCCTGCGGACCGTGCGGGTCGTCGTCAGCAGCTCTTCGGGGGTCATCATCGCCGGCCTACCAGCGGTCGTGGACGAGCGGGCGGACGAGTTCGTCGTACGTCTCGCGGACGCCGTCCAGCGCCTCCGCCGACAGCGGGGGCAACGCCGCCGCCGCGGTGTTCGCCGCCGCCTGGGACGCGTTGCGGGCGCCCGGGATCACCGTGCTCACGCCCGGCTGGTCGATGATCCAGCGCAGCGCGAACTGCGCCAGCGTCTGCCCGGCGGGCACCAGCCCGCGCAGCCGCTCGACCGCCTGCAGCCCGACCTCGTACGGCACGCCGGAGAACGTCTCGCCGACGTCGAACGCCTCGCCGTGGCGGTTGTAGGTGCGGTGGTCGTTCTCGGCGAACGTCGTGTCCGCCGTGTAGCGGCCGGACAGCAGGCCCGACGCCAGCGGCACCCGCGCGATGATCCCGGCGCCCGCCTCCGCCGCCGCGGGCAGCACGCGCTCCAGCGGCTTGAGCCGCAGGCAGTTCAGGATGATCTGGACCGAGGCGACGTTCGGCCGCGCCAGCGCCGTCAGCGCCTCCTCGCACGTCTCGACGCTCACGCCGTACGCCTTGATCCGTCCCTCGGCGACCATCTCGTCGAGCGCGTCGTACACCGCGTCGGACGAGTACACCGGCGTCGGCGGGCAGTGCAGCTGGACCAGGTCCAGCGTGTCGACGCCCAGGTTGCGGCGCGAGCGGTCGTTCCACTCGCGGAAGTTCGCCCGGACGTAGTTCTCCGGCACCTGCTCGAGCCGCCGGCCCATCTTCGTCGCCACGAAGACGTCGCCGCGTTCGGCGAGGAACCGGCCGACCAGCCGTTCGCTGCGGCCGTCGCCGTAGACGTCGGCGGTGTCGAAGAAGGTGACACCGTTGTCGGCCGCCGCGTTCAGCACGGCCAGTGCGTCGTTCTCGTCGACCTCGCCCCAGTCCGCGCCGAGCTGCCAGCAGCCGAGCCCGACGACGGACACCTCGCGGCCGAGGCGGGTGATCTTCCGGTTCTCCATGCCGCGATCCAAGCACACGGGCGCGCCTATGATCGGCCGTCATGGCCATCACATCGGGTCCGGAAGGGCTGGGGACCCGGATGCGGCACGTCCTCGAGATCCTCGACGGCGACGTCGCACGGTTCCTCGCCGACCTCGGCCTCGGCGACTACCGCCCGCGGTACTCCCCGGTGGTGCGGGCGCTGCTGCAGCACGGCCCGCTGTCCATCCGCGACCTCGCCGAAGCCATGCGCGTGACGCACTCGGCGGCCAGCCAGACGGTCGCGCAGATGAACCGGGCCGGCCTGGTCAGCCTCGAACCGGGCGCCGACGCGCGGCAGCGGATCGTCTCGCTCACCCGGAAGACGCGGGAGCTGCTGCCGCTGATCGAGGCGGAGTGGACGGCCACGACCGAAGCCATGGCCGCGCTGGAAGCCGAGCTGCCGTACTCGCTGCGTACGCTGCTGGACGCCGTCGCCGAGGCACTGGAGCGCAAGCCGTTCCGCGAGCGGATCGGGGAGACCGAAGCCGCGCGCGAGGTGCTCTGATCAGGCGTCCGGGATCCGGAAGACGGCCCAGACGTACTTGCCGCCAGGGCAGCGCTCGAACCCCCAGTCCACCGACAGCGCCTGCACCAGCACCAGCCCGCGGCTGCGGGCCTCGGCCGGGGACGGCGCCCGCAGCTCGGGCAGCAGCGCGCCGGTGTCGT
Organism: Amycolatopsis melonis; assembly: GCF_040064235.1. Classification (NCBI taxonomy): domain Bacteria; kingdom Bacillati; phylum Actinomycetota; class Actinomycetes; order Pseudonocardiales; family Pseudonocardiaceae; genus Amycolatopsis; species Amycolatopsis melonis. The sequence continues at coordinate 359,235 of NZ_JBDZYD010000007.1, forward strand.
GCACCCGCAGTGTCAGCTGCCCGTCGTCGTACTCCAGCTCCAGCCGCTGGGGCCGCTCGCCGTGCTCGAAGGCGTTGGTGACCAGCTCCGACGTCGCCAGCAGGACGTCGTCCAGCTGGCGCTCGTGCAGGCCGCGGCCGAGCAGCTCCGCGCGGACGCGGTGCCGCGCCAGCGCCGGGGCCGTGACGTCGGCGGGGAGGAGCACCTTCACGGGGACGGCTGCCGCCGCCGTCCGCTGCGGCATCCTCGACGTCGTCATCCGGTCCCCCTCCCAGTGAGTTCGGTACCGCCCGCCAAGTACCCAGGCGGCCGAGCGGCTAATCAGGTGCCGTCGGCCAGCTCGGATTCGTCCAGGCCCGAACGCAGTTTCTTCAGCGTCGCAGCCAGCAACCGCGACACCTGCATCTGGGACACCCCGACGCGGCGCGCGATGTCCGACTGGCTCATCCCCGACCCGAACCGCAGCGCGACGATCTTGCGCTCCCGCTCGGGCAGGCTCTCCAGCATGGGGCGCAGCGCCTCGCGCAGCTCGGCCTGCCCCAGCTCGGCGTCCGGCGCCCCGAACCGCGTGTGCGCCGCGTTCTCCAGCAGGTGGTCCAGCGACGCGCCGTAGCGGCCCTGACCGGCGCGAAGACCTTCGTAGACGTCCTCGACGGGCACGCCGAGCCGGGCGGCGATCTCACTGGGCTTCGGCGCGCGCGACAGCTGGACGGTCAGCTCCTCGCGGGCGGCGGAGATGTTCGCGTTCAGCTCCTTGAGCCGCCGCGGCACCCGCACCGACCAGCTGTTGTCCCGGAAGTGGTGGCGCAGCTCGCCGGAGATCGTGGGCACCGCGAACGCCAGGAAGTCCGTCCCCTGGCCGGGGTCGAACCGGTCGACGGCGTGGATGAGCCCGACCGTGGCGATCTGGACCAGGTCCTCCATCGCCTCGTCCCGGTTGCGGAACTTCCTGGCCAGGTTGCGGGCCAGTTCGAGGTGGGCGCGCACGAGGGTGTCCCGGATGCGTTCCCGCTCCGGCGAGCCCGGCGGCAGCGTGGCGAGCCGGGCGAACAGCGCGCCGGTGTCCGGCTCGTCCTCCCCGCGGCCGTCGGCGGGATCGGTCACGAGGTCGCCGCCTGGCTCTCCCGGACGAGGTCGACCCGGGAGAGGTACCGGCCGTTCTCCGGCGTGATCGTGCGCTCGGCCGTCGTCGCGAGCGCGGTGAGCAGCTGCCACGACAGCCCGGCGTCGTCCTCGTGCTCCGCGGTGTCCGACAGCACCGAGACGGACACCTCGATGCGCGGCCCGCTCCAGGAGAAGGTGCAGGTCAGGCGGCCGTCGGCGCTGGCGGGGAGGAGCAGCGAGCAGGCTTCGTCCACCGCCATCCGGAGATCCTCGACGGCGTCGAGGTCGAAGTCCTGGCGCATCGCGATGTCGGCCACGATGGTCCGCAGCGTGGGCACGACGTGCGGGATCGCGGCCGTCCGCACCTCGATGACCTGCGCGCCTTCCGGGACGAGCGGGGCGTTGTCCTCCACGTTTGTTCCTTTCTCCGGCTCGCGCTCAGGTGTCGGCGGTGTCCTCTCCCGCGCCCGTCGGCGAGATGCCCGTGGTGTGAGCAAACCAAACCCGGGTTTGATCCGCTCCACCGGCGGGCATGTAGCTCCTCGACACGGGAGATCCTGGGAAAGGCAGGGACGACATGGCTGACGTGAGCCGGCTGCCCAACGTGGTTGCTGAAGAGTGGGAATGGCAGCTGCGCGGCTCGTGCCGGGGTGCGGACAGCAGCCTTTTCTTCCACACGGACAACGAGCGGGGTTCGGCGCGGGAGCGGCGCGAGTCGCGCGCCAAGGCCATCTGCCAGACCTGTCCGGTGCTGGCCCAGTGCCGCAAGCACGCCATGACCGTCCAGGAGCCGTACGGCATCTGGGGCGGCCTCGGCGAGATCGAACGGCGGCAGCTCTTCCTCCGGCAGCGCCGGGAAGCGCGGAAGGCGATGAGTGCGCACTGACCGAAGCGCTGACCAGGCAGGATTTGATCGCAGGTGAGCAGTACACGCGAAAGGGCGGCGGCCGTGGCGGGCTCGGCCGCTTCCTGGGTTAGGGTTGGCGCCGGAGTTGCCGTCACGGTGTCCGGCGCGGGGTCCTGCCCCGGGCCGCGAAAGGCACGGTGACACGGATGCCGCTTGAGACACCAGGCGCGTACCCGGCGCAGGAGCAGCGCCTGACGAGGAGAAACTGCATGCCCGCAGCCGACCAGAACGCCACCCCGCCCGGGTTCGGCATCACGCTGGACACCGACGCGACGGAGCCCCGGGTGGTGGTCACCGGCGAGCTCGACCTGCTGACCAGCCCGCAGCTGCAGGAGGCCCTGGCCGGGCTGATCGCGGACAAGCGCGCCCAGCGGGTCGTGGCCGATCTGACCGGGGTGACCTTCTTCGATTCCTCCGCGCTGAACGTCGTGCTCCGGGCACAACGCCAGGCCGGCGAGCAGGACGTCGAGCTCGAGGTCGTCCCCAGCCCCGCCGTGAGCCGGGTGATCGAGCTCACCGGCGTGGCCGAACACCTGAGCGTGTCGGAGGACCCCCAGGCCTGACCGCCCGCTACGGTTCCGCGGACCGGTTTCGCGGACGTTGGGGGCGGCACGATGATGGGGCGGACGCATGCCCTGACCGGCTGGTGCGCGGGCCTGGCACTGGCGCCCGCGGTCGGCGCGGGTTCGGTGCACCAGGCGGTGGTCTTCGCGGCGACGACGGCGGGGTTCGCCCTGCTGCCCGACCTCGACCACCCGGGCGCGAGCGCGTCCCGCCTCCTCGGCTGGCTGACGGGTGCGCTGTCCTGGCTGCTCCGCCGCGTGTCGGCGGCGGTCTACGCGCTGACCAAGGGTCCGCGCGACGAGAAGGTCACCGGCAAGCACCGCCACCTGTCCCACACGGTCCTGTTCGCGGCAGGCCTCGGCGTGGTGACGTCCTGGGGCACGGCCGAGGGCGGCCCCTGGGCGGTGGTCGGCGTGGTGGTGTTCGGGCTGATGCTGGCCGAGGGCGCACTCGGCGACTGGCTCCTCCCGGTCAGCGGCGCGGCGGTGGCCTGGTGGTTCTTCACGGCCCCACCGGACCGCGCGGGCGAGCTGACGGCCATTTCCGGCTGGCTGGGCATCGCGGTCGCGGCGGGCTGCGTGACGCACTGCCTGGGTGACGCGCTCACCGAGTCCGGCTGCCCGTTCCTCTTCCCGGTCCCGATCGCCGGGGAGACGTGGTACGAGATCCGGCCCCCGAAGGCGCTGCGGTTCAAGACGGGCAAGAAGGTCGAGAAGCGGCTGATCTTCCCGGTGTTCGCGCTGCTGGGGGTGCTGCTGGTGCCGGGCGTGTGGACGTACACGGTGGACACGTTCCAGCGGTTGTTCATTCCGCCGTCGAGCCAGCAGGCGACCACGCCCTGAGCCGCTCGTCGTCCGGACACCGTCTTCGGGAAGTGCGGAAGCGGTGCGCGGCAGCGGAATTCTCCTGCCAGACTGGGCGTTGAATCGGAACGGTGGGCCCGCTTACGCCGAGGAGACGTCATGGAGAAGATGCGCGCCGACGCGCGGCGCAACCGGGCCAAGGTGCTGGCCGCCGCCGAGGAGGCGTTCGCCGTCGACGGGCTTTCCGTGCCGCTCGATGACATCGCGCGGCTGGCCGGGGTCGGGGCCGGCACCGTCTACCGGCACTTCCCCAGCAAGGAGGCGCTTTTCCAGGCGGTCGTCCTCGACCGGATCCAGCAGTTCGCCGACGAGGCGCGGGAGCTGGCCGCCGCCGAGGATCCCGGTGGTGTCTTCTTCGACTACTTCGTCCGGGTGGTCCGGCAGGCGTCGCTCAACCGGGCGATCTGTGACGCGCTCGCCGAGTCCGGCGGGCATGCCTTCAAGGCCGGGGCGGGCGAGGAGTTCCGTGCCGCGCTGGCCGAGCTGCTGGCCCGGGCTCAGGCCGCCGGTGCGGTCCGCCCGGACCTCGACGGCGACGACCTGCGGGCGCTCATCGTCGGCTGCCTCGCCGGCGAGCGGTACGCGCCGGGGAGCCGTCACCTGCTTCGCGTGGTGGTCGACGGGATGAAGCCCGCCGCAGCGGCCACATGACCACGGCCGCGGCCAGGACGCCGGCCGCCGCGACGTGCAGGGTTGCCCGCATGCCGAGGACACCCGCCAGTGCGCCGCCGAGGAGGCTGCCTGCCGGGGTGACGCCGTAGAACAGCGTGTTCGAGATCGCGTTCACCCGGCCCAGCAGCTCCGGTGGCGTCGCGGTCTGCTGGAAACTCAGGCCGAAGACCCGCAGCACGATCACGCTGTAGCTGGTCAGGAATCCGGCGGCGACGTAGCACGCGAGTGCCCAGCCGCGGCCGGTGAGCGGGTAGAGCTGGTACGCCAGGCCGAACAGCACCGCCGCGCCCCACAGGGCCCGCGCGTCGCCGAGCCGCTCGCCGAGCCGTCGTGCGGTGAGCCCGGCAGTGAGCGCGCCGGTCAGCGACGCGGTGCCGAGCAGCCCGATCGTCCACGGGGACAGCCCGAGGTCGCGGGCCAGGAACACGATCACGATCGCCAGGTGGGCGGACTGGAAGAAGCCCGACACCGTGCCGTGCGCGGTGATCGCCAGCAGGACGCGGTTGCCGCGGACCACGCGCACGCCTTCGCCGATTTCCTTCAGCAGCCGCCGTTCCCGGAGTGCCGGCCGCTCGTCGGGCGTCCGGATCCGGGCCAGCCACAGCGCCGACCACAGGAAGCTGACGGCGTCGGCGGCCAGTGCCGCCGCCGCGCCGAGTGCCTGGACGATCAGCCCGGCCAGGCCGGGGCCCGCGACCGCGGCCATCGACAGGTTGGTCTGCAGCCGCGCGTTGGCGGCAGGCAGCTGCCCCCGCGGCACCAGCCGCGGGACGTAGGTCTGGTGGGCGATGTCGAAGAAGACGCCGAACAGCCCCATCCCGAGCACGACGACCAGCAGCTGCGGCAGCCCCAGCACGCCGGACAGCGCGGCGACCGGGACCGACGCGAGCAGCAGCGCCCGGCCGGCGTCCGCGGCGATCAGCACCCGGCGGTGCCGCATCCGGTCGCACCAGGCGCCGGCCTGCAGGCCGATCACCAGGTACGGCAGGGTCTCCGCGGTCCGCAGCAGGGAGACCTCGAAGACGGACGCGCCGAGCGTGGTGGCCGCGAGCAGCGGTACCGCGAGCACGTCGATCCGGCTGCCGAACTGGCTCACGAGGTCGGCGGCCCACAGCCGCCGGATGTCCGCGTCCCTCAGTACCCCCATGATCCCAAGCTGGCAGGTGCGTGGGCTAAGCGCAAGAAACTTGAGTCAAACACGCTCAAGGCGAACGGTGGGTAACACGACGTAAGATCAACGCGAGTCAGTCCTCGTACCTGCGCTGCGCGTGGCGAGGAGGTGCCCGGATGAGTGGCCGTCCTACGTGGGGTTCTGCCGCCGTGACCGGGCTCGCCGGCTTCGCCACGGGCCTGCTGGTCGCCGCGGTGCTCATCGCCGGGCGGACCACGCCCCGGCCCGCCGACACGACGACGGTGCCGCCGACCCGGACCGTTTCCGCGGTGCCCGTCACCGTGACGTCGTCGGCCCCGCCGTCGACAGTCACGTCGGTCGAGACGTCCCCGCCGACGACCACCACCAGCTTCGTCGAGGTGACGCTGCAGCCGTCGACCTCGGGCACGCCGACGTCGTCGACGACGCCCGCGTTGCCGCTGCCGAGCAGCTGGCGCGACTGACGAAGCAACCCATCCGGACGTGGATTCCGTCCGGGAGGCATGCGCTTCGTATCGTGCTGTGCGCTGGTGCTGGCCCTCGCCGCGGGCTGCGGTCAGCCGGAGACGGCCTGCCCGGCGATCGGCTACCTGACCGGCATCGGCCTGTCGATCTCCTCGCCCGCGGGCATCACCAAGGCGACGCTCGAAGCGTGCTGGCGCGGCCACTGCGTCACCAGCCCGGTCTTCCTGCAGCCCGAGTCGACGGTGGGGGCGACGACCTGCGCGGGCACGGGCCCGGACAGCCCGTGCGGCGCGTCGATGGTCCCGACCGGCGGCCTCCACGGCTTCGCCGACGTCCCCGGCCTGCCCGCGGAGTCGGTCCGGGTCACCGTCCGGTTCGACGACGGCGTGCCGCACACCGCCGAGGTGACCCCCTTCTTCAGCGAGCCGAACGGCTCGGCCTGCGGGAAGGCGGGCCCGCAGGCGAACCTCGTGGTGGGCCCGGACCGGCAGCTGCGGCCCGCCTAGCCGACGTCCCGGCGCCGCCAGCCCGCGAGCCCGGCGACCAGGGCCGCGAGCGCGACCGCCGTCAGCCACACCAGCGGAGTCGCGGTGAGCTCCTGGCCGGGGAGCTTCGGCGGGTGCTGGAACGGCGAGACGTCCAGCAGCGCCTGCGGCAGGTTCACCACCGGGCCGAACAGGCTCAGCAGCAGCGCCAGCGCGCCGACCGCCCAGGCCGCGGCCGAAAAGCCCGGCAGCAGCCCGAAGATCGTCACCGCGAGCGCGACCACCACCCACGCCGCGGGCAGCTGGACGAGCATGCCGGTGAGCGTGTCGCCGATCGAACCGCCGGTGTCGCCGGTGCGCAGGCCGTTCGCCAGGCCCATGAACAGCCCGCCCACCAGCAGCAGCGCCGCCGTGCCGAAGAAGGCGAAGACCAGGTGGCCTGCCGCCCAGCGCAGCCGTCCGACGCCGGTGGCCAGCACCGGTTCGAGCCGGACCGCGGTCTCCTCGCCGCGCATCCGCAGTGCCGCCTGGATGCCGTACAGCGACGCGACCATCGCGAACATCCCGGCCATCGCGGCGAGGAACGCCTGCGTCAGCGCGTGGCTGCCGCCGAGCCGCTGGAAGATCTGCTGTGCCTGCGGGCTCGACCCGACGAGGTCGCCGATGCCGCTGGCAATCGAGCCGAACACCGCGCCGGCCACGGCCGTGCCGATCATCCAGCCGAGCAGCGGGCCGCGGTGCAGCCGCCAGGCGAGCGCGAGCGGCGAACGCAGTCCTGGCGCCGCCGTCGCCGGGCCCGGCCGGGGCGGCAGGATGCCGACGCCGACGTCGCGGCGGGGCAGCAGCCAGAACCCCAGCGCGCCGGTCACCAGCGCGAATCCCGCCGGCAGCAGGAGCACCCACCAGCGTTCCCCGGCGAACGCGCGCACCTGCTGCGTCCAGCCGATCGGCGACAGCCACGACAGCCAGCGAGCGTCCACAGTGGAGTCTCCGGCGCCACGCAGCAGGAACGCCGTGCCGACGACCGCGGTGCCGATCCCGTTGGCCGTGCGGGAGTACTCGGCGAGCTGGACGGCGACCGCGGCGACCGCGGTGAACACCAGCCCGGTCAGTGCTTCCGCCGCGCCGAAGGCGGCCGAACCGGCCGCGGGCAGCCCGGCGCCTGCCATGCTGCCCGCCTGGATCAGGCCGATCAGCACGCTCGCCCCGCCCGCCACCAGCACCGACGCCGTCAGCGCCGCGTAGCGGCCGACGACCGCGGACGCCAGCAGCTCCGCGCGCCCGGTGTCCTCCTCGGCGCGGGTGTGCCGGGTGACGGTGAAGACGGCCATGAGCCCGATGAGCAGCGCCAGGAAGCCGCACATGCGCCAGGCGACGAACCCGCCGGGCGTGGTGAGGTCGAACGGCGGCCCGTAGAGCAGCGCGTACGACGGGTTCGCGCTCGCCCCGGCCTGCAGCGCGAGCCGGTCGGCGACGGTCGGGTAGAACTGCGTGAACGTGTTGACCGTGCTCGCCGGGACGACGCTCAGCAGCACGATCCAGATCGGCAGGACCACGCGGTCGCGGCGCAGCGCGAGCCGGGTCAGGTGCCAGGTCCCCGCCAGCTCGTGGGCGGTCATTTCGTGCTCGCTTCGGTGGTGTAGTGCCGCAGGAACAGCTCTTCGAGCGTCGGCGGCTGGCTGACCAGGCTGCGCACGCCCACTTCGGTGAGACGGCGCAGGGCTTCGTCGAGCGAGCGTGTCTCGACGTCGAAGCGGACGCGGTTGCCGTCGACCTTGAGGTCGTGGACGTTGGCCAGCTTCGTCAGCCCGTTCGGCGGCCCGGCCAGCTCGGCGGTGATCGACGTCCGGGTGAGGTGGCGCAGCTCGGCGAGCGTGCCGGATTCGACCGTGCGGCCGTTGCGGATGATGCTGACCTTGTCGCACAGCGCCTCGACCTCGGCGAGGATGTGGCTGGACAGCAGCACGGTCCGGCCCTGCTCGCGTTCCTCCTGGATGGCGTATTGGAACGTCGCCTCCATCAGCGGGTCGAGCCCGGACGTCGGCTCGTCGAGGATCAGCAGGTCGACGCGCGAGGCGAGCGCGGCGACGATGGCGACCTTCTGTCGGTTGCCCTTCGAGTACGTCCGGCCCTTCTTCTTCGGGTCGAGGTCGAACCGCTCGATCAGGTCGTCGCGGCGCTTGCGGTCGAGCCCGCCGCGCAGGCGGCCGAGCAGGTCGATGACCTCGCCGCCGGAGAGGTTGGGCCAGAGGTTGACGTCGCCGGGCACGTAGGCCAGGCGGCGGTGCAGGCTCGCGGCGTCCTTCCAGGGGTCGCCGCCGAGCAGCCGGACGTCCCCCGAGTCCGCGTGGAGCAGGCCGAGCAGCACCCGGACGGTGGTCGACTTCCCGGCGCCGTTGGGGCCGAGGAAGCCGTGCACCTCCCCAGCGGGTACCTGCAGGTCGAGGCCGTCGAGGGCCTTCGTCCGGCCGAACGACTTGTGCAGGTCGATGACCGAAATGGCGTTTTCCATGGTTCGGAAGCTACACTCGGTTCACGAAGTTGTGAAGTTAAGAAAATGTCTGGATCGAGTGATCGTGGGGGACGGGTACGGGAGGATGGGCCGATGACGACGCCTGACACGAAGCGCGACGAAGACGCCGTCCGCCGGTACGTGGAGAGCCTCGGGCTCGTGCTCTCCCAGATCGGGATGCAACGCATGTCCGCGCGGGTGTTCGCCGCGCTGATGACGACCGACGAAGGCCGCCTGACCGCCGCGGAGCTGGCGGCGCAGCTGTCGGTCAGCCCGGCGGCCATCTCGGGCGCGGTGCGCTACCTCGAGCAGATCGGCCTGGTCGCCAAGGAGCGCGAGCCCGGCGAGCGCCGCGACCACTACCGCCTCTACGACGACCTCTGGTACGCGACGTTCCTCAAGCGCGACCGCATGATCATCATGTGGCGCGACGCGGCCGAGAACGGCATCGAAGCACTGGGTGAGGACACCCCGGCGGGCAAGCGGCTCGCCGAGATGCGCGACTTCCTGTCCTTCATGCTGACGGAGCTGAACGGGATGTACGAGCGCTGGCACAAGCTCCGCGAGGAGAAGAACGCCTAGAGCGCGGCGAGCAGCGTGTCCGCGAGTCGCTCGGCGAGGTCGGCGGGCTCGCGCTCTTCGAACGTCGCCAGGAACGCCTGCTGGAAGCACGCGCCGAGCAGCAGGGACGCCGCGGCCTCGACGTCGGTGCCCGGCTTGAGCCGGCCCAGCGCGACCTCGGCCCGCAGGTAGTCCGCGACGCCGTCCAGCAGCACCCGCGGGCCGTGGCCGCCGAGTCGCTCGCGGTGGGAGCGCAGCAGGTCGCGGGAGGAGAACACCGAGACCGCGATCGGGAACCCTTCGAGGTAGAAGGCCAGCCCGAGCCGGGCGATGCGGACGACGTTGTCGCGCAATGGCGCCTGTCCCGGGTCCGCGGTCAGCTCGCCCAGCGTTGCGCCGAGGGCGGGCAGCTGCTCGGTCAGCACGCTGAGGAACAGGTCGGTCTTGTCCCGGAAGTGCTTGTAGAGCATCGCCTCCGAGTAGCCCGCCGTCTGCGCGATGACCTTGGTCGTCGCGTGCGCGTAGCCCTGCTCGCGCATCACCTTCGCGGCCGCGGCGACGATCTCTTCGCGGCTTCCCATGGCGGCTCCTGAGTGCGTTCTCAGCTCGGTTAGTGAACACTCACCCTACCTGGTGAGTGTTCACTAACCGAGGAGGAACCCATGAAGATCACCGTGCTGGGAGCGACCGGCGGGGTCGGCACCGAGGTCGTCGGGCAGGCACTGGACCGCGGCTGGCAGGTCACGGCCGTCGTGCGCGACCGGTCCCGGCTGCGGCTGCCCGCCGACGTCGTCGTGGCCGGGCTGCACGAAGCGGACAAGCTGGCGGCCGCGGTCGAGGGCCGCGACGCCGTCGTCTCCGCGCTGGGCGCGCGCGACCGCGGGCCGACCACGGTCTGCACCGACGGCGCCCGCGCGGCTATTGAAGCCGGGGCGAAACGCCTGCTCGTCGTCAGCGCCAGCGGCCTGGACGCCGACGGCGACGGGTTCTTCACCCGCACGCTCGTGAAACCGCTGCTCGACCGGGTCCTCAAGCACGGCTACGCGGACATGCGTGCGATGGAGGCGCTGGTCATGGCCAGTGCGGTGGACTGGACGATCGTCCGCCCGCCGATGCTGCTCAACGGCCCGCGGACCGGTGCCGTGCGGAGCCGGCTCGACGGCAACGTCCGCGGCAGCTACACGATCCGCCGCGCGGACGTCGCCGCGTTCCTGCTCGACGCCGTGGCCGATCCCACGCTGATCAGGCGGAAAGTCTCGATCGCCCACGGCTAACGTCGAGCCATGGTGATCCTGGCCCAGGCCGTGTACGTCAAGAAGACCACCCCGCGGCTCCCCGGCGCCGCCGGGCCTGCCGAGGGGCTCGTCCCCGGCACGGGCGAGCCGTTCCGGCTGGCCGTCCTCGGTGAATCCACAGTGGACGGCGTCGGCGCGGCGACCCACGAGGAAGCGCTCACCGGCTGCCTCGCCCGCGAGCTGGCCCGCGACGGCCGGGCGGTGCGCTGGCAGGCGGTCGGCCGGACCGGCGCCAACGCCCGGGTGACGCGCACCGAGCTGGTGCCGCTGGTCCGGCCCGCGGACCTCGTCGTGGTCGCCCTCGGCGTCAACGACACCATCGAGCTGCGGACCGGCCCGGCCTACCGCCGCGACCTGCTCGCCCTGGTCGTCGAGCTGCGGCGGCGGCTCGGGCCGGTCCCCGTCCTGCTGGCCGGGGTGCCGCCGATGTCCCGGTTCCCCGCCCTGCCCCGGCCGCTGCGGGACGTCCTCGCCGCGCGGTCGGCGGCACTCGACAAGGCCGCCGCGAGCCTGACGAGGGTCCCCGGCGTCACCCACGTCCCGATGGACCCCGCGCTGCTCGACCCCGCCGCGTTCGCCGCCGACCGGTTCCACCCGGGACCCGGCGGCTACGCCCGCTGGGCCCGCTCCTTGGCACCCGCGGTGATCAGTTAGCCGCGCTGCGTCGATCTTCGAAAAAACTCGGGGATTCGTGTATCTGGCCGCGGGCCCACTGCGTCCTGTGGAGCAGCCAAGCACGGAAGAACACGGCAGGGGGTGTCGCGTTCGGGAAAACGCGGTGGCCGGGAGCCGAGGGGGCTTCCGGGCGCCGTTCGGCCGGATGGCCTTTCGGGGGAGGGGACATCCGGTGAGGGCCCGTTGGGGAGCGGGTTCCTCGAGGGAGGGGAGTATCGGCCGGCGCGGGTCCACCCGCCTGCGCCGGCCGGTGCCTCCCCCTTGTGTCATGTGACCGGTAGTGCACCACCGACGAAGTAAGTGACCGATGTATCCGAGATCCGCCTGCACGCTCCTTCCCCCCGAAGGACCCGCGATACTGCCATTGCCGACTCGAAGACTCTTCCGAAGAGGGGCAGATACCGTGACCGACGTGCAAACCACCGAGGTGGACCCACCCTGGGAAGGCCTGACCGGCGCCGAGCTGCACGCTGCCTGCATGGCGGCCGCGCGGGCCGGGGACCGCCGGGCGATGGACCGTCTCGTGGCCGAGCTGACCCCGCTCGTCTGGCACGTCGCCCGCGCCAACGGCCTCGACCGCTCGGTCGCCGAGGACGTCGTGCAGACCGTCTGGCTGGCCCTGTTCAGCCAGCTCGAGAAGCTGCGCGACCCGAAGGCGCTGGCCGCCTGGCTGATCACCACCACCCGCCGCGAAGCCACCCACCCGTTCGGCCGCCGGATCCAGCCGGTGCCGCTGAGCGACGAGGTCGCCGAGGCGATGCCGAGCACCCAACCGGCACCCGAAGACGAAGCCGTCCGCGCCGACCGCGACCGCCGGGTCTGGCGCGCCTTCGTCCGGCTGCCCCACCGCTGTCAGGAACTGCTCCGGCTGACCGTCCTCGCCGGTCGCGCGGAGTACCAGCTCGTCGCCGAGCAGCTGCGCATGCCGCGCGGCAGTGTCGGACCGACCAGGGGGCGCTGCCTCGACCAGATGCGCGATCTCCTCGCCAGTGAAGGGGGAAGCCGATGAACGACCTCGGGGCGCCGGGAGAGGCCTTTTCCGACGAGGTGATCCTGGCCGGTGTCGGCCGCTTCCTCGACGAGCTCGACCCGCCACCGGGTGACCTGGTGCAGCGGGTCCAGTTCGCGCTCGCGCTCGAAGACCTCGACGTCGAGGTCGCGCGGTGGGAGCGGCTGGACGACCTCGCCGGCGTCCGCGGCGGCGGTACCGGCACGATCACCTTCACGGTCAGCGACCTGACGGTGATGATCAACCTGACCAAGATCGGCAAGCTGCACCGCATCGACGGCTGGCTGGTGCCCGCGGGGCAGCACGCGGTCGAGGTGCGCGTCGCCGAGCACGGCACGTCGTCGACGACCGCCGACGAGGGCGGCCGGTTCGTGCTCGACAACGTGCCGCGCGGGACGACGCAGATCCTGGTGCACCTCGGGGACGTGTCGTGCCGCCGGACCGTCGTGACGCCGACGGTCGTGCTCTAGCGGCTCAGCCGAGGAAGTCGGCCAGCGGGACGGGCGTCAGTCCGTCCTTCTTGGCCTGTTCGACGAACGCCGTGTAGTCCTCTTTGAAGGTCTTGCGGAAGTGCATCAGCACGATGTCGCCGGGCCGGAGCTTGTCGCCGACCTGGAACTGGACGTGCCCGTCGTTGACCGCGGCCGTCCACAGCACGGACACGCGCATGCCGCACGCCGCCGCCGCGCGCAGCGTGTTCTGGTCGTAGTTGCCGAACGGCGGCCGGAACAGCGAGGGCCGGACGCCGAGGTCGCGCTGGAAGGCGTCCGCGTCGTCGCAGATCTGCTTGCGCTGGAACTCGTACGGCTTGCCCTTGAGGTTCGGGTGGTCGACCGTGTGGTCCCCGAGCGTGGCGCCGGTGGCGTCGAGGATCTGCTTGAAGTAGGCCTCGTGGCCCTTCACGTACTTCTCGTTGAGGAACAGCACCGGGTGCGTGTTGTTCTCCTGCATCAGCTTCAGCGCGTCGGGGTCCTTGACCGCGCCGTCGTCCATGGTGAGGAAGACGTACGGCTTGTCGGTCGGGATGTGGCGGACCACCGGGACCTGCCCGTCGGTGATCGCGGGCGCCTTCTGCTGCACCGTGCCGAAGGGGTAGGGCGCGGACGGCGACTCGGCGGGGCCGCCGCCGGGAGCCGGGTTGGGCTGGCTGACGCCTGCCTGCGGTTCGTCCGTCCCGTGCGTCGAGCAGGCCGCGAGGGCCAGCACCGCCGCGGCCAGGCCCGCCACCATTCGCTTGCTGCCGGACATCTCGCGTCCCCCTTTCGCTGCGGTAGTCGTAAAGACCACCCGAAAGTGTGACGCCTGGAAGCGCGAGACGTTGCGCCGGGCGATCTTGCTGTGGCCCGGCCCACCCAGGTCAGCGCCCGGTTTCGGCCGCCCTGACCAGCTTGGCCGAGAACAGGCGAATCACTCGTTCGAGCAACGCGGCGAGGGCCGGTCCGGTGCCGCGGACGGGCTCGGTGAACGACCCGGTCCAGCGCAGGTGCGTCCCGCCGCCGTCGGCCGGGGTGACGAGGACCTCGGCGCGGTAGTCCTTGAGGGGCCTCGGCCCGGCGAACCCGTAGACGTGCCGACGGCCGGGCTCGTACTCGAGCGTCTCCTCGCGGAACAGGACCGGCCACATCCCGACCTCGCGGACGGCGCCGACGCCGGGGCCCGGCCGTGCCCAGCGGGCCTGCACGATCAGTGGCTTTCCCCACTCCGCCCAGCGCGGGCCGTCCGCTTCGAGGGCGGCCAAGGCCTCCGGCGGTGCGGTGCTCGTGCGGTTGACCTCGAAGGAGAACTTGCGGCCCACCGGAACCTCCCACGTTGTTGACAGATTGATAATTAAGCCTTCCCGGCAGCGTAGGTCAAGATGAGGCGGTGAGCACGCCGCGCCCCGACCTCGCCGCGCCGCACTGGCTGGTCCAGCTCCTGCGCAGCGCTCCCGTGCCCGTGCCGTGGAACATGGTCGCCCGCGCCGTCGTGGCACTGGCCGTGCCGCTCGCGGTGGCGTACGCGGCGGGCGACATCGCGGTCGGCGCGCTCGTCTCGACCGGGGCCCTGCCGACCGTGCTGTCCGAATCGGCCGGGCCCTACCGCTACCGCGCCCGGCGGCTCGGCGGGGCGACGCTCGCCGCGACCGCGGGTTACCTCGTCGGGCTGCTCACCGGCGGCACGCCCGCGCTGTCCGTGCCCGCGGTGATCCTGGTCGCCGCGGTGTCCGCGGTGATCAGCGCGGCAGGCAGCAACGCCTCGGTCGCCGGGCTGCAGATGCTCGTGTTCTGCGTGCTCGGCACCGGCCAGCACGCGACCGGCGTCCGCGTCGAAGTCCTCTTCGGCTGCTTCTGCCTCGGCGCCGCCTGGAGCCTGCTGGTCGCGCTGGTCACCTGGACCGTCCGGGCGACCAGCCCGGAACGCACCGCCGTCGCGCACGTCTACGTCGAGCTGGCCGCGATGCTCTCGGCGACCGAGGAGGCCGTCTCGCGGGTGGCCCGCCACCGGCTGACCACGGCGATGAACACCGCCTACGACCAGCTGCTCACCGCGCGCTCCTGGCTGTCCGGCCGCGACGCCGCCTACCGGCAGCTGCTCAACCTGCTGTCGGCGACGACACCCGCGGTCGAGGCGTCGGTGGCGATGATCAACGCAGGCCGTCGCCCGCCGCAGGAGGTCATCGACCACTTCGTCGCGCTGTCGGCGGCGGTGCTGGCCGCCCAGCCACTGCCGCAGCCACCGCCGTCGCCGCCCGGGGAATCCGACCCGGTGCTCGCCGCGCTGTACGCGGGCCTGGTCCGGATCGGCAAGGGCGACGACCGCAAGCGCCGCGAGCCGACGCCGTGGCACCGCCGCCTGCGGGACTGGGCGGGCTCGCTCGCGTCCGGCCCGCTGACCTGGATCGCCGCGCTGCGGCTGACGCTGTGCGTCGCGATCGCCGAGGTCGTCGGCCTGCTCGTGCCGCTGGAGCGGTCGTACTGGATCACCCTGACCGTCGGGATCGTGCTCAAGCCCGACTTCGGCTCGGTCTTCGGCCGCGCGCTGCTGCGCGGCATCGGCACGGTCGTGGGCGTCGGGATCGGCGCCGTCGTCCTCGCGCTCGGCGCGCACGGCTGGGCGCTGGTGGTGCTGAGCGCGGTCTTCGCCGGCGGCATCGCCTTCGGGAAGGTGCGCAACTACGGCGTCCAGAGCGCCTTCGTGACGCCGTTGATCATCCTGCAGATGGGCCTGGCCCACACCGGGAACTGGACCGTGGTGCTGGCCCGGCTGGTCGACACCGTGCTGGGCTGCGTGATCGTGCTGGTCTTCGGCTACCTGCTGTGGCCGGGCAGCAGGCGCCCGCAGGTGGGCGGGCGGCTGGCCGACGGGCTGGCCGCGGTCGCGAAGTACGTCCGGGCCGCGCTGGTCGAGGCGTCGTCGGGCGAGGCGCGGCTGGCCCGCTCGCGCGCCCGGCGCGGTGCCTACCGGGCACTGGCCGACCTGCGGACGGCGTTCCAGCAGGCCGTCGTCGAGCCGTCCGCGAACGGGCGGCAGGCGGTGGCGTGGTGGCCGGTGATCGCCGCGCAGGAACGGGTGGCGGACGCCGTCACCGAGGTCGGCGTGACGATCGGGCGCGGCGTGCCCCCGCCGGACCCGGCCGACGTCGAGCTGCTGACGGCGGCACTGGACGAGCTGGCCGCGGCGATCCGCGAGCAGCGCGAGCCGCGGTCGGTGCCGCTGCCGGACTCCGACCAGCTGTCCGGCGTGGTCGACCAGCTGGAGTCGGCGTTCGACGCCGTCCGCGGCCCTGACCTGGTGGAACGCACGCCGCCGCGGCTCGTCCGGCGGTTCCTGCCCTACCACAGGCGCACCTGAGGTTCGTGCGGTTCAATGCACGCATGGGAATCGACTTCGAGGCGTTGAAGGGCAAGGCCGAAGAGGCCCTGCGCGAGCACAACGACAAGATCGAGGAGGGGCTCGACAAGGCGGCCGAATTCGCGAAGTCGAAGTTCGCGGGCCACGACTCGCAGATCGACACGGGCGTCGAGAAGGCGAAGGACTTCCTCAACAAGTTCGACGACACGCCGGACCGGTAGCTACTGGACCTCGCCCGTCGCGATCCCGTCGGACAGCCCGGTGATCCGGCCGCCGCGCTCGCCGAGCGCGATCAGGCCCTGCCGGGCGTCCGGCGCGGACAGGCTGATCCGCACGCCTGCCCGCTCGACGTCCAGGCTGGCCGCAAGCGCTTGCGCCCCTTCGTATCCCGCGTTGATCGTGGCCGCGAGCCCGCCGGTCGAGGCCAGCGAACCGCGGGCCGCGCCGAGCCGGCCGAGTGCCTCGTCGACGATCGGGAGCAGCGCGTCCCGGTTGCCTTCGGTCATGGCGCGGACGAGCTGCGGGTTCGACCCCGCGACGCGCGTGCCGTCGCGGTAGGACCCGGCGGCCAGCGACATGGCCAGCGGCCCGCCCTCGGCGCCGATCGTCGCGAGGATGGCCGCGAACAGGTGCGGCAGGTGCGAAATCCGGGCCACGGCCTCGTCGTGCGACTCCGCGGGCAGCGGCACCACGTGCGCCCCGACGTCGAGCACCAGGCGAGCCACTTCGGCCCAGGCTTCGAGGTCGGTGTCCTCCTCGACGCCGACCACCCAGGCCGCGCCCTGGAACAGCGCCGCGTCCCCGGCCAGCCAGCCGGACTTCGACGTCCCGGCCATCGGGTGCCCGCCGACGTACCGCGTGTACGGCACGCGGCGCCGGACCGCGTCGAGAACCGGCGCCTTCACGCTGGTGACGTCGGTGAGCAGGCAGTGCGACGCGTGCTGCGAGACCAGCCGCAGCAGGTCCTCGACGGCCGGGAGCGGCACGGCGAGCACGACCATCGCGTCCTCGGCCGCGGCCCGGTGCAGGGCCGCTTCGACGTCGGTCGTGACGTCGTAACCCGCCCTGCTGGCCGCGTCGGCGTCCCCTTCGGAAACCGCGGCACCCCAGCTCGTGCGGCCGCTCGCGGCCGCCGCGCGCAGCAGCGACCCGCCGATCAGCCCGAGCCCGATCACGCATACGTCTCGCACGGGGCCCATCCTGCCAGTAACAACCGGGGCTCCGCCCCGCGCCGGGGGCTCCGCCACCCGGACCCCCGAAAGAAAAATGTGCCGGACGCCTGAGGGGCTACAGCGCGGCGGCGAGCCGCGTCCCCTGGTCGATGGCACGCTTGGCGTCGAGTTCCGCGGCGACGTCCGCCCCGCCGATCAGGTGCACCGGCAATCCGGTGGCCCGCAGCTCGTCGGCGAGGTCCCGCACCGGCTCCTGACCGGCGCAGACGACGACCGTGTCGACCTCCAGCAGCCGCGGCACGCCGTCGACGGTGATGTGCAGGCCGTCGTCGTCGATCCGCTCGTAGGTGACGCCGGGGAGCTGCTCGACGCGCTTGGCCTTGAGCGCGGCCCGGTGCACCCAGCCGGAGGTCTTGCCGAGGCCGGAACCGATCCCGGTCTTCTTGCGCTGCAGCAGGTACACCTGCCGCGGCGACGGCTCCGGCCGCGGCGTGCCGAGCCCGCCCGCCGCCTGTTCCGGATCGGTGACACCCCACTCCGCCATCCACGCGTCGCGGTCGAGGGCGGGGGAGCCGGCGTGTGTGAGGAACTCGCTGACGTCGACTCCGATGCCGCCTGCCCCGATCACCGCGACCCGCGCGCCGACCGGCTTGCCGTGCTTGACGACGTCGACGTACGACAGCACCTTCGGGTGATCGATGCCGGGCAGCGACGGCACCCGCGGCGCGACGCCGGTGGCGAGCACGACCTCGTCGAACCCGGTGAGGTCACCGGCCGCCGCCCGCTTCCCGAGGTGCAGCTTCACGCCGGTCACTTCGAGGCGCCGCCGGTAGTAGCGGATGGTCTCGGCGAACTCCTCCTTGCCGGGGATCTTCCGCGCGATGCCGAACTGGCCGCCGATCTCGTCGTCGGCTTCGAACAGCTCGACGCTGTGCCCGCGGTCGGCCAGCGCGGTCGCCGCGGACAGCCCGGCGGGCCCGGCGCCGACGACGGCGATGTGCTTCGACCGCCGTGCCGGGGAGAGCGTCAACGTCGTCTCGTGCCCGGCGCGCGGGTTGACCATGCAGGACACGAGCTTGCGCTTGAAGGCGTGGTCGAGGCAGGCCTGGTTGCAGGCGATGCAGGTGTTGATCTCGTCCTCGCGGCCGGTCTCGGCCTTGCGGATCCACTCGGGGTCGGCGAGGAACGGCCGCGCCATCGAGACGAGGTCCGCGTCGCCGCTCGCCAGTGCTTCCTCGGCGACCTGCGGCATGTTGATCCGGTTCGAGGTGACGACCGGGATCGTCACGTGCGGCTTGAGCTTCCCGGTCACCCAGGTGAACGCGGCCCGCGGCACCGACGTCACGATCGTCGGCACCCGGGCCTCGTGCCAGCCGATGCCGGTGTTGATGATCGTCGCCCCGGCGGCTTCGACCTCCCGGGCGAGCGCGACGACGTCGTCCCAGCGCTGGCCGCCGGGCACGAGGTCGAGCATGGACAGCCGGTAGATGATGATGAAGTCCTCGCCGACCTTTTCCCGCGTCCGCTTGACGATCTCGACGGCGAACCGGCGCCGCTTCTCGGGCGTGCCGCCCCAGGCGTCGGTGCGCCTGTTGGTGCGTTCGGCGAGGAACTGGTTGATCAGGTAGCCCTCGGAGCCCATGATCTCGACGCCGTCGTAGCCCGCTTCGCGCGCGAGAGCGGCGCAGTCGGCGAAGGCGCGGATCTGCTGGCGCACGCCGTACCCGGTCAGGGCGCGCGGCCGGAACGGGTTGATCGGCGCCTTGATGCTCGACGCGGACACGCTCAGCGGGTGGTAGGCGTACCGGCCGGCGTGCAGGATCTGCAGCGCGATCTTGCCGCCCGCGTCGTGCACCGGCGCGGTGAGCTGCCGGTGTTCCCGCGCTTCCGCCGACGTCGTCAGCTTCGACGCCAGCGGCAGCAGCCAGCCGGTCCGGTTCGGCGCGAACCCGCCGGTGACGATCAGGCCGACGCCGCCGCGGGCGCGTTCGGCGTAGTACTCGGCGAGGGCGGGGAAGTGCGCGGCCTTGTCCTCCAGGCCGGTGTGCATCGACCCCATCAGGACGCGGTTGCGCAGCGTCGTGAAACCGAGGTCGAGCGGCGCGAGCAGGTGCGGGTACGGGCTCATCGGGCGTCCTTCGGGTCGGGGAGTGCGGCGAGGACCTCGTCGAACCAGCCGACCTGGCCCTCTTCGAAGCGGATGCCGCCGCGCAGGACCAGGTACTGGTGGAGCTGCCGTCCGGTCAGCGCGTCCGGCGCGGGGAAGTCGCGCTTCTCGATCTGGCGGTAGACGTCGAGGCGTTCGGCGTGCTTCGCGCGGTGCCGGAAGATCTCCTCGGCGACCTTCGCCGGGTCGCCGAAGGTGGCGCCGCGGATCTTCACGGCGAGTTCGACCGGCCCGGCGCCCGGGTCGGGCTCGGCGAGCCAGCGGACCAGTTCGGCCTGGCCGTCCGCGCTGACCGTGTAGACCTTCTTGTCCGGCCGTCCCGATTGCGCGACGACGTCGACGGCGACCCAGCCTGCCTCTTCCATCCGCTTGAGCACGCGGTAGATCTGCTGGTGGGTGGCGCTCCAGAACAGCCCGATCGACTTCTCGAACCGGCGCGTCAGCTCGTAGCCCGAGCCGGCGCGCTCGGACAGCGAGACGAGGATCGCGTGCTCCAGTGCCATGCGGCTCAGCATGGCTATGCAACCAGTTGCAGTGCAACGAGGCGCATGTCACTTCACCCGTGGGGGTGGGGCAAAACGGGTCGACTCCGCGCGGAAAACGACCAGGATGGGAGGAGTGCACCCGGTACTCGAACTGATCTCCGAACGGATGGCGGCGGGCAGTGTCCCGGGAGAACGCACCGACGGCAGGCGCCTCGCGCTCGCCATCGAGGGCGGCAGCAGCCGCGGCACGTACTCCAGCGGCATGGTCCTGGCGCTCGACGAACTCGGCGTCACCCCCGCGTTCGACGCGGTCTACGGCTCGTCGGCGGGTGCGCTCAACGGCGCCTGGCTGCTCTGCGGCCGCTCGTCGACCGGCGTCCGGACCTGGTGGAACCCGGTCGTCATGCGCCGGATCATCAACCCGCTGCACACCCTGCGCGGCCGCGCGGTCATCGACCTCGAATACCTCGTCCACCAGGTCTATTCGGTGCTGGAGCCGATGGACTTCCCGGCCATCCTGGCCAACCCGGTGACGTTCCACCCGCTGGCCACCGACGCCGACACCGGCGAGTCCACCGACCTGCACCCGTTCCTGACCGACGTCGACGCGATCAAGGTCGCGCTCGCGGCGTCGTCCTGCATGCCGGTGCTAGCCGGGCCGCCCATCCCGATGGCGGGCCGCCGGTTCGTCGACGCGGGCGTGGCCGAGCCGATCCCGTACCGCACCGCGCTGGCCCAGGGCGCGACCGACGTCCTGGTGCTGCGCACGCGCCGCGCGGACGAGCAGCCGCTGCCGCCGCCGCGGGTGCACGACGTCGTGGTGCCGCGGTTCCTGCGCCGTCAGGCACCCGGCGCGATCCCGGCGTGGCGCGACACCTACCGCCGCGACGTCGAGGACGCGCAGGTCCTGGCGGCCGACCCGCGGATCCTCACCGTCCGGCCGCCCGCCGGCTCGCCCGACGTGATGGTGCTGGAGCGTGATCCCGAGGTATTGCGCAAGGCCGTCGACCTCGGCCGCAGCGCGGTCCTCGACGTGCTGGAGGGCCTACGCGAGGCTTCCTGACCGGGTGGCCCGCGACTGCACGACCAGCCGCTGCACGCCGAGGGAAACCGCAAGGTAGAGCAGGATCGACCCGGCGCCGAGCCCGGCGGCGGCGCTGCCGAACAGCGCGTCCAGTCCGATGTGGACACCGAAACCGCCCGCCCACAGCACGACGGTGAGCCAGGTGCCCTGGCGCCACAGCTGCCCGTCCTGCCGCCAGATCCGGACGCTCAGTGCCCGGACGACCCCGAAGCCCGCGGCGAGCAGCAGCGTGGTCACGAGAGCGACGACGACCGCGACCGACGTCGACGCGGTCTTGAAGTAGAAGCTCAGCTGGACGATCCCGACCACCAGCAGGATCACCAGCACGACCGGACGGCGGCCCTCCCGGACCAGGCGCTTCTGCGTCTGCCGCCACACCAGCAGGGCCAGGACGGCGAGGCCGAGGACGATGTTGGCCGTGGTGTTCACGAGGTTCCCTCCGCGGTGGTTTCCGTTGCCCACCACGGTGCCCGTGCGCGGCCGCCCCGGCGTCAACCCGCGGGTTGACGCCGGGTGGATCACGGCTTGCGCGCGACACCGCCGATCACCCGCGACTCGGACGGCGAAGCCGCGAACACGGTGTGCTCGTCCGGATGCCACGCCGGCGCGTAGACCAGGCCCGGTTCGAGCATCGGCCAGCCGCCGAAGAAGCGCTCGAACTCCGCCATCGTCCGCAGGAACCCCGGGTTCGTCGTGGTCTCGTAGTACTCGAGCAGGTCGATCAGCGCCTGCCGCTCGTCTTCGTTGACCGGGTTCTCGTTGGTCATCTGCGACAGCACCAGCAGCGAGCCGGGCGCCAGCCGGTCGCGGTAGAACGCCAGCAGGTGGTCGGGGTTCTGCTCGTCCTTGACGAAGTGCATGACCGCGTTGATCACCAGCGCGATCGGCTCGCGCACGTCGATGACGGGCGACGCGCTCACGCGGTCCCAGAGGTCTTCCGGTTGCAGGAAGTCCGCGGCGATGGCCTGGTGGCGGTCCGGGTCGGCGGTGTCGGCGAGCAGCAGCGTCGAGTGCGCCAGCGCGATGGGCTCGTTGTCGATGTAGAGCACGCGCGTGTCCAGCTCGGGCCGGGTCTCGTCGGCGACCTCGTGGACGTTGCCCGCGGTCGGCAGGCCGGAGCCGATGTCGACGAACTGCCGCAGCCCGTTGCGCACGCATTCGCGCACCGCCCGGCCGAGGAACTGGCGGCTGGTCAGGCAGTACTCGCCGATGAGCGGCAGCCGGGCGCGGACCTTCTCGGCGAAGTCGCGGTCGATCGCGTAGTGCGTGTTGCCGCCGATGAAGTAGTCGTAGACCCGGGCCGCGGACGGCCGGTCGAGGCTGCTTTCGACGGCCTTCAGCGCGTCGTCGTGGTTGATCATGATCATCCCCTTCGTGGTCATGCTGCCACGGGAACGATCACGCCGGGGACAACGCCTCCCGATAGGCGTTCACCGACTCCGTCAACCGGTCCAGCTCGCGGCGCATCCGGGCGAGCCCGGCCGCGTCCAGGCCCATCGCCTCGCCGATGACGTCCGGGATGCCGACGGCCTTCTCTCGCAGCGCCTTCCCGGCGTCGCTGAGGCTGACCCGCACCGAGCGCTCGTCGTCGGCCTGCCGCGTGCGGTCGACCAGCCCGGCCGCTTCGAGCCGCTTGAGCAGCGGCGACAGCGTGCCCGAGTCGAGGTTCAGCTCGGCGCCGAGTTCCTTGACCAGGCGGTCGTCCCGCTCCCAGAGCGCCAGCATCACGAGGTACTGCGGGTAGGTCAGGTCGAGTTCCGCCAGGACGACCCGGTAGAGCGACGTCACCGCCCGCGAAGCCGAGTACAGGCCGAAGCAGAGCTGGTCGTCCAGGCGCAGTGAGCCGGTGTCGGTCATGGCGGCTCCTCTCTCGTGACTCTCCATGTTCCCGCAGGCCGGAGGCGGCAGCAACTCAAGTGCCGTAAATCTCATTGGAAGCAATTCAGTTGTGCGCAACTCAGTTGCGAGCTACCTTCATGGCATCGGCTCGCACCTTCAGGAGGACGAAATGACCGCCAACCCGCACAACCTGGCGCTGGAACCGGCCGCGCAGGCGTTCGCCGAGGCCACCGACCAGCCGCCGTACCTGTTCCAGCTGCCGCCGGCCGAGGGGCGCAAGGCCGTCGACGGCGTCCAGGACGGCGACGTCGCCATGCCCGCCGCCGAGATCGAGGTGCTGCAGGTCCCCGGTGGCCCGAATGGTGACGTCGAGACGCGGATCGTGTGGCCCGCCGGCGTCGAGGGCCCGCTGCCGGTGATCGTCTACATCCACGGCGCCGGCTGGGTGTTCGGCGACTTCCACACCCACCAGCGGCTGGTGCGCGAACTGGCGGCGGGCACCGGCGCGGCCGTGGTGTTCCCCGAGTACAGCCGCTCCCCGGAGGCGCGTTACCCGGTCGCCATCGAGGAGAACTACGCCGTGGCGAAGTGGGTTGCCGAGCACGGCGCGGAGAAGGGGCTCGACACCTCGCGCATCGCGATCGCGGGCGACTCCGTCGGCGGCAACATGACCGCGGCGCTGACGCTTCTCGCGAAGCAGCGCGGCGACGTGAACTTCGTCCAGCAGGTGCTCTTCTACCCGGTCACCGACGCGAACTTCGACACCGAGTCGTACCTGAAGTTCGCCGAGGGCTACTTCCTCGGCCGCGAGGGCATGAAGTGGTTCTGGGACCAGTACACGACCGACCCGGCCCAGCGCGCGGAGATCACGGCGTCGCCGCTGCGCGCGTCGCTCGACGAACTCGCCGGGCTGCCGCCTGCCCTGGTGATCACCGGCGAAGCCGACGTGCTGCGCGACGAAGGCGAGGCGTACGCGGCGAAGCTGCGTCAGGCCGGCGTTCCCGTCACCGCCGTCCGGTACCAGGGGATCATCCACGACTTCGTGATGGTGAACGCGTTGCGCGAGACCCACGCGGCGGAGGCGGCGATCACCCAGGCCGTCACCGTCCTGACCCGCGCTTTCGCGCAATAACTGAGAGAACGCTGAGTTGCGGCCCTATGACAGAACTCACAGGGCCGCAACTTGTCCGGCTGCTCAGGCGTGATATATACGCGAGTCCCGTGATCCGGGCGCGCATTCCCTGCCCGCCCGGAAGGACCGTCAATCATGCACCTGAGCAGCATCCGGCTCGACTCGCCGGTCAACATGATCGTGGTGGTCGTGCTGACGCTGCTCGCGATCATCGCGGTCCCGTGGTTCTGGGACCGCTGGAAGCGCAAGCGGCTGTGGCGCAGTGCCACGATCCTGCTCGCCACCGTCCTGCTGGTGCTCAGCACGGGCATGGCGGGCAACATGATCGGCGGGTTCTTCCCGACGGTCGGCTCCCTTCTCGGAACTGGCTCGTTCGCCGGCCAGGGCACCGACGCCGAAGCGGCGGAGAACGGCGAAGACCTCGAAAAGCTGCGCGACACGGGCGTCGCCCACGCCCGCGACGGCAAGGGAACGGTCGTCCACATGAAGGTGACCGGACGCCGCACGAAGATCACCCGCGACGTCACGGTGTACCTGCCGCCCCAGTACTTCGACGCGGCGTACAAGGACCTGCGGTTCCCGGCGATCGAGTGGATCCCGAACTACCCGTCCGGCCCCGAGGTCTTCACCAGCGGCTACCACATGCCGGAGCAGCTCGACGCGGCGATCGCCAAGCGCGCGCTGCCCCCGACGGTGGTGATCGTCCCGGACCCCACGGGCGTCCCGAAGGTCGGCCACGACACGGAGTGCGTCGACGAGGTCAACGGAACGGCGAACGACACGTACCTGACGGCGGACCTGCGCGACTGGGCACTGCACAAGCTGGGCGTCTCGCAGAACCGCCGCGCCTGGACGATCGCGGGCTGGTCCTCGGGCGGCTACTGCGCGATGAACCTGGTGACCCGCCACCCCCAGTGGTACGGCCAGGCGGTGAGCGTCAGCGGCTACGACAAGGCCCAGGTCGACGCGGAGACCGAGGATCTGTTCCACGGCCGCCAGGACATCAACGACGCGAACAACGTCCGCGTGAACGTCCGCCTCCACCCGTCCCCGGTGGAGATCCTGGCAATTTCGGGCGACAAGGAGAGCTACGAGAGCTTCGCGATCGACCAGATCCGCGCGGCGGCCCGGCCCCCGGTGCAGTTCTCGTCGTGGCGCATCCCGGACGCGGGGCACAACATGAACACGTTCAAGTCCCAGATCCCGGACGTCCTGGCCTGGATCGGAGCCCACACGACAGGCCCGGCCCCGGCAGGCCGCCAGACGGAGACAACGGGCGGAGTACTGCCCTGGCCCCTGCCGCATTCGGGAGCCCGCGGAGCGTTGTCGGACACGGACCAGTAGGCGCGGTCGTTCTCTCGGCCAACCACTCGTCCTCGCCCGCTCCTAACCTTCCCCACGCGCGCGGAAGTCCCGGCGTCGGTCGAGCACGCCGGGGCTTCCCCGAGCAAGCGCGGGGCCGTCCGCGCGACCGCCCAGCCCCGCTCGTCCGGCAGTCTCGGCCAACTACTCGTCCTCACCCGCTCCCCACCTTCCCCACGCGCGCGGAAGCCCCGGCGTCGGTCGAGCACGCCGGGGCTTCCGCAAGCCTGTCCGCCTGCCGCTCCTCAGCCGAGCAGCGCGGAGACGACGTCCGTCACCCGCTTCGAACCGGTCGCGTAGTCCACCGAGCTGGGCTGCTCGCTCAGCACCACCACGATGTAGCGGTCCTGCTCGCCGACCACGCCCGACGTGTGCAGCATCCGCGTCGGACGGCAGCACGACCAGCCCTGCTTGATCGCCCACGGCCGCCCATTCGCGGCGTCCGGGATGCCGAAGTACTGCCGGAACCCGTCCGAGCCCCGCTCGGTCGCCGCCCGCAGTGCTTCGAGGACCGCGCCGGGCGCGTGCGCCAGCACGTACTGGTAGATCCGCACGACGTCCTTCGCCGTGATCCGCGTGTCGCCCCAGCGGCCGGGGTCGGACGGCGGCCGGGTTCCGGTCAGGCCCATCTTCGCGGCCCAGCGCGACACGATCGCCGGCCCGCCGTAGGCCGTCCACAGCCGGCTGGCGAGGTCGTCGTCGCTGCGGGACAGCATCCGCTGCACCTGCGCGACCGGCCCGTCCTGCTCCAGCGCGGACAGCGCGATGAGCAGCTTCACCAGCGACGCCGACGTGTACGCCCGGTCCGGCCGCACCGAGACGGTCGTCGTGTCGCGCTGCCGGTCGAACACCACGGCACTGACGGTCCCGTCGCGCATCAGCCGGTCCAGCGACGCCGCGTCGACGCCGGGCGCCGGGCCCGTCTTCGGCTTCGACGCCGGCGTGGCCGTGACGCTCGGGGTCGGCTTGGGTGTCGGTGTCACGCTCCCGGGCACCGTTGGTTCGGACCGCGGCGTCGCCACCGCGATCGGCTTGGGGGCGGCGGCCGAGCCGTTACCCGCCGTGATCACCACTGCGCCGACGGCCCCCAGGCACAGCCCCACCAGAAAGATGCTGCTCAGCTTGCGCATGCTCGGGATTGCCGGTGGCGCCCGCCGCTGTTCGCTGAATCAGGTGAATCTGTGGGATAGGTCTCGACCGGGGCCCGAATCGGGAACGCTTCGGGGCCCTGCGGGCAAGCACTATCGTTTCGCTCCCTGTGTCCGCGGGGTACCCGTGAGCGGTGACGGTCGTCACCACCCGCTGGGAAGGACTGGAGTCATGGTTCACGCGAAAGGCGCACGCATCCGGGTCCGAGGCCTGCAGCCGGCGCAGGTGCTGGCCGGGCTGGCCGGGCTCGCATTCCTCGTCGTCGGCATCGTCGGGCTCACCCGCACCGGCTTCGGCAACTTCGCCGGGCACCACGACGCGGGCTTCTGGCGGTTCTCCGCCAATCCGCTCATGAGCGTCGTCCGCGTCGTCACCGGCGTCGTCGGACTGCTGCTGGCGTTCGGGTCGGGCCGCGCACGGACGTTCGGCTGGCTGCTGTTCATCGGCTACGGCCTGCTGTTCGTGTGGGGCCTGATGATCGACGGGCTCATTTCCACCAACCCCTTCGCCACCGCCGGCAACCCGATGGACCTCGGGCCCGCCGACACGTGGCTGCACCTCGGCGTCGCCGCGCTCGGCCTGCTGATCGCGGTGCTGCCGGCCCGCCGCGCCGTCCTGCTGCCCGAAGACGAGACGGTCGCCGAGCCCGCGGTCGCCGAGCAGCGCACCGAGGTCATCGACCGCACGGACCGCACCGATCGGACCGACCGCGTCGCCGACGAGCCGCGCCGCCGGTCGTTCCTGCGTCGTGACCACACGGGACGAGGCCCGGAGGTCACTCGCGAAGAGCGTCCGCCGGGCCTCGCCCACTAGCAGTTCCGGGGTGGCTTCAGTAGGTGGTGCCACCGGAGCCGGAGGAGTTCGCGGCGCCCGCACCGCTGTCGGCCGGAGCCTGGCCGGCGGCGGTGCCTGCGCTGGTGCCCACCTTGCAGCCGTTGGGCTCGATGACGAACCAGGTGCCGTTGACGCCCTGGCCGTTCGCGTCGCCGGGCTTGGTGTCCTTCGCGAAGGTGTAGACCGGCCAGCCGCCGATGGTGACCTGCTCGGTGCCGTCCGCGCGCTTGATGCTGCCGAGCAGCTTCGAGTCGATGCCCTGCAGCTCCACCTTGCCGTTGGAGAGCACCGCCGGCCAGGTCTTGGCGCAGTCGCCGTTGCAGGCCGACGTCTTGGCCTTCTTGGTGTCCTTCTGGAACAGGTAGAGCGTCATGCCGTTCTGGTCGACGATCGCGTCGCCGAGCCCGTCGATCTTGCTGGCGCTCAGCTTGACGACCCCGGCTTCGGCCGACGCCTGCCCGGCCTTGCCGCCCTTGGCGTTCGCCGCGTACCAGGCGCCACCGACGCCCTGGCCGGTCGCGTCGCCGGGCTTGGTGTCCTTGGCGTAGCGGTAGAGCGCCCACCCGCCGACGGTGACCTGCTCGGTGCCGTCGGAGCGCGTCACCTTCCCGACGAGGCTCTTGTCGACCCCCTGGACCTGCACGTCCCCGGTGGCCAGCACCGGTGGCCAGGCCTTGGCGCAGTCACCGTCGCAATTGGACTTCGGCGGCTTGGCGGTGTCCTTGTCGAACCGGTACAGGGTCATGCCGTTCTCGTCGGTGATGACCTGCCCGATCTCCGCGACGTCCGCGACGACGAGTTTCGCGTCGGTCGACGCCGGAGCGGCGTTGCCCGCCTGGCCGGCACCGGCCTGGCCGTTGCCACCGATCTGCCCGCCACCGGTGCCCCCAGCCGCCGCAGGAGCGACAACCGGCTGCGCAGTCTCGACGCCCGAGCAAGCGGTGAGCACGGCCAACCCGGCTGCCGCAGCGGCGACGGAGACGGCAATGCGCGTGCGAAGCATGGAAGTTCTCCTTGTGTCCGTTGGGGTTTCCCGCCGCTCGGTGCGGCTGCCTGATACCCACTACACGGACCCCCGGCGAGGGCGGTTCAAAGAATTTTCGCCGGGTCGCCGAGCCTCCTACTCCACAGCCGGCGCGCCTGCCGGGCCACTGTCGCCGAGGGCAGAGTCGTCGAGGGCACTGTCGCCGAGGGCACGGTCGACCAAGGCGCCCGCCGCACCGGTGTACCCGGCGGGGTCGAGCAGTTCGTCCAGCGCGGCCGGCGTCAGCACGCCGGTGACCGCGGGCAGCTCGGCGAGCACGTCCCGCAGCGGCCGGTCGTCCCGCACCGCCCGCTGCGACGCGGCACCCAGCAGCTCCTTGGCCGCCGCCTTGCCGAGCAACGGCGCGAGCACGGCCGACAGCCGCTCGGACACGATCAGCCCGTGCGTCGACGCCAGGTTCGCCCGCATCCGCCCGGGCTGCGCATTGAGCCCGCGCGCCAGCTCGACGGCGGTGTGCGCCGCACCCCCGGTCAACCGGAGGCACTCCCGGACCAGCTGCCACTCCGCATGCCAGACCCCGGCCGACCGCTCGTCCTCGGCCGCCATCGACTGCGTGACGCCGGCGGCCAGCACCGGCACCTGCAGCGCGGCCGACCGGATCAGCGTCGCCAGCACCGGGTTCCGCTTGTGCGGCATCGCCGACGAGCCACCCCGGCCGTCGGCGGCCGGTTCGGTGACCTCACCCAGCTCGGTCCGCGTGAGCGTCTCGACGTCGACGGCCAGCTTCCCCAGCGCCCCCGCGGTGAACGCGAGCGCGGCCGCGAGGTCCGCGACCGGCGTCCGCAGCGAGTGCCACGGCAGCACCGGCGCGGCCAGCCCGGTTTCCCGGGCGAACGCGTCGGTCAGCCGTTCCGCATAGCTGTCGGCCTGCGCGTCACCAGCGAGGCGCGCGTACTCGACGTACGCCGCCAACGTCCCGGCCGCACCACCGAGTGACACGGGCAGCCCGCCGTCGAGCACCCGCCGGACCCGGACGGCCGCGTCCAGCACCAGCTGCCGCCAGCCCGCGGCCTTGAGCCCGAACGTCGTCGGCACCGCGTGCGCCGTCAGCGTCCGCCCGGCCATGGTCGTGTCCCGGTGCGCGCGCGCCAGCCCGGCCAGCGCCTCGGCGGTGGCGTCGAGGTCGGCCGCCAGCGGACGCAGCGTCCGGTCGGCGACCAGCATCATCGCGGTGTCGAAGATGTCCTGGCTGGTCGAGCCGCGGTGCACGTACTCGGCCGCGCCGGGAGCGATCTCGCCGACCGCCGCCGTCAGCGCCTTGACCAGGCCGACGACCGGGTTCGCGGTCGCCCGCGACCCGCGCGCCAGCTCGGTGACGTCGATCCGCGCGCTGCCCGCCGCCTCCGTGATCGCGTCGGCGGCCTCGGGCGGTACCGTCCCGAGCCGCGCCTGCGCCCGCGCGAGCGCAGCCTCGGCGTCGAGCATCGCACGCACCCAGGCTTCGTCACCGGTCGACGCTTCGGCCGGCGTACCGGCCCGCACCGGGGACAGCAGTCCGGAATCGGGGTCGACGGTCATGGCGCCAGCATCGCACGCGTCCGCGCAGCCGTCGCGGAGTCAGGGCCTGCGTGCCCGGCATCGTTCGTGGTTGACCCTCCTTTCGCCGTGTGGTGGCCGCTATTCGCCGGTGACGCCGTCGATCCGTTCGCGGACCAGGTCGGCGTGGCCGAGGTGGCGGGCGTACTCGCCGATCATGCGCAGCATCAGCCAGCGCAGGGTGAACGGTTCGCCGGTGCTGCGCCGGATTCCGGTCTGGTCCATGGACGAGGCCGCGACGATCTGCCGGGATCGCTCGCATTCGGCGTGCCACAGTGCGAAGGCCTCGTCGACGTCACCGTCCAGGTCGGTGAAGTCCTGGTCCGGGTCGTCGTCGGAGTAGTAGAGGAGCGGGACGTCCTCACCGGCGAACTGCATGCGGAACCACCAGCGTTCGCAGCCGGTGAGGTGCCGCAGCAGCCCGTGCAGGGTGAGTGCCGACGGTGGTACCGAGCGCTGGGACAGCTGCCCGGGGTCCAGACCGGCGCATTTCAGTGCGAAGGTGTGCCGGTAGTAGTCGAGGCTTCCGGCAAGGGCCTGCCGCTCGTCCGCGAGCGGATCGGGGTCCGTGCGATCGCCGGTCAGCCGGGTCGGGGCGATGGTCGGGGTGGTGTGTTCGGTCATGCGCGGAGCGTGCCACAGGGGTCCGACAATTTCGGAGCCCCGCGGCGTCCTGTGGCCGGGTAACCAGGTCGAATCCCCAGGTCAGAGCCGGTTTTTCGAATCCGGTAACGAATCTTCGCCGACGCCGATCTGATCTTCATCCCCCCGTCGGTTCGGACCAGGAGATCAGGACATGCAGCGAACCGGAGTACTGGCCGTGCTGACAACGGCGGCGCTGTTCGCCGCGCCGGCGGTGGCCGCCGCGGCGACGGCGCCCAGCACGATCAGCGTCAGCGACACGACGCTCCACGCGGGTGACACGTTCACCGTGACCGAGCAGCTGTACAACCCCACGGACTTCACGGTCACGGGCGCGAAGGCGGCGTTGTACGCCAAGGAGAAGCCGATCGTCGAGCTGGCCGACCTGGTCTCCTGCACCGGCACGGTCGGCTGCGACCGCTACCTCAGCAGCTTCCGCGGCGGCGTCGGCGACCTGGGTGCCGGGGAGAGCCGGACGGTGACGTTCACGCTCCGCGTCAAGGAAGGGGCCGAGCCGGGCCAGTTCACGCTGCAGCACCAGTTCGCCGGCGACAACTACGCGTTCGGCGTCGAAGACGGCCCGGCCGTCACGATCGCCGCCCCGGCCGCGGCCGACGTCAAGGTCGCGCTGACCGCCACCCCGCGCTTCGGTTTCGTAGGCCGCGTCGACTACGTGATCAAGGTGTCGAACACGGGCCCGGCCACCGCAACGGGCATCCGCGTGACGGCAACCCCGGGAACGGACCGCACGATCACCGCGACAACCGGCTGCACGCGCGCGGGAGCGGGTCTGACCTGCCCGATCGGCACGCTGGCCCCGGGCGCCTCGGCCACGGCGAAGTTCACGTCGGAGGGCGGTTTCCTGGCCTGGGGCCCGTTCACGGCGACGGCCCAGCGCGTGGCGAGCGCCCCGGCCGACCCGGACGCGGCCAACGACAAGGCGTCGAAGAAGTGCACGGCGTACACGGGTCTCTTCGTGGAGTGCTGAGTCACGAAAGCCGTCGAACGGGCCCGCCGGCGCACCTCGCCGGCGGTCTGTTCGACGGTGTCCATGACGTGCGCGGTCCCGCGCAGGCCTCAGCCGGACCCGGTGTGGAGGCGGGGGAGGGGGACCTGGCTAAACTGGGGGCGCGGGCCGTTAGCTCAATTGGTAGAGCTGCGGACTTTTAATCCGTAGGTTCTGGGTTCGAGCCCCAGGCGGCCCACTCAAACTCCCTGGTCAGCGGCCTGCCGGTCGCCGCAGGTCAGGATCGGCTCCCCGGGTTATCCCGGGTTCGGGGGCTGAACAGGTTAACCTTGAACGACGTCACTCGTTGTTGTTACGGAGCCTGTCTGTTCGAGTGTCCGCCTGTTGGCTTCCGGGCGATGCCTCCGGTGTGCAGGTCGATGTCCAGCTTCTGTGACATGCGTCACATGTCGGCGAGTTCGGTGTGTTCGACTCAGGTTGGATCATCCAGTTGAGCATGTGGATGCAGGAAGAATATTGTTGCCGCGGATTTCTGTAGAGTGTCGGGGATCGGCTCGATTGCGCCAAGATCGGTTCGCATTAGTGCGATTAGTTTCATTCGTGTAAGGTTTAGGTCTTCTGCCATCTTTGATGGTAAAAGTGGGGCAAGGTCATTCAGCGCCCTCATTGCTTCTTCATCATCTTTCTTTGCTTGAATCAGTATCTCTTTCAAGCGTTTCTCAAGTTTTTCTAACTCTCGTTTGCCTTGGTCTGCATACTCGTTCATCTTCTTGAAGAGAGTTAGGAGTGCTGTTATTGACCCAGCTGACCCAATTAGGGTCATTTTTACGGCCAGTTCCTGAATTCCGTCGAGTATTTCAGACTGACGTTCTGCGAGTGGAGGGACTTCGGCCATTTTCATGACCGATTTCGACGAGATTTCCCTAGCTGTCTGGGTGAACAACGTCGATTTTGCAAGGATTTGGTCATATAACTCAAGTCTGTGTGTATAAAGGTGACGCTTTCGTTCTATTTCTGAAGCGTGCTCGAGTTCGCGAAGTTGCCGTGCAGCTGCTTGCTTGTTCGTGTGGTTGGAGGTGAGCCAGGCTGCTGTGAGCGTCAGGCCGCCGGTTACTAGTGCTGTGACCAGTACGAACCACCATGGAGAGCTGTTAATCGTAATCCCCTTCAGGCTGGCCGGTTTGCCGGATAACTCTAAGTCGCCCAGGGGTTGTTGCCTGTTACGGGCTTCGGCTCCATTCTGGTCGACGGGTTGGGGTGTACGTGATTAAGTCTTCAGTCAGCAGAATTGCTGCGGAGCTTGATGTCAGGCTCTAAGAGTCCCTCAAGGGCCTGCGCCGTGATCGGGTCGACCGTCTTCCGGCCCAGGTAAGTGTCTTGCGTCATCGACACCCGCGAGTGTCCGAGATGATCCGCGATCAGCCGTGTCGGGATGCCCGCGTCGTCGAGGGCAGTCGCCGTGGTCTTCCGGAAGTTGTGCGACGTCAGCCACAGGAAGTCGTCCGATCCCCGGATTTCACGGAGCACCCGAAGGACGTTGTTCGGGTCCCGCAGCGTGCCGACCGTGCTGGCGAAGATCGAGCTTGCCAGAGGCCGGCCATCCGCCTTCGCCTCAGCCCACCGCCGCTCCAGCAGGGCGAGCGCCCACGAGGGTAGGGGAAGTGCGCGCATGCTCGACTCCGTCTTCGGACGAGGCTTGCGGAGCAGGCCCTCACCCTTGACCCGGACGACCGTATGCGTGATGTCGACCGTCCCCGCCACGAAGTCGACGTCCTCCCAGAACGTCGCCAGCGCCTCACCGACCCGGACGCCCGCCGCCATCATGAAGCGCGAGAGGTCCGGCAGGTCCCAGCGCCGCGCCTTCTCGTTCGCCTCGACCCGCGCCAGCCACTTCGTGCGCTCCTCCGCGTCCAGTGCGCGAGGCTTCTTCTTGCTCTTCGGGATGCGCCGCGTGTCTCGCGTCGGGTTGCTGTCGATCGCGTCGTACCGCGCGGCCAGGCCGAGCATCCCGGACAGCGCCGTCCTCGCGGTCTTGGCCGTCGACGCCCCGACGGTCCGTTGGAGAGCGCCGAGGAACCGGTCGAGCCGCATCACGGTCGCCTCGCGCACCCGCAGCTCACCCATTCCCGGGACCACGTGCCGCTTGAGGACGGACTCATAGGTGTTGATGGTCGTCGGCGACTTGGTGCCCTCCCGAACGTCCTGCTGGACCTGTTCGATCCAGACGGCGGCGAGATC
This sequence comes from Amycolatopsis melonis, assembly GCF_040064235.1. Taxonomy (NCBI): domain Bacteria; kingdom Bacillati; phylum Actinomycetota; class Actinomycetes; order Pseudonocardiales; family Pseudonocardiaceae; genus Amycolatopsis; species Amycolatopsis melonis. The sequence goes on from NZ_JBDZYD010000007.1 coordinate 392,980, forward strand.
TTTGAGCCGGGTCTCCCGCGTGATCTCCCCGGCCGTCGAGCCCTGCCAATTGAGGAAGGCAGCCCGAAGCCGGTTCGCGGCTTGGGTTTTCGTCTTCCCCGAGCGTTCGACCTCGCGCGTCTGGCCGTCGAAGTCGCGGAAGAGAGCGCGGGCCCGCCAACCTTTCGCGGTTGCCGAATAACGGATCTTTCCGTACGTCCCGATTTCCAGCTGAGGGCGAGGCATCACGCCACCTCATCCGACAGCTGGTCCACCCACGAGCGGACGTCCTCCTGGCGGTACCGGACGTACTTGCCGATCCGACGGCCGGCCGGACCGTAGCGAGCGGCTGGGCATCAACGAGGGCGACCCGGTGACCTGCACCCGCTACTTCATCCGGATGGGGAACCCGCCGCAGCCGGTCACGAGCAGCCTGGCGTGGGAGCCGCTGGCCATCACGGGCGGGACGGACATCGAGCTGCCACATGAGGGGCCCCATGCCGACAGGGGCATCGTCGACCGGTTCTCGGCGATCGGGCACGAGGTCAACCAGGTCGAAGAGCGCCTCGACATCCGAACGCCCACCGTCGAAGAGGCGAAGCTCCTTGATATTCTAGCGAGCCGCCCAGTCGTGCAGATTACGCAGACGTTCCGCGTTGCTGACCGAGTCGGCGCTGAAGATGATCTTGCTGCGGAGACCGCTGATATCCTATTTCCAGCTTATCGGTATGAACTTCGTTATGTGATGGAAATTCGCTAAGGCAGCGTCGTCTATGTCTCGATTGGTACGATCCGAATGGCTTCGAGTCGGTAATGCTTTGTTGCTCTTCCGCCGCCCCGGTGACGTGTCGTGGTTACCCCGAGATCGATTTCAACTCGCCGGTCTGTAAAGCTCTGAATGTCTGAAACCTCAAGCGAGTCGCCGACGACTCCCTCGATCTCCGAGTTGTCGTCGGATATGAAGTAGAAAACTTTACGACTAGTCCGATAGCCGTCAAGTACTCCGGTTCTTGTTTCCGTTGAGAGTGATTCCTCCTGCTGTGTCAGTGCTTCTTTGAGAAGTGCTGCGCGTTGACCTGTAAGGGATCCAGACAACTTGGAGCCGTCCGCTTTATCTAGGGCAAGTTGTAAGTCAATTCGTTCTGCTGCATCATGTTCAACTAGGTCGCGAATTGCTCGTCGCAAGACTGGTGTTGTCGTCAAGATGTCATCAATGAGGTGAGCGTCAGAAAGATCATCCTGGCTCAATATCTGAATCAGTCGAGTGAACGCGATATCTAGTGGTGTAATTCGGGCGGCGAATAGGGCATCCTTTGGGTCGAGTACCGGGGTGCCTGATATTTGCACCGTTAGAGAGCCGCCGACTGCGCCTGCAATTCCAAGATTTACGGCTGCGCGATCGTCCGCCGTGAGTCTTGTTTGAACATTCGAGCCGCGACGCGCTGCTCGATAAAGGCGCGCTGCGGCATCATGCAATCCTGCGAGGACCTTGGATATCGACCACGGGTCTAGAAGAGAGCCCGCGTGCTCTGTGTCTCGCATGCTGGCGGTCAGTTGTGATCCAAGAGGCTTCCAGGCAGGATCTGTCTTCGTCGCTAGGGCGGATAGTGACTGTCTTGCCAGGCGCGACGCAAAGTCGTCACCCGCTGTGGCATCCCAGGCCTCACGGAAGCTGGGGTTCTCGTGAGGAGCGGTCACCACGTCACCTCCAAGTAGCCCTTCCGCTTGCCGGGGATGATCTTGCGATCTGGCCCGGTAACCATGCTCCACGTATTATCCCAGGTTTCCACCGCGGATGGCACGTCAGAAGGCACGAAGAAGGCGTCGATCAGACCGCCCATCGGCTGGACTCGGTCGACGAATCGCCAATGTGGCTGGACTGCGCTGACACCCTGCAGCGTCAGCAAGCTCGCTACGGTCACAAGTTGCTCTTGCCTGAGACCATTTATCGCCTCGCAGGGCACGAGGTACGCCAGGTCGGCGTCCTTCGGCGCTGCCCAGGTCTTGTGGGTCGTGAAGCCGCCGTTGATCCAGAGTTCTCCGCCATCGGGAAACAAGCTAGTCATCAGCTGGAAGTGAAGGCGAAGAGCATCGAAGATAACAGCGCGTTCCGTCGCGAATGGCGCATTCTTCACGAACACGCGCTCGACATCCTCCCAGCCCACCTGGTGGCGGCCCTCGGGAAGTCGTCCGTCGTCAATCATGTCCGGTAGCACGCCACACCTCCTGAGCTAGCCGCTGCCGAACTTGGCTCTATGGGATCAAGTGCGCCGCCGCCGGGCGGCGCGTCGGTCGTCTGGCGTAGCTGCTCACGTTGGCGACCACGCCTATCCCCGGCACGGCCGGCTCCGCTCCGCTCTGCCGACAGGCCGGGCGGCGCGGCCGCCTTCGGTGCAGCTGGGCAGCGCCGCCCATCGACGGCGCGTTTGAGCCATTCCGCCAACGTCGAGCCTCCTCCCCGGTGAGTCGTACACGTGCGGTCGTCGTCAGCCTGTACCGCGTTACGCCTAGTCGGCGGTTAGCACCACCCCGAAGCCTGATCGTGACAACGGCCGGTAACGCCGCGTCAAGGCGGGAAAGCGTGCCTTGACCCGACGTCACCGGCCGCGTGCTGGCTTCGTATCGGGATGGTGGGAGGGGTGTGGATGTTGTCAGGCGCGCACGGGAGCGGCTAGCGTTGGTCTGTTGGTGGGTTGAGCCCGGCGATTAGCTGGGTCTCGGCGCTGCTCGCTGTCATGTTGATCCAAAACCTCGCTTCCACCCTCAACCTCGACAAGCTGATGAGGAAGGCGGTCAAGCGTATGAAGAAGATCATCAAGAAGTGCGTGGCCTTTGTACCTGCTGCGGTGAAGCTGGGCATCTTGCACAACCTCATGGCAGCGTCGAGCTGAGCCCACCAGCTCGTGTCGAGGCATGATCATCTCCCCGGTTTTCTCCCGGGAAACGACGCGGAACGACGAGAACCAGCGACCGAGCATGATCGTTTGGCGCGGACGTCCGTGCAGGTGAAGACTGGTATCGACAGATGACGAGAAACAGTCGCTGACCTGGGCTTATTCTCCGTAGGTTCTGGGTTCGAGCCCCAGGCGGCCCACTTTGAGGACGTGCCCACCTTTTGTTTGCCGGGCAGGTGAGGTCAGGGTTCCTGGCCGTTCAACTGCCGCGCGGTGTCCTGGTGGAACGACACCAGCTCGGGCAACGCGACGACCGCGCGCGACACCGTCGAGAGGTCTTGGCCCTCCTGGCTCCAAGGCGGCGGGAAGGTGTGAATGCCCTGGTCGGCCGCGACCGCGCTGACCTCGTTCTCCCAGCCTGGCCAGCGCAGGTTCTCGTAGAACCTGCCGAGCGACCCGGCGAGCACCGCGTGCAGCCAGTCGGCGTAGCCCTGTTCGAGGTCTTGCCATTCGAGGAGGTCCGGCCCGAAGTAGTGGATGGTCGGCCGGCCCGCGGGATTGACTGCCCAGATGTAGACGCCGCCCAGCACGTCGTAGGCGACAGGCAAGCTGCCGGACGCGGGTTCGGCGCGATCCAGGATGTCGGGCAGTGCCTCTGTGCCGCTGCCGAGCACCCGCAACCAGCCGTGGTCCACCAGCAGCCCACCGGTGTGGCCGACGACGGCACCCAACCACGAGTTGGTCGTGATGCCCAGTTCGCGCAGGCAGCGGGCAGCACGCTCGCTGTCCGGATCGAGCGCGACTACCGGATACGGTGCTGCCGCGACCACTGCGGATATTTCGTCCCATGCCGATGTCGTCACGTCGAAGAGCCTGTCAGACGACGGCTCGATCACCGAGCAGGCCGGAGCATTTCCCGTGAGACGACGAGAACGCGTGGATCCGCTGCCGGATGGTTTCGTGTGGCGCGCCGTGGTCGTCCAGGTTGCCGAGGGCTTCGACCGCGGTGACCACGGCCTCGACACGGCGACGCTGGCCGAGGTGCTGCTGCCAATATGCCCGGGGGATCTGTAGTACGGCGGCGAGCAGGTCGCCGGGGTGGAAGTCGCCTTCGGCGAGCGGGTTCTGCTCGAGGCGGGCCAGTGCGATGGGGACCAGCACGGCGAGGCTCACTTGCTGGAGCAGGAGGACCCGGAGGTCTTCGATGGCCAAGGAGCCGATCGGTTTGTGCCGAAGCGCGTGGACAGTCTTGATCAGCCGGGTCGCGTCAGCTGGTGGGCTGCCCCACCTCCGGTCTTCGATCTGCTCGAGGGAGAGCGATTCGTCGACGTGAGGGCTGGTCCCCATGGCTCCTCGTCCTCGAAGGCGGCAATCCGCGCATACCTGCTACCCAGTGTAGTCGCTCATGAAGCGGAGAGGACGCCATATCCTGGCCGTCATGGATGTGACCAGGTGGCTCGTCGTTCTCCGCCACGCCAAGTCCGACTGGTCCCACGATCTCCCCGACCACGAACGTCCCCTCGCCGCCCGTGGGGTCCGGGATGCTCCCCGGCTCGGGCGGTGGCTCACCGAGACCGGGCACGTCCCCGACCTGGTCGTCTGCTCCACCGCCGTCCGGACGCGGGAGACCTGGCAGCGCGTCGCCGGGGAGCTGCCGGAACCTCCATCCGTCGAGTACGACGAAGACCTCTACGGCGGTGACGTCGGCGACTTCCTGAACGCCGCCCGCCGCACTCCGCCCGAGGTCACCACCCTGGCCCTCGTCGGGCACGAACCCGGCGTCAGCGATTTCACCCTCCACCTCGCCGGGCACGGCGAGGACACTCGCCAGGTCCAGGCCAAGTTCCCGACCGGTGCCGCCGCCGTGCTCGCCGCCACCGGCAGCTGGGACGCCCTCAGCGCAGCGCGGCTCGTTGCCTTCTTCCGGCCTCGCGACGTCTGAAGATTCGCCCTTCTGTACGGCGCGCGCCCACCGGGGGAGATGGCACCGTAAAGAGCGTGGACGGACTGATCGGGGCGCCAGTACGCCGCACGGAGGACCTTCGGCTGCTCACCGGCCGCGCGCAGTTCGTCGATGACGTCGGGCTTCCGCGGATGCTGGAGGCCGCCGTCCTGCGCTGTCCGCTGCCGCACGCGCTGATCACGCGGATCGACACCCGCGCTGCCGGGCGGGTGGCCACCGTGCTGACCGGGGCCGAGGTCAAGGCCGCCGTCGTGGCGCCGCAGCCCGTTGTCTGGCGGAACGCTCCCGACATGCGGCTCACCGAGAGCTATCCGCTTGCCGTCGACCGCGTTCGCTACCCCGGGCAGGGCGTCGCCGTCGTGGCCGCCGAAAGCCGGGCTGCCGCCGAGGACGCCCTGGAACTCGTCGAAGTCGAATACGAAGAGCTTCCGGCGGTCAGCACGCTCGAAGAAGCGCTTGCCGAGGGCGCGCCGCGGCTTTACGACGACTGGCCCGACAACGTCTGCGCCCGCACGACCGTCGCCGCCGGGGACGTCGACGCCGCCTTTGCCGAGGCCGATGTCGTGCTCGCCGAATCGTTCCGGTTCGCGCGGCAGATGGGGACGCCGCTGGAGACCCGGGGCGTCGTCGCGAGCTGGGATCCGTTCACCGGGAAGCTCGACGTCTGGCTCGCCACGCAGGCGCCGAACTTCGCCCGCGAAATGCTCGGGGAGGTCCTCGGCCTGCCCGTGGCCAAGATCCGCGTGCGCACGCCGGACGTCGGGGGCGGGTTCGGCAACAAGTTCGACTTCTACGGCGAAGAAGTCCTGGCCGCGCTGCTGTCCCGGCGCACCGGACGGCCCGTGAAGCTGATCGAGGACCGCGTCGAAAGCTTTGTCGCCAACGCCCACTCCCGTGAGCAGAAGATCGACGTCGAGTACGCCGCGAAGGCCGACGGCACGATCACCGGTGTGCGCGGCACCGTGCACGGCGTGCTCGGCGGCGAACTCGGGTCGATCGCGTTCGGGCCCTGCTACATCACCGCCGCGTGCCTCACCGGGCCGTACGCCATTCCCGCCGTGCGGATGGACGTCGTCGCCGTCGTCACCAACCGGACGCCGTACGGCTCCTATCGCGGCTGGGGTCTGCCGAAGGCGAACTTCGTGCAGGAACGGATGGTCGAGCTGCTCGCCGCCCGGCTCGGCCTGGACGCGCACGCCGTTCGGCGCAGGAACTTCGTTCCCCCGGAAGCGTTTCCGTACCAGAGCCCGGTGTTCGTCTACGACAGCGGTCGCTATGCCGACTGCCTCGACCTGTGCCTGGAAGCCGTCCGGAAAGCCGGCTGGGCCGAGCGGGTCGCCGAGGCCAGGGCACGCGGTACGGCCGCCGGGATCGGGTACTCCTTCCACAACGAGATCACCGCGTTCGGACCGACTCGGATCGTGAACCTCAGCGGCCTGCTGCACTCCGGGTTCGACGAGGAGATCGTCAAAGTGGACGCCACCGGTCACGTGATCGTCCACACCGGACAGTCCGCGATGGGCCAGGGCATCCACACCGCGCTGGCGCAGATCGCCGGCCACGCGCTAGGCGTCCCGCTCGACCACGTCACGGTCGTCTCCGGGGACACGGATTCCTGTCCCTACACCGGATACGGCACCGGCGCGAGCCGTGCGGCCGCGGTCGGCGGCGCCGCCGTGCTGACCGCGGCGACCCGGCTCAAGGCGAAGGTGCTGCGGATTGCCGCCAACCTCCTCGAAGCCTCGCCGGACGATCTCGTCGTCGAGGACGGCCGGATCTTCGTCGCCGGCGTGCCGCACCGGTCGGTCGGGATGGCCGAGGTCGGCGACGCGGCGTACCGGCGGCTCGAAGGACGCCTGCCCGAGGACGAACTGCCGACGCTGTCCGAACGCGAGGTCTACGACCCGGTCAACATCGCGACCGCCTTCGGCTGCACGGCCGTGCTCGCCGAGGTCGATCCCGAAACCGGCGTCGTGACGCTGCTGGACTACCTCATCGCGCACGACTGCGGCACGGTGATCAACCCGCTGATCGTCGACGGCCAGCTGCACGGCGGCGCGGCACAGGCCATCGGCGGCGCCCTGTACGAAGAACTGTCCTATGGAGACGGTGGCCGGATGCTGACCCGGACGTTCCGCGACTACCTGATCCCGTCGGCGACCGAGATCCCGCCGTTCACGCTCGCGCACATGACCACCCCGGCCGACCACATTCCCGGTGGCTTCAAAGGAATGGGCGAGGCCGGCGTGATCGGCGGCGGCGCCGCGATCGCGCACGCCGTCGAGGACGCGCTGCGCGACTACGGCGTCAAGATCACCGCGTTGCCGATCACGCCACCGCGCCTGCTGGCCGCGATCAAGCAGGCGAGCGCTCGATGAAGGCGGCGGCGTTCGACTACGTCCGCGCCGGTTCGGTGGACGATGCGGTCTCCGCGCTGGCCGCCGACGGTGCGCAGGTGCTTGCCGGTGGGCAGAGCCTGGTGCCGCTGCTGAACATGCGGCTCGCGCGGCCGTCGCTGCTCGTCGACGTCAACGGTCTCGAGGACCTCGCGTACATCCGCCGGGACGGCGAGCACGTCGAGATCGGCGCGCTCACCCGGCAACGTGCCGTCGAGACGTCCGATGTGGTGCGTCGGGACGTCCCGCTGCTCGCGCAGGCGCTGCGGCACGTCGGGCACGTCGCGACGCGTAACCGCGGCACGCTCGGCGGCAGCCTCGCCCATGCCGATCCGGCCGCCGAGCTGCCCGCCGTCGCGGTCGCCCTCGACGCGGAACTGGTGGTGCGCGGACCTCGCGGCGAGCGGGTGGTCGCGGCGGCCGACTTCTTCCACAGTCCATTCAGGACAGTGGTGGCGCCGGGGGAGCTGCTGGTGGCGGTGCGGTTCCCGGTGCTTCCGGCAGCCTGTGCGATCGAGGAGCTTTCCCGGCGCAGCAAGGATCTCGCGCTCGTCGCGGTGTTCGTCGCGCTGGAACGCGAGGACGGCCGGTGCTCGCGCGCCCGGATCGCCGTCGCCGGTGGCGGCCCGACGCCGATCCGGGCGCGCGCGGCCGAGGAACTCCTGCGGGGACAGCCGCTCACCGGCGACGTGATCGCTTCCGCCGCGCAGGAAATCGCGGCGGCCACCGATCCGCCGTCCGACCTGCACGCGCCCGCCGCGTACCGCCGGGAAGTCGCCGCGGTGCTCGGACGGCGGGCCCTCACGAAGGCGGTCCGATGAAGGTCACCCTGACGGTCAACGGCCAGGTGTGCAGCGCCGACTGCGAGCCGCGCCGGACGCTGGCCGACTTCCTGCGGCACGACCTCGGCTTCACCGGCGTGCACGTCGGGTGCGAGCACGGCGTCTGCGGCGCCTGCACGATCACCCTCGACGGCGCGACCGCGCGGGCGTGCTGCCTGCTCGCCGTGCAGGCCGAGGGCGCCGAGGTCACGACCGTCGAAGGCATGGCGGCCGGTGGCGAGCTGACGCCGTTGCAGCAGGCGTTCCGCGACCACCACGGCCTGCAGTGCGGCTTCTGCACGCCCGGGATGCTCGCGACGGCGGCCGAGCTGCTCGCGGCCAACCCGGACCCGAGCGAAGCCGAGATCCGCGAGGCGCTCGCCGGGAACCTCTGCCGGTGCACCGGCTACCAGTTCATCGTCGACGCTGTCCGCGCCGCGGCCGCCTCGGCCCGAAAGGTCTGAACCTCGGGGCATTGCCTCAGCGGTGTTCACGTGCGTACCCTCCATTCACTCACGAGTCTGACGTTCATGTTTGTGAATGGAGCGGACATGGTTCTCCGCCACACCGTCGTGGCCGCGCTCGCTGCGCTCGGCCTCGTCACGACGTCCTTCGCAGCGCCCGCCGCGGAAGCCGCGCACCGCAACTGCAGTGTCCCGGTCATCGGTCCCGTCTGCGCTCCCGACACCGTCGTCCTCGACGGCAAGCGGCTGCTCCAGGCGAAGTTCGCCGGCGACCGGACGGCGTTGCGCGCCCTGCTGGCCGCCGCGGACACCGACCTCACCACGGGACCGTGGAGCGTCACCGCCAAGAAGCAGATCCCGCCCAGCGGGGACAAGCACGACTACCTGAGCCTCGCGCCCTACTGGTGGCCGACCACGCAGCCGACCGCGGAGAACCCGTGGGGCTGCCCGTTCGTGCAGCGCGACGGCCAGCGCAACCCGATCGTCGACGAGATCACCGACCACGCCTACCGCGGCGAAGCCTTCGAGGCGATCTACCGGCTGTCGCTGGCGTGGTACTACACCGGGGACGCCCGCTACGCGCGGCGCGCGGCGCTCGACCTGCGCACGTGGTTCCTCGACGCGGCCACGAAGATGAACCCGAACCTGAACTTCGCGCAGGGCATCCCGTGCAAAGTGGACGGACGCGGCATCGGCATCATCGAGTTCTCCTACACGCTGACCCAGGTCGTCGACGCCACCGCGATCCTCGCGACCGGCGCGCCGGGCTGGACGAAGGCCGACCAGGCAGGCATGACCGGCTGGTACACCCAGTTCCTGGACTGGCTGCGCACCAGCAAGAACGGCACCGACGAGGCCGCGGCCCAGAACAACCACGGCAGCTTCTACGACATGCTCGTCGCCGCGCTCGCTCTCGGTACCGGAAGGCGGGATCTCGCCGCGGCCATCGCGCGGGACGCCGGGCCGAAGCGGATCGCGCCGCAGATCCAGGCGAACGGCTACCAGCCGCAGGAGGCGAGCCGGACCCGCAGCTGGCACTACTCGGCGTTCAACCTGGTCGCGCTGACCCGGCTCGCGCAGATCGGCAAGCACGTCGGCGTCGACCTGTGGCACTACACCGCGCCCAGCGGGGCCACGCTGTTCGCCGCGGCCGGCTTCCTGATCCCGGCGGCGACGCAGGGGCAGCAGGCCTGGCCGTATCCGGAGCTGGATTTCCGGCAGTACGCGGCGCTCGACGTGCTGCACGCGGCCGCAGACGCGGGTGACCGGGAGGCGCGGGCGGCGCTGCCGAAGGTGCCGGTTCCGCCGGGCGGCGATCTCTATCCGGTCCGGCCTGCCGCCGAACAACTGGACGACATCGCCAAGTCCTGACGAGGAAAATGGGCCCGGCCGCGCCGCCGGGCCCATTTTCCGTGATCAGACGCCTGCCACCTGGGAAATCCAGCTGCGATAGCGCGTGATGTTCGTGTACGCGGTGTTGTTCGACCGGTCGCTGGTCGACGCGACGCCGACCTGACGGCCGGAGGCGAACATCGGACCACCCGAGTCGCCGCCGGCGGTGATGCCGTCGACGCGGTTCGCGCACACCGCGACGCCGCCGGTGTAGTCGCTGCAGCCGATCGAGTTGACCCGGACCGTCGCGACCTTCAGGTACCGCGACTGGCAGTTGATCTCGGAGCCGCACTGGCTGGTCGCGCCCCAGCCGTAGACCGAGACGTTCTGGCCGACCGAGACATCGCCGACGCTGCCGAGCGGCGAGTAGGTCGCGCTCACCGATGTGGTGAGCCGGACGATCGCCAGGTCGGCGGCGCCGGGGTACCTCGTGATGGTGGCGCCGGTGGCCAGCGTCCCGCCGCTGGTCTGGTCGAGGCTGCCGATCCGGAACGTGTAGGTGCCGGAGCTGCTGACGCAGTGCTTGGCGGTGAGGATGTACTGCGGCGCGATGATCGTCGCGGTGCAGTTCTGCCGTCCGTTCACGAACAGCCGGGCCGCCCAGGGACCGCTCGTGGCGGTGCTGCCGCCGATGATCGACGGCTGGGCCTGCGGGGTGCCGGCGGCGGCGGCCGGGCCGCCGAGGCCGGCCACGGCCAGCGCGGTACTTGCGGCCAGCAGGACGAACTTGCCGAATTTCACGCTCACTCCTTTTCGCGCGGAGAACCCGCGCGGGAAAGCCGGTGGGGACCGAACGACGAAGATTGTCCGAGCCTGCGGTGAATGTCCGGAACCGACGAAAGTCGCCGGTCGAATCCGTATTTATTTCCGGCCGCGGGCTACGGGCAGTTCCCCGTACTGTTCCGTTCTCAACCCTTGGGTGGACGAAGATCGACCCCCGGCTTGAGGACTCCGGCGTCGCGCCGCCCTAGCGTTCTTCGGCAGGGGAACCGAAGGGGGAGACATGGCGCCGGCGGCCGGGGTACGGACGGGGCGCGGCGAGCGGATCGGCCTGGGGGCGGTCCTGGTCGTCGCGGCGGTGGCGTGGGTGTGGGCGCTGGGCAGCCGGACGCTGCAGCCGTACTACGCGGCCGGCGTGCACACGATGTCCCGCGAGGGGCCGGCGTTCTTCTTCGCGGGCTTCGACCCGGCGGGGGTCGTCACGGTCGACAAACCGCCACTGGCGTTCTGGACGCAGACGCTCGGCGTGGTTCTGTTCGGCTTCCATCCGTGGGCGATCGCGCTGGTCCAGGCGGCCGAGGGCGTCGCCGCGGTGTTCGTCCTGCACCGCGTCGTGCGCCTCTGGGCCGGGCCGCCGGCCGCGTTGCTCGCCGCCGCGTTGTTCGCGCTGACGCCGATCACGGCCGCGGTCAACCGCGGCAACCAGCCGGACACCCTGCTGGTGCTCCTGCTGCTGATCGCCGCGTACTGCGTCACGCGAGCGATCTCGGACGCGCGGTGGCTGCCGTGGGCCGGGGTGTTCGTGGGCCTGGGCTTCCTGACGAAGATGCTCGCGGCGTGGATCGTGCTGCCCGGACTGGCACTGGTGTACTTCGTGGCGGCGCCCGGATCACGCGGACGGCGGCTCGCCCGGCTGGCGCTTGCCGGAGGTGTGATGCTGGCCGTGTCGCTGTCGTGGCCGGTCGTCGTGAGCCTGTGGCCGGGGGCGAAGCCGTTCGTCGGCAGCACCACGGACGGCTCGATCTGGCAGCTGGCCTTCGGCTACAACGGCCTGACGCGGCTGGTCGGCGGCACGACCGGGATCGGCGGCGGCTTCGGCGCCACGGCCGGCGCGGCGCTCGGCGGCGGACCCGGGCCACTGCGGCTGTTCGACACCGAGATCGGCGGCCAGATCGCGTGGCTGCTCCCGCTCGCGCTGGGCTCGCTGGCCGTCGCGGCATGCCGGGCCAGGGGCGCGGCGCCGGAGACGAAGGCGGGCTGGGCCCTGTGGGGCGGCTGGCTGGTCGCGGGTGCCGCGGTGTTCTCGTTCACCGGCGGGATCTTCCACGCGTACTACACCGCCGAACTCGCCCCGGCCATCGCGGCACTCGCCGCGGCCGGGCTGGTCACGGCCTGGCGGTGGTACCGCTCGACGGGACCGGCTCGCTTCGTGCTCCCGGCCGCGGTGGCCGGGACGGCCGTGTTCGCCTACGTCCTCCTCGACCGGACACCGGACTGGGTGCCGTGGCTGCGGTACACGGTCCTCGCGCTGGCGTTGCTCGCCGTCGTCGCGGCGCTTTTGCGCGCTTCGCGGGTCGCCGTCGTGACCGGGCTGGCCGCCGTCGTGGCCGGGCCCGCGGCCTACGTCGGCGAGACCGCGGCACGGCCGGTCAGCGTCCTGGAGGCCGCCGATCCGCGTGCCGGACCGCCGTCGGCCTCCGGGCTGGACACGGTGGTCGCCGTCAACACGCGCGCCGAGGCCGCCTACGTCCGGTTCATCGACAGCGCGTACCGGCTCGGCCCCGGACAGCGTGAGGTGCTCGCCTACGCCCAGGCCCAAGCGCCGTCCGCGGCGATCACGCTGGCCGTCGAGGGCGGGACGTACGGCGCGGACCCGTTCCTGCTCAACACCGAGGCCCGCGTGGCCGCGCTCGGCGGTTACCTCGGTTTCGACCCGGCGCCGTCCGCCGCCGGCCTGGCGACGTGGGTGTCGGCCGGGAAGGTGCGGTTCGTGCTGCTGCCGCGGGTGTTCACCGAGATCGGCCACGCCGGGGGAGACCATGCCACCGTCGGTGACGACGCCGCCGAACTCACCCGCCGGATCGGCTGGGAGGTGCAGCACTGCCGCCCGGTACCGCCGGAGCGGATCGGCCCGGACGCCGCGACGGCCGGAGTGCTGTTCGACTGTGCGCCGTGAAGGTCAGGCGGAGACCTTGGCGGGAGCCGACTTGCGCAGCCAGTAGAGCCCGATGACCGGCAGGACCAGGGGGATGAACAGGTACCCCTCGCCGTAGACCGACCAGACGGTCGGGTGCCGGAAGGCGGCCGCGTCGACGAGGCTCAGCGTGCCGATGGTCAGCACGCCCAGCAGTTCGATCGAGCAGGCCACCAGTGCCACGCGCCACCAGCCGTCGCCACGGCGGGCCAGCGCGATCGTCGCGACGATGTAGACGACCGCGGCGAACGCCGAGAGCAGGTAGGCCAGGGGCGCTTCGTGGAACTTCGTGCCGATCTGGACGCCCGCCCGCGACGTCGCGGCCAGCGCGAAGATCGCGTACACGGCGACGAGCACCCGTCCGGGGCCGCTGGCCGTCCTACGCTGTTGCTCCACTCCACACCTCGTTCAGTCGCAGCACCATCACCGGGATGGCCAGGCAGGCGATGCCGAGCACGGCCGTGCTCGACCGGCTCCGCTCGGCCAGCGCCCAGGCGGCGCCGACCGGCAGCACGACCAGGCTGCCGATCAGGTAGGCCAGGTAGGTCGCCAGGCTGCCCGGCCGGTCACCGCCGGCGAGCAGCACGATCCCGATCACCAGCTGGACGACCAGCAGCAGCTCGACGACCGCGAGCGCGATCAGGAGCGGATTGTCCGGAAGCCGGTTGCGGGCCGACTGGACGAAGCTCCAGAGCGCGACGAGCGTGGCGGCCCCGGCGACCGTCACGGCGAATCCGAAGATCACCCGTTCCTCCTTCCGCTCCGCCGGCCGTCAACTTACTCCGGGGTACCGGCGGACCTGCCCGCCGAGGTGTCCCGGCGTGGTGCGGGCCACGCCGTGCGTCCACAATAGACGATCGAGACCACGTGACCTGCGCATATCGGTGAAAATTGATCACCGCGGAGGTTGATGGCATTCTGCCAATTCCGTGGTTTAATCGGGGGCGACGCGCGCGTGGACCTGCGGGAATGAAGGAAGAGCTTTCGCGTTACACCCCGACAGAGTGGTTGGCGGATCACGCCAGGATCACGCTGGGTTCGTCTACTGGCCGGTAAGGGTCCTTTTTGCCTACCTCGGATAGCCCAGTTGAACCCCCGGGTTGGCGGATTGGCGCAGAGCTGTCCGGCGTGGGGGAATATTCCTCGTACCGGCGCTGGTGGCACGCCGGGGTGGCACGGAGGGGTGTCTCGAATGGACCTGCGCTACGAAGCTTTTTGCTTCGCCGATCCGTTGTTCTACGACGAACAACAGGAAATCGGGGCGCAGGCCGACGATTTCGCCACGGCGCTGCCCGTGCCGGAGACCGGCTGGGTGACCGCCGGCCGCGGGGTCTGGCGTGTGCTGCACCCCGAGGGCCGGACGCTGCCGGGTCAGGGGTGGAAGATCCACGTTTCCGCTGGTCTGGACAACGCGTTGCGGGTGCTCGTGCAGGTCCACGAGTACTGTGTCGAGCATCGGATCGCCTACAAGCACCTCCGCTCGGTGCTGACCTTGCTCGCCCGGAATTCCAAATACGCGCCCCGCGACGGCAGCGCCAAGCTGGTGACGATTTACCCCGTCGACGACAACGAGCTCGAGCAGGTTCTCGAAGACCTGTCCGTGCGACTCGAAGGCGAGCACGGCGCCTATATCCTGAGCGACCTGCGATACGGAAACGGGCCGTTGTACGTCCGCTACGGCGGCTTTGCCGAACAGTGGGTCGAGCACGACGGCAACCGTGTCCTGGCGATCCGCAAGCCGGACGGCAGGCTGGTGCCGGACAAGCGGGAGCCGAAGTTCTCCGTGCCCGACTGGGTCAAGATTCCGGCCTGTCTGCAGAGCAGCATCGCGGCGCGCAAGGCAGGCGACCCGGACCAGTTCCCGTACCAGGTGACGAAGTCCCTGCACTTCTCCAACGGGGGCGGGGTCTACCTCGCCGACCCCAAGGCAGGCGGCGACCAGGTCGTCCTCAAGGAAGCCCGCCCGTACGCCGGCCTCGACCGGGCACGCATCGACGCGGTCGAACGCCTCCGCCGCGAACACCAGGTGCTCGACCGGCTCGCCGGCGTCCCGGGGGTGCCGCGGGTCTTCGAGCGGTTCACCGTCTGGGAGCACCACTACCTGGCGATGGAGTACATGCCGGGTATCTCGCTGGGCAACTGGCTGGCCCGCAACTATCCGCTGACCCGGCGCGGCACGACGGACGCCGACCTCGCCGCCTACGCACAGCGCGCACAGGACATCGTCGCCCGCGTCGAGGAGACGATCGAGGCGATCCACGCCCGCGGCGTCGTCTTCGGCGACCTGCACCCGCTGAACATCCTGATCGACGAAGACCACGACGACCGGATTTCCCTGATCGACTTCGAGATGGCCTTCGACGTCGAGTCCGGCGACCGCCCGGCCCTGGGCGCGCCCGGGTTCCGTGCCCCGGCCGACCGCGCCGGTTTCGAGATCGACGAGTACGCCGTCGCAGCCCTGCGGCTGTGGCTGTTCCTGCCGCTGTCCCAGCTGACGGAACTGGCCCCGGCCAAGCTGCGCGGTATCGCCGACTTCGCCGAACGCCGGTTCGCGCTGCCGGACGGCTATGCCGACACCGCAGTCACGGTGCTGGCCCCGCGTGCAGCCTCCGCGGAGCCGGCACCGGCCCACACCGAGCTCGACGAGCAGGAACCGGACTGGTCGTTGGTCCGCAAGCAGATCGCCGAGGCGATCCTGGCCAGCGCGACACCCGGCCGCGAGGACCGGTTGTTCCCCGGCGACATCGAGCAGTTCCGGGTCGGCGGTGCCTGCTTCGGTGTCGGAGCCGCGGGGGTGCTGCACGCTCTCGACGTCGCTGGCGCGGGCCGGTTCCCCGAGCACGAGCGCTGGCTGATCGAGTCGGTCCGCCGTGACCCGCCGACCCGGCCCGGCTTCTACGACGGCAGCTACGGCATTGCCTACGTGCTGGAGAACTTCGGGTACCGTGACGAAGCGACCAAGCTCCTGGCGTCGTCCGCCCGGCTCGTCGAGCAGACGACCGAGCACGCCCTGGACACCGGGCTCGCCGGCATCGGCCTGACCATGCTGCACTTCGCGACGGTCCGCCAGGACAACGAGTTCGGCCGCCAGGCACTGTCCACGGCAGTCCGCCTGGGTGAAGCCCTGGAGACGGCGGCGCCACCCGGCAACTTCGCCCGCGCCGGCCTGTTGTCCGGCTGGTCTGGTCCGGCGCTCCTGTTCATCCGGCTCTACGAGCGCACCGGCGAACCGGCCTGGCTGTCCTTCGCCGACCAGGCACTGACCCGCGACCTCGAGGAGTGCGTCGAGGCCGACGACGGCTCGCTGCAGGTCCGTGACGGCGCGGTCCGCACGCTGCCCTACGCCGGTATCGGCAGCGCGGGGATCCTCCTGGTCGCCGAGCAGCTGGCCCGGCACCGCCCGGACGCCGTCGCCTGCGAAAGCCTGCCCGGCCTGCGCGAATCGTGCCGTGGCGAGTTCGTCATCCACCCCGGCCTGCTCTACGGCCGGTGCGGCCTCGCGCTGGCGCTGGGCATGGACCCCGACCCGGCCCAGCCGATCCGCGAGGCGATCGACCTCCACCTGGCACGCCTGGCCTGGTACGCGGTGCCGTTCAAGGGCGGCCTCGCTTTCCCCGGCAACCAGCTGCTGCGCCTTTCGATGGACGTCAAGACCGGCAGCGCGGGTGTCCTCCTCGCGCTCGCCGCACTCCTCGACGGCAAGGAGGCGCTGCCCTTCCTGGGCAGCACGCCGTCACCCCAGACCACCGGTCGCTGACCGGCGGACCCGAAGAAAACCGAAGGAAGGAACACCGATGGAACTCGTTCTGGAGCTGCAGGCCATGGAGACGCCCGAGGTCCTCGACGGCGGCCACGGTGGCGGTGGCGGCGGCGCGTCGAACCTGAGCCTGCTCGCCTCGTGCGCCAACAGCACCGTCAGCCTGCTGACCTGCCACTGACCTGGCGGATCGCCGGCAAGTAGTGCCGAGGTGAACGGTGCGGGAGCGGCACAGGCCAAGTGCGCCGCTCCCGCACCTTCATTCTGGCCCCGGTACCGCCCCGGCGGTACCTCATCCGAAGGAGTGAGATGCGCGGCTCCGCCGATCGGCTGCTGGTCAGGGTGGCCGGACTCGACCGCCTCCGGCTGGCTGCCGTCGTCGGTACCGCGCTGGTCGCCACCGCGGCCGGTCTCCTCCTGCCCGGTGCGCTCGCGGCCGCGGTCGACACCGTGGTCGCGGGCCGTCCGAGCGGGCGCGAAGTGTCCTGGCTGCTGTTCGTCGGTGGTGCGGAGATCGCCGCCGACGTCGTGGGCGGGATCCTGACGACCCGCCTGACCGCGACGGCGTCCGCCTGGCTGCGCCGCACTCTGTCGGACAAGCTCTTCGCCCTGGGCACACGCTCACGGCTCGCCGAGGGCGACGCGATCAGCCGTCTCACCGGCGACTGCACCGGTGCCGGCGGCATCGTGACGATCGTCGTCCAGTGCGGCTCGATGCTGGTCATCTCCTCGGGTGCCGTCGTCCTGCTCGCCCTGCTGGACTGGCGGCTGGCGCTCGTGTTCCTCGGCAGCATCCCCTTCGCCCTGCTGCTCGCCCGCAGCCACCTGCGCCGCACCGCCGACGACGTCCTCACCTACCAGCGTGTTTCCGGTGAACTCGCGGCCAGGATGGTCGACGCGGTCGCCGGCCTGCGCACGATCGCCGCGTCCGGCACCGCCGACCGCGAAGCCGAACGTGTCCTGCGCCCGCTGCCGAGACTGACGCTCGCCGGGCAGGGCCTCTGGCGCACGCAGGCCAGGATGGTCTGGCGGGCCGGCCTGCTGACGCCCGCGGTCGAGCTGTCGGTGCTGGCCGCCGCCGGGTTCGGCGTGCTCGCGGGCCGGCTGAGCGTCGGCGACGTCGTGGCCACCCTCGGCTACGTCGCACTCGGCCTCGGCCTCGTCACCCAGATCCCGCTGCTCACCATGCTGTCCCGGGCACGCGGCTGCGCAGAACGGCTCGTCGAGGTCCTCGACGAGCCCGAACCGGCGCCCGGCGTCCTCTCGCTCCTGCCCGGCGACGGCACGGTCGAGCTCCGCCACGTCACCGTCGCCGGCGCGCTGGCGGAAATCGACCTGCGCATCGACGGCGGCACCTTCCTCGCCGTCGTCGGCCGCTCGGGCGCGGGAAAGTCCGCGCTGACCGCGGTACTCGGCGGCCTCGTCCCGCCCGACGAAGGCCAGGTCCTCCTCGACGGCCGTCCGCTCGACCGGATCCGTCCCGGGGAACTGCGCGCGGTCGTCGGCTACGCCTTCGAACGGCCCGCCCTCCTGGGCGCGACGGTCGCCGACGCGGTCGGCTACGGCTCGTGGGCCGGCGAGTCCGCGGTCCGCGCGGCCTGCCGGACTGCCCAGGTTGACGACGTCGTCGTCCGGCTGCCCCAGGGCTACCGCACGCCGTTGACCGAGACGCCGCTTTCCGGCGGCGAAGCCCAACGGCTCGGCCTCGCCCGGGCGATCGCGCACAACCCGCGTGTGCTCGTCTTCGACGACGCCACGGCCAGCCTCGACACGGTCACCGAGGCGGCGGTCGAGCGCGCCTTGGCCGGCGCGCTGCCGGGCCGCACCCGGGTCGTGGTGACCCACCGCGCGGGCACGGCCGCCCGTGCCGATCTGGTGGTCTGGCTCGAGGAGGGCCGGATCCGCGCGGTCGCCCCGCACGCCGCCCTCTGGCGCGAGCCGGGCTACCGGGGCGTCTTCACGGAGGACGACGAGTGAGCCTGCGCCGGTTGTACTGGTCCGCACTCGCCGGGCAGTGGCGTGGCGGTGCCGTGTTGCTCGCGTGTTCGGTGCTCGAAGGCGTACCTGCTTTCTTCTCGGGACGGCTGGTCGAGCTGTCCGTGGACCGTGGCTTTTCGGTGGGCGCCCCGGCGGCCGGGCTCGGGTGGCTGGCGGTGTTCGGTCTCGCCGCCGTGCTCGGCGCGTTCGGTGCCCGGATGGTGTGGCACCAGCTCGGCAGGGTCGTCGAACCGCTGCGCGACGCCCTGGTGACGGCTGTCGTCCGAGGCGTGCTGCACGACGCGTCCCCGCCACGCAACCAACCCGACTCCAGCGGCGTCGCCCGGATCACCCAGCACGTCGAGGTGGTCCGCGACGCGACCGCAGGTCTGCTGGTGCAGGCCCGCGGCATGCTGGTGACGACGGCCTCCGCACTCGCGGGGCTCGTCACCGTCGCGGGCGCGCTGGTCCTGCCGGTCGCGGTGCCGGTGATCGCCGCGCTGATCGCCTTCGCCTGCCTCCTTCCGTCCCTGGCCCGCCGCCAGCGCGCCCTCGCGCTGGCCGACGAGCACACGGCCGCGACGGCCGGCGCCTCCCTCGCCGGGATGCGCGACATCGTGGCCTGCGGAGCCGAGCCGATCGCCGCGCTGGCGATGGACGAGGCGGTGGACGCCCAGGCGAAGGCCGCGATCCGCGTGGCCCGCTCGAGTGCCCTCCGCGCTCTGGTCATCTCCCTCGGCGGATTCGTTCCCCTGCTGCTCGCGCTGGCTCTGGCTCCCGGGCTGGTGGCCCGCGGCGAACTGACCGCGGGCGCCGCCCTGGGCGCGCTCGTCTACCTGGCCACGACGATGCAGCCGGCGCTGCGTGGCTTGGCGGCGACGGCCGGAACCGTCGTCCTGCGCCTGCTCGTCGCCCTCCGTCGCTTGGCGGAGACGGCCGAGCTGCCCGCCGCCCCGGACGGGACGGCGACCCCGCAGGGCACCGGCATCGAAGTCCGGGGCCTGACGTTCGGCTGGGGTGCGTCGGCCGAGCCCGTGGTCCGTGGACTGGACCTGGTGCTGCGGCCGGGGGACCACCTCGCCGTCGTCGGGCCGAGCGGCATCGGCAAGTCGACCTTGGCCGGCTTGCTGACCGGGATGCTCGCGCCTCAGGAAGGCCGGGTGCTGCTGGGCGGTGTCCCGGTCCAGGACGTGCCCGCGGCGCTCCGGCACGAACTCGTGGCGCTGATCCCGCAGGAGGCGTACGTCTTCGCAGGCACCGTGCGGGACAACGTGAGCCTGTTCGCCCCGTCAGCCTCGGACGACGCACTGGCGGCCGCCGCCGAAGCGGTGGGCGCGGGTGCGCTGCTGAAGCGGCTGGGCGGCCTCGACGCCGAGATCGGTCACGGCGGCGAAGGCGTCTCCGCAGGCGAAGCACAGCTGCTCGCGTTGGCCAGGGTGTACGCCAGTCCGGCGCAATTGGTGATCCTCGATGAAGCCACCTCCCATCTCGACCCGGTCGCGGAAGCCCGCGCGGAGCGGGCCTTCGCCGCGCGGGGTGGTGTCCTGGTGGTGATCGCGCACCGGCTTTCTTCGGCGCTGCGCGCGAATCGTGTGCTCGTCATGGACGGCCGCGAAACCGCTCTGGGCAGCCATGCCGAACTGCTGGCAGGCTCCCCGCGGTACGCGGAACTCATGCAGGCGTGGGCGACACCGGTGACCGGCGAAGCGGTCACCGGTGCCACCCGGACGGCAGGTGCAGGCAGCGAACCGGCGGGTACCTTCGCCGGGTCGCTTGTGGACGGAGATACGGTCGGCACCGGGGCGCCTTCCGGTGCCGAGGCCGCACCTTCCGCCAGGTCGTCCGCGGTCAGGGACGCGGTCGTTGCCGGGGCGCCTGCCGCCAACGGATCCGCAGCCCCTGCCGAGCTGCCTGCAGGCAGTGACGTCGTGTTCGTCGGCGGGGCGCCTTCCGGCGACGAGCCCGCTGTCACTGCCAACCCACCTGCGGACAGTGGTCCCGTGACCGGTACCGGGGCGCCTTCCGGTACCGGACCCGTGGCCACTGCCGCGCCGTCTGCTCACCACGGTGGCGGTGCCGCCGGGTCGACGCCTAGGTCGTCACCCGTGCCGCGCACTGCTCGTGTGAGCTGATTGCCCGTCCACTGTGGACTGAATTTGACGGTGCCTTCAGCTTATCGCCGTCGAGGGGCCGCGGAACCCCTCGATGTGAATCTGTGGATAACTCGGCGATTTTCGATCAATTGTGGATAACTCCCGGCCGATCGACCGGTTCTGTCGGTGCCGTGCGGCATGATCGGAAGCACCGGAAGAACGCGGCCCGGAAGCGGCCGCACCGCCAGGAAGGAGGTGACCAGCCGGCGGTGCGACTCAGCCGGGAAGCAGGGCTTCCAGTGCCTCGCGCAGCTTGCCGGAGACCGGCGTCGGCCGGCGGGACTCACGGTCCACGAAGACGTGCACGAAGTGCCCTTCGGCGACCAGGGACTCGTCGGCGGCGTACATCCCGATTTCGTAGCGGACGCTGGACTTCCCGAGGTGCGCAACCCGTAGTCCGACTCGCAGTGAACCAGGAAAGGAGACCGATGAGTGATACGTGCAGTGCGACTCGACGCACAGCCCGATCACCGCCCCGGCCTCGATGTCGAGCCCGCCTTGCTCGATGAGCCACGTGTTGATCACGGTGTCCATCAGCGAGTAGTGCACGACGTTGTTGACGTGCCCGTAGACGTCGTTGTCCTTCCAGCGCAACGGAACCGTCTGCCAGTGTGCGTACCCGTTCACCACAGGGTCACCGATTCGCGCAGGATGTCCGAGAGGTCGTCCGCGGACGCCTCGCGCGGTGCGGTGGCCAGGAGGCGCTGCTGCTTCAGCGTTCCCTCGACGAGTGAGTCCACATCGGACTCCGTGTAGCCGACGGCGCCGATGCCGTCCGGGATGCCGATCCGCCGCATGAGGTCGATCAGCACCGCGGGCAGGTGGTCGGCGAAGTCGCCGGGCCACTCGAAGTCGGGCGCCAGCAGGCGGGCGACACGCAGGTGGCGGTCCGGCGCCGCGTCGAAGGTGAAGCGGAACGCGGCGGGCGCGGTCAGGGAGACGGCCATGCCGTGCGGCACCATGGGCTCTTCGCCCGGGTAGCCGTCCGGGTGGAAGTCCCTGACCTGCCCGGCGATCGGGTAGGCGTTCGCGTGCGGGATGTGCACACCGGCGTTGCCGAACCCCAGTCCGGCGAACGTCGCGGCCAGTGCCATGGCTTCGCGGGCCTTGAGGTCGGAGCCGTCGCGCACCGCGGCGGGCAGCGCCCACGACAGCAGCCGCAGCGACTGCTCGGCGAACATGTCGGCCAGCGGGTTCGACCCGCAGTACGGCACCCGCTGTTCCGGGCGCTTGCGCTCGAACTCGGTGTACGGCTTGGCGGTGTAGCTCTCGG
Organism: Amycolatopsis melonis; assembly: GCF_040064235.1. Taxonomy (NCBI): domain Bacteria; kingdom Bacillati; phylum Actinomycetota; class Actinomycetes; order Pseudonocardiales; family Pseudonocardiaceae; genus Amycolatopsis; species Amycolatopsis melonis. The sequence goes on from NZ_JBDZYD010000007.1 coordinate 414,963, forward strand.
CGGCGTGGCACAGGATGTCCATGCCACTGGCGGCGGTGACGGCGGGTGGCTGGCTGACGGTCAGCCGAGGGTCGACGACGGCCAGCGTGGGGCGCAGCCGCAGGTGGCTGATCCCGCTCTTGACGCGTAGCGACAGCACGTCGAGCACGCAGACGGTGGTGCTCTCGGAACCCGTGCCGGTGGTGGTGGGCACGGCGACCAGCGGCTTCAGCGGGCCGGCCGGTGCGCGGCCGCCGCCGACGGGTGCGTTGACGTAGTCCATCAGCTCGCCGTCGTTGCTGGTGAGCAGGTTCGCCGCCTTCGCGGTGTCGATGGCCGAACCGCCGCCGACGGCGACGAAGGCGTCGTACGGACCGGTTCCGCGGGCGAAGTCAACCGCCTTCTGCATGCTGACATCGGTGGGTTCGACGTGTACGCCGTCGAAGATCTCGGTCTCGATGCCGTACCCGGCGATGCCGTCGGCGATGCGGCGCGGCCAGCCGGTCGCGGCGACCTGCGGGTCGGTCACGAGCAGCACGCGGTGCGCGCCGTACTGCGTCAGGTCGTAGCCGATCTCGTCGCTGGCTCCGGTGCCGTACTTCAACGCCGGTGCGCCATAAGTAAAAACGGTTTCATGTTCGGTCGCGGTCAAGTCTGCGTCCTCGCTCCCGTGATCGGCTGATAGTCGGTCAAAGCGGACATTCAGCCCATTCTTGCCGGGTTTCGGCGAAGATCACTTGACTGCACTGAACGGTGCCCGCCTAAGCTCTCCTCATTAGATACCAACTGGGAGCGACCGTCGCCCAGACGGCCGTGCGGATCCTGACCGAGGCGCGTGTCCGCCGCGTGTACGCGGTGGTCGGTGAGTCCTTCCTGGAACTGCTCGACGCCCTGCAGCGCGAGCGGGAGATCACGCTGGTCTCCGCTCGCCACGACGCGGGCGCGGCGTTCATGGCGGAGGCGGAGGGCAAACTCACCGAACGTCCCGCCGTGCTGCTCGCCAGCCGCGGGCCGAGCGCGGCGAGCCTGGCGATCGGTGTCCAGACGGCCTACCAGGACGAGACGCCGATGGTCGTGCTGCTGGAGACGCCGGCGATCGAACCGGTGGTGTCGTCGTCCGGCGAGCTGCCGACGGCCGACCTCACCGCGATGTTCGACTCGATCGCCAAGTCGACACTGCGGGTGACCGATCCGGACGGCCTGCCCGGCCTGCTCGCGCACGCGCTGACGACGTCGCAGGAAGGACGGCCGGGGCCGGTGGTGCTCGGCGTGCCCTGCGACATCTGGGGGATGCCCTACGACGCGGCGAAGCCGATGGCGCGGGTGCGGCCGCCGGCGTCCGGGACGCTGGGCCGCCCGGCGGACGCCGTGGCGCAGCTGGTGGACGAGGCGAAGTATCCCGTGGTCATCGTGGGTGGCCGGGCGCGGTCCGCGCGGGACGAGCTGATCGCCGTCGCCGACGAGCTCGCGCTGCCCGTGTACAACGCGTTCCGGCGGCAGGACGCCTTCCCGGAGAACCACGCGCGCTACGCCGGTCACCTCGGGCTGGGCATCCCGGCCCGGCAGCTGGACGCGCTCGAGCGCGCCGACCTCGTGCTGGCGCTGGGCACGCAGCTCGACGAGGTGACGACCCAGGGCTACCGGTACCCGACACCCCAGCAGACGCTGGTCATGGTCGGCACCGGCATCGACGTCAGCCCGAAGCGGCGGGGGCTGACCTTCCGCGTCGACTCCGAGGTCGAGCCGTTCCTGCGGGAACTGCGCGCGGTGGCGTCGCCGCGGGCGCGGCGGGCTTCCGCGGCGAACGCGGCCGTGCACACCTTCATGACCCCGCCCGACACCAGCGGCAACACCCGGGTGCATCCGGTCGACGTCGTCCGTGCGCTGCGGAAGCTGGCGCCGGAGGACACCATCGTCACCAGCGACGCGGGGAACTTCGCGCAGTTCATGCACCGCTACTGGTGCTTCACCGCGCCGCGCAGCCAGCTCGGCCCGAGCAACGCCGCGATGGGCTACGCCGTGCCGGCCGCCGTGGCGGCGAAGCTGGCCGAGCCGCGGCGGACCGTCGTGGCCATGGCCGGGGACTCCGGGACGCTGATGACCGGCCAGGAGATCGAAACGGCCGTCCGCTACCGGGCGCCGGTGACGGTGGTCGTCTTCCAGAACGGAGTGCACGGTGCGCTCGCGATGCACCAGGCCCGCACCTACGGACGGCTCTCGGGGGTGTCCGTCCCGTTGACCGACTTCGCGTCGTGGGCGCGTGGGCTGGGCGCGGCCGGGTACACCGTGGACGATCGTGAAGAGCTCGAGCCCATCATCGCCAGCGCGCTCGTGCGGCAACGGCCGTGCGTCATCGACGTGCGGACCGACCCCGATGTGGTGACCCCGGACGTGCGGTTGTCGGCCCTGCTCAGCCAGGCGCGTCCGCAACCTCCCGCCCAGTAAGGGTTTTGCCGCGTTTCAATCACGAAAACGCCGGGAATGTCGTGTGGTAGCACGGCGTTGGCTCGGGTAGCCTGGCGGTGTTCCGGTGGTGGTTCGCCGCTGAACCTTCCCGTCCGGGTTCCGGCGGGAGGCAACCGGTTTCTGTCGGTGCCGCACGGCACCATCGCGGTCATGACCCGCGCCTCAGCGGGCAGGGAACGAGGGGAGTTTCGACGTGACCGATCACCAGCACGCATCCGAACCCGCGCGGAAGACTTCCGGCGTCGTACCGGTGCTGTTCAGCGCCTCCGCGGAGGCTCACGACGACGCCGTCATCGCGGCGGAGCGCGACGCGGCCTGGCGTTCGCCGTTCTCGACGGAGGGACTGCGCCCGGCCAGTGGCGAGTAACTCACCTCGCCCGGGTGAAGATGGCTTGTCCGCCCTGCTCAAGGTGTGCTTTACTGCTGTTGGTCACGTTTTTTGTGTTCGTGTTGAGTCACGCTCGCAGAATTCAGCGGGCGTAGTGTCTCCTCACCGAGGAAGCAAACCGCCCGGACGTTGACCCGGGTCGCCGAAGTGGCTTCCTGTTTTTGGTGTTACACATGGAGATTTTTGATGACTCAGGGCACTGTGAAGTGGTTCAACTCCGAGAAGGGGTTCGGCTTCATCACCCCCGACAACGGTGGCGGCGACGTCTTCGTTCACTACAGCGAGATCCAGGGTAGCGGCTTCAAGAGCCTCGAGGAGAACGCTCGCGTCGAGTTCGAGATCGGCCAGGGCCAGAAGGGCCCGCAGGCCACGTCGGTCACCGTGATCTGACTTTGATCTTGGGAAAGGGCCGTCACCCGTTCGGGGTGGCGGCCCTTTTCGTTTGCTCCACACGGTCACCGGCGAGGTCGCGGCGTCGCCCGGGGTGACCGAAGTGGACGTCGCAGCCGAGGGTTGGTAACCCGCTGCCGCCCCGGTTGGTTCTTCTCCAGCTGCTTCCCGAGTGGACAGTCCACTGAAGAGGGAACCTGCGCTGTGATCTTCGCCGCACGGGTCGTGCGCTGCTGCCTGTGGGCGAACTGCAACGCCCTGCAACCCTTTCGTGGGCGCCTCGCGCGGCGTCTCCTGATCTCCGGCGAAGAGGAGGTCAGGTGGGCGAAACGGTGGCGGGGATCGTCGCGAATCCGGCTTCGGGGCGGGACATCCGCCGGCTGGTCGCCCAGGCGTCGGTGTTCCCCACCGCGGAGAAGGCGAACATGGTCCAGCGGCTGCTGGCCGCGTTCGCCGTGACCGGGCTCGACCGGGCCCTCGTCTCGACGGACCTCGGCGGGATCTCCGCCGCGGTCCTGCAGGCGCTCGGCCGGGGTGGTACCTGGCCCGAAGTCGACTTCTGCGACGACGATCCGCTGACCGGCACCGCGGCCGACACGACGAACGCCGTGCGGCGGATGGTGGCGGCCGGTGCCGGGGTCATCGTCGTCCTCGGCGGCGACGGGACCGCCCGCGTCGCCGCCGCGGCCTGCGAGGACGTGCCGATCCTCGCGCTCTCCACCGGGACCAACAACGCGTTCCCGCAGATGCGGGAAGCGACCGTGGCCGGCCTCGCCGCCGGGCTGATCGCCACTGGGCAGCTCGATCCGGACCTGGTCACCCACCGGGTCAGCGTGCTGGAGGTGGTCACCAAGGCGCGTCGCGAGATCGCGCTCGTCGACGTCTGCGTGTCGCTGAGCAGGCACATCGGGGCGCGGGCGCTGTGGGATCCCGCTTCGCTCACCGAGCTCTACTGCACCTTCGCCGAGCCGGACGGCATCGGGCTGTCCAGCGTGCCCGGGCAGCTCTGCCCGAGCCCGCGGTCGAGCCCGGACGGCGTCGCATTGCAGCTCGGGCCGGTCGGGGAGACGCCGTATGTCGTGCACGCGCCGATCGCGCCCGGGCTGGTGCGGCCGGTCGGCGTCAAGGGCTGGGGCGTGCTCCGGCCCGGCGTGCGGGTGGAGCTGGCCGCCGCCGGTGGGGTCATCGCGCTCGACGGGGAGCGCGAACTCGAGCTGAAGCCGGGGGAGAGCGCGTTCGTCGAGCTCAAGCCGGACGGGCCCTGGGTCGTGGACGTCCGGGCGGCGATGGCGGAAGCGGCGCGGAAAGGCCTGTTGCGCACGGAAACCGAACTGGGCAAGGAGCGTCGACGATGACCGGCACCCTGCGGGAGGCGTACCGCCTGATGCGGACCATCCGGGCGTTCGAAGAGCGGGTGCACGAGGAGTTCGCGGCCGGCGAACTTCGGGGGTTCGTGCCTGGCCACGCCGGTGAAGAGGCCTCGGCCGCCGGAGTCTGCCTGCACCTCGACGACCGTGACGCGATCGCCGGGACCCGCTGCGGGCACGGCATCGCCAAGGGCGTCGATGTCAAGGCCATGATGGCCGAGCTCTACGGCCGCCGGACCGGAATCTGTCACGGCAAGGGCGGCTCGACGCACCTCGCCGACCTGGCGAAGGGGCTGATCGGGGCGAATGGCGTCGCCGGCGGCGGGCCGACACTCGTCTGCGGCACTGCCCTCGCCGCGAAACAGCAGAACACCGGCGGTGTCGGCGTCGCGTTCTTCGGGGACGGCGCCGGTTACCCGGGGGCGACGCTGGAGGCGCTGAACCTCGCGTCCGCCTGGGAATTGCCCGCGGTCTTCGTCGCGGAGAACAGCGGCTACGCCGAAACGTCGGCGAGCACGTGGTCCGTCGCGGCGGACAACATCGCCGACCGGGCCGCCGGGTTCGGCGTGCCGGGCGTGATCGTCGACGGGGCCGACTTCTTCGCCGTGCACGAAGCCGCCGGCGAAGCCGTCGAGCGCGCCCGCAGCGGCGGGGGTCCGACGCTGATCGAGGTCCGGTTCACTCGCTGCTTCGGGCCATCCGACTGCCTCGAGTGGTTCCGCGCCCGGGTGACCGGAAGCGGTGAGGTGCCCGGGACGGTCCTCGACGACATCGACGCCGAAGTCGCCGCCCTCATCGAGGACGCCGTCTGCGCGGCGAAGGCCGCACCGAAACCCACCTGGGAAGACCTCGGCGCCGACGTCTACGTCTCGTACTGAAGGGAGCCCGCTCGTGCGCACGATCAGCTACCGCGACGCGATCGGCGAGGCGCTCGCGCAGGAGATGGCCCGCGACCGGTCGGTCGTCGTCATGGGCGAAGCCGGGGGCGGCCGCGGCGTCTCCGAGGACCTGTTCCCCGGCCGGGTGCTGGACGCGCCGGCCGCGGAGTCGGCGTTCGTCGGCGCGGCGATCGGGGCCGCGACGCGCGGGCAGCGGACGGTTGCCGCGCCGACGTCCGGAGGCAGCTGCTTCGACCAGATCTTCAGCCAGGCCGCGAAGTTCCGGTACCTGCTCGGCGGTACCGCACGGACGCCGGTGGTGATCCGCATGACGTACGGGCATTCCCAGTGCCTGTACCCGGTCTTCACGCACGTCCCCGGGCTGAAGGTCGTCGTGCCCTCGACGCCGTACGAGGCGAAAGGCCTGCTCGCCCAGGCGATCCGGGACGACGACCCGGTGGTCTTCTGCGAGCACACAGCGCTGTACGACACCACCGGCGAGGTGCCGGAGGACAGCTACACGATCCCGTTCGGCGAGGCGAACGTCGTCCGGGAAGGCGGTGACGTGACGATCGTCGCGATCGGGCGGATGGTCGCCGTCGCCGCGGAAGCCGCGGGGGAACTGGCCGCCGGCGGCATCGAAGCGCAGGTCGTCGACCCGCGGACCACCAGCCCGCTCGACACCCGGACCATCCTGGAGAGCGTCGGGATCACCGGGCGGCTGGTCGTCGTCGACGAGGCGCCGCCGCGGTGCAACCTCGCCACCGACATCTCGGCGCTTGTTGCGAAGGAGGCGTTCGGGTCCCTGCGCGCACCGATCGAGATGGTGACGCCGCCGCACACGCCCGTCCCGTTCTCCGACGCGCTCGAAGACCTCTACCTCCCCGACGCGCAGAAGGTCCTCAACGCGGCGAAGGCGGTCGTGGGGTACCGGCGGGCGTCGTCGAGGTGAGGGCGATCCACGCCACCTTCCGATCACCGCATCCGAAAGGCAGACTGAGGAGGCAGAACACAAGGAGCGGCGGTTGGGTCAGCGAGACCTCGAGGCAGCGTTGCCGGCCGGGGCCGACCCCCGGCGGCATGCGCGTGTCCTCGCGCAGGTGCACGAAGCAGCCCTGAGCGGCAAGGCGTTGCCCAGCCGCCCGCGGGCTGTCATCGGTGCGTCCTGGCAGCGGATGCGCCGGCTCGGGCTCGATCCGGACAGCCGTGCCGCCGCGCCCGTGCTGACCTTCGAAGAACTGGAAGCCCGGCGTCGCACGAGCGGGCTGGCCGCCGCGTTGCCGATCCTGCGCGGGGCGCTGACCAGCCTGGCCGAGCAGGCCGCGCACATCATGGTGATCGGGGACGCCGACGGCAAGGTGCTCTGGCGCGACGGCAGCGCCGCGGTCCGCCGACGCGCCGACGCGCTCGGGTTCGTCGAGGGCGTCGACTGGCAGGAAGAGGCCGTCGGGACCAACGCCATCGGCACCGCGCTGGTCGCGCGCTGCCCGGTGCAGGTCTACTCCGCCGAGCACTACGTCCGGGCCCAGCACTCCTGGACCTGTGCCGCCGCGCCGCTGCACGACCCGCGGGACGGCAGGCTGCTCGGCGTCGTCGACCTCTCCGGACCGGCGCCGACCGTCCACGCGACCACGTTGGCGCTGGTCGACGCCGTGACGCGGCTCGCGGAAGCGCAGCTGCGCACCACCCACCTCACCGAACTGGAACGGCTTCGCGGCTTTGCCGTCCCGGTGCTCGCGAAAGTGGGTGGACGCGCCGTGGTCGCCGACGAACACGGCTGGGTCGCCGCGGCCGCCGGGCTCGCGCCGGTCGACCGGATCGCCCTGCCCACCGGCCTCACGCCCGGCCGGGTCTGGCTGCCCGCGTACGGCAGCTGCTCGGTCGAGCCGGTGCCGGGCGGCTGGCTGATCCGGGTGACCGAGGACGAGGCCGCGCCGCCGACGCGGGTGGTGCTCGACGTCCGGTTGCCGCGCGAACCGGAGCTGACCGTGGCCGGGGCGGCCGGGACCTGGAAGCACCGGCTCAGCCCGCGGCACGCCGAGATGCTCTACGTGCTGGCCAGTCACCGGGAGGGCCGGTCGGCGTCGGAGCTGTCGGCCGACCTCTTCGGCGACGCGGGCCGCACGGTCACCGTCCGCGCCGAGATGTCCCGGCTGCGCCGCCACTTCGGCGGCATCCTCGGGGCGAAGCCGTACCGCTTTGCCGACGACGTCGAGGTGGTTGTCCTCCGGCCGCCGACTCCGGAAGCCGTGCTCCCGCACTCGCTCGCCCCGGCCATCCGCGGCTGATCCCGCCCGCGGCGGGAAGATGGCCGCATGCCGAAACGGGCCGTGCTGCCGGACACCATCGCCCCGAGCTGGCTGGTCGTGCAGCTGCTCGGCACGCTGTTCTTCGCCGCGACCCTGCTCACCGCGCGTGAGCCGGACCCGCGGATCTGGGCCGCTTACATCGTCTCGACCGCGTGCTGGCTCGGGTTCGTCGTCCTCGCGTCGCGGCGGCCGAGGACGGCGGCCGCGTTGCTCGCCGTCGCCGGAACGCTGCCTGCGGCGCTGGTCGGGTGGGCCGGGGACTCCTCCGCGATTCTCCTGTCCGTCATCGCGCTCGGGCGGCTCGCGACCCTCACCTCGGTCGGCGTCGCGACGATCCTCGGCATCGGCCTGCTCGACATCGCGCTCGCGGTGACGTCGCACCTCGTCACCGGGGACTGGTCCGGGTCGGCGCTCGCCGATCCCGCCGTGATGCTGCTGCTCGTCCTGGTGGGACTCAACCGCCGCCAGTACGAGATCCAGGCGAAGCAGGCCGAAGCGCTGCTGGAGCAGACGCGTCTCGCCCAGGCCGAACACGCGCGGGCCGCCGCGCTCGACGAACGCACCCGGATTGCCCGCGAACTCCACGACGTCCTGGCGCATTCATTGGGCGCGCTGGGCGTCCAGCTGGAACTGGCCGAGGCACTGCTCACCGAACGGTCCGATGTGGACGGTGCGGTGGCCGCCGTCCGGCGGTCGCGGCGGCTTGCCGTCGACGGCCTGGCCGAAGCGCGCCACGCCGTCGCCGCGCTTCGGCGGGACGTCCTGCCCCTCGCCGATGCCCTCGCCGCCGCTGCCGCGACGCACGCCCGTGATCACGACGTCACCGTGGACTTCGCGGCGGACGGCGAGCCGCGGCCGCTGCCGTCCGCCGCGGTCGTCGCCCTGACCGGCATCGCGCGGGAAGCGCTGACGAACGCCGGACGGCACGCGCCCGGCGAGGACGTGCGGATGCGGCTGAGCTACGACGCCGGCGTCGTCCGGCTCGATGTCCGCAACGCGCTCGGCCCGTTCCCCCGGACAGGTGAAGGTTTCGGTCTTGCGGGCATGCGGGAGCGGCTCGCCCTCGCCGGTGGTTCGCTGACGTCGGGCCCCGAAGACGGCCAATGGCGCGTGCTCGCGGAAGTGCCGGGGTGACCGCGCCGAGATCACGTGCTGATGACAGCGGGCGGTGCCGGTGGCTGCGCGCGCGGGGACTCGGCTACCTTCTGCGAGTACGGCTTTTGGGGAGGAATCGGGGATGACCAGCACTGCGACGGCCCCGGGTCCTGTCGCGCCCGCGCCGGGGCCGCCGGACGGCCGGGACCGCGCCGGGGGCCGCAGCGGCCTGCTGGGGTTGCTGGACCTGCCGGGCCAAGGGGTGCGGGCGATCATCCGGTCCGCCGCGACGACACCCGGCCGCCTCACCGTGATCGCCGTCGGGCTGGTGCTGCTCTCGCTCGTCACCGGCCTGGTCGCGACGCTGTCGGTGCAGGACCGCGACGCCACGATCTCCGGCGTCATCGACCACCGCGAGCCGCTCGCCGCCGCCGCGCAGCAGGTCTACCGCTCGCTCTCGGACGCCGACGCGACCGCCGCGAGCGCCTTCCTCTCGATCGGGACCGAGCCGCCGGAACTCCGCCAGCGCTACGAACGGGACATCGCCGAAGCCGGCGCCGCGCTCGCGAAAGCCGCCTCCGACGCCGCGGACGTCGCCGACGCGGCCACCCCGGTCGACGTCCTCAACCAGTCGCTGCCGGTCTACACCGGGCTCGTCGAGACGGCGCGGGCGAACAACCGGCTCGGCTACCCGGTCGGTGCTTCCTACCTGCGCGAGGCGTCCGAGCTGATGCGGGCGAAGATCCTGCCCGCCGCGCAGGACCTCTACCGCGCCGACACCGAGCGGCTGATCGACGAGCAGGACAGCGCCACCGATTTCCCGTGGCTCGCCACGATCCTGGTGGTCGCGCTGCTGGCCGCGCTCGTCGCGGCGCAGGTCTACCTGACCCGGCGCACCAACCGGCTGCTCAACGTCGGGCTCGTCGTCGCGACGGCCGCCGTCGTGCTCTCGCTGCTGTGGGGCGCGGTTGCGCTGATCGTGCAAGGCAGCCTGGTTGCCAGCGGGCAGGACAACGGCTCGCACCGCGTCGACGTGCTGGTCCGCGCGCGCATCGCCGCGCTGCAGGCCCGCGCGGACGAGACGTTGACGCTCGTCGCGCGCGGCGACGGCGGCGCCTACGAACAGGACTTCGGCACCAACGCCGCCCAGCTCGTCGGCCCGGACGGCCAGGGCGGCCTGCTCGGCGAAGCCCGTGGCCTGATCAAGGACGGCGAAGGCGTCGCGAAGGTCGCCGACGCGACGAAGGCCGCGAACGACTGGATGAAGGCCCACCAGGAGGTCCGCGCGCAGGACAAGGCCGGGCAGTACCAGGAAGCCGTCGACTTCGCCGTGCTGGAGGACAAGACCGACGGCTCGGCCCCGGCGTTCCGCCGGCTCGACGACAGCCTCCAGGCGGCCATCGACGTCGGCAGGCAGGAATTCCTCGACGACACCCACAACGGCGACCGCGCGCTGACGCTGCTCGCGCCCGGCCTCGCCGTGCTGGCGATCGTCGCCGCGGCGGGTGTCACCATGGGAATCCGGGAGCGACTGAGGGAGTACCGGTGAGCAGGCGGGGGAACACGGTCCGGGTGGGCGTGCTGGCGCTCGTCGCGCTACTGGCGGCGTCCTGCGGCAGCCCCGGGAAACCGGTCGACCCGGCCCCGGTGAGCAACGCGGCGTGGCCGCAGCCGGCCCACGTCGGCGGCCCGGACACCTCGGCAGGCGGCGGCTCCGACACGAGCTGCAACCCGCTGGCCAGCCTCGCCCCGTCGAACGGGACGTCGATCCCCGACGGCTCGACCATGGCGAAGATCAAGGAACGCGGCAAGCTCATCGCCGGCGTCGACCAGACCACCTACCTGTTCGGCTTCCGCAACCCCACCTCGGGTGACATCGAGGGCTTCGACATCGACATGGTCAACGCCATCGCCCGCGCGATCTTCGGCTCGCCGGAAGGCCGGGTCCAGTTCCGCGCGATCACGTCCGGGCAGCGCGAAGAGGTGCTGAAGAAGCACGAGGTCGACATCGTGGTCCGGACCTACAGCATCACGTGCGCGCGCAAGAAGGAAGTCCAGTTCTCGTCCGTGTACTACGTCGCGGGCCAGCGGCTGCTGGTCACCAAGGAGTCGAAGGCCGGGAAGCTGGCCGACCTGAGCGGCAAGAAGGTGTGCGCGGCGAAGAAGTCGACGTCGGCGGCGAAGATCGCGACGGATCCGGCCAAGCTGGTGCCCGTCTCGGTGGACAACTGGTCGGACTGCCTGGTGATGCTCCAGCAGGGCCAGGTCGACGCGGTTTCGACCGACGACACGATCCTCGCCGGCATGGCCGCGCAGGACCCGACGCTGCAGGTCGTCGGCGACCAGTTCACGCAGGAGAACTACGGCATCGGCGTGCCGAAGGACAACGAGGACATGGTCCGGTACGTCAACGCCGTCCTCGAGAACATCCGCAACAGCGGCGCCTGGCAGGACAGCTACCGGCGCTGGGTGGAACCCCGGCTGGGCCCGGCTTCGCCGCCGTCGCCGCAGTACCAGTGAGCGCCGCGGGACCGGTCCGCAGCGCGCGACTAGGATCGATTCCCGCACGTCGCCGGGGATCTGGGAGGTAGCAGTGTCGGAGGAGCCGCGCCGTCCTCGGCACGCCGCGCCGGACGACGACCAGCAGGTGGCCACGCCCGGGTGGCAGCCGCCGCCACCGGTGCGCTGGGAGACGCCGGAGCCGTCGATTTCCGGCCGCCTCGACGAGGGCGAGCCGTCCCGCGGGGAAGAGACCGTCATCCACGCGCCGGTGAGCCGTCCGCCGACGCCGCCGCGCGGCCAGGCGATCCCCGGCGCGGAGGACCCGACCCGGCCGCCGGGCAGCATGAACCCGGTCGCCCCGCCGGCCCAGGCGGTGCAGCCGACGCAGGCTGGCCGGCAGGAGGCTGGGGCGCCGCAGCCGACGCAGGCTGGCCGCTCGGAAGCCGGGGTACCGCAGCCGACGCAGGCCGTCCGGCCGGAAACCGGGGCACCGCAGCCGACGCAAGCTGGCCGCCCGGAAGCGGGAGCGCCGCAGCCGACTCAGGCGGTCCGGCCGGAAACCGGGGCACCGCAGCCGACGCAAGCTGGCCGCCCGGAAGCGGGGGCGCCACAGCCGACTCAGGCGGTCCGGCAGGAGGCCGCGCCTCAGCCGACGCAGGCTGTCCGGCCTGAGCCGGAAGCGCCGCAGCTGACCAGTGTTCTCGCCGCGCCCGCGCCCGAAACCCAGAGCATCATGCCGCCCGCGCCACGGCCGGACACCGGGCCCGGCACCCTGCCGGACCCGGGCACCGAAAGCGTCCTGCCCGAGCGCACCAGCGAAGGACGGCACACCGGCACCGGGACAGGCACAGGAACCGGCAGCGGCTCGGACTCCCGGGCAGGTGCCTTCCCCGGCACTTCGCGGCGGACGTCGTCGCGGACGTCGCGGTCGCGGCGTGGCAGGCTCGGGGCCGGGCTGGTCGACGTTCCGCCCGTGCCCGCGCGCGATCCCGCGTCCGCCGTGCTGCAGAACCCCGTGGTGTCGGAAGAAAAACGGTACTGCGGCAGCTGCAACGCCAAGGTCGGCCGGGGCAAGGACGGGAAACCCGGCGAGCCCGAAGGGACCTGCGAAAATTGCGGTGCGCCCTTCTCGTTCGTCCCGAAGCTGCAGCCGCACGAGCTGGTCGGCGGCCAGTACGAGGTGCTCGGCGCGCTCGCCTACGGCGGTCTCGGCTGGATCTACCTGGCGCAGGACCACAACGTCAGCGACCGCTGGGTCGTCCTCAAAGGACTGATCGACACCGGGGACGCGACGGCGATGGCGGCCGCGGCCAACGAGCAGCGGTTCCTTGCCGAGGTCGAGCATCCGAACATCGTCAAGATCCACAATTTCGTGCAGCACCCGGACGCGCGCACCGGCACGACCGTCGGCTACATCGTCATGGAATACGTCGGCGGGCAGTCGCTGCGGCAGCTCGCACTGGCACACCACCGGGAAAGCCGCCGTCCGGAGCCGCTGCCGATCGGGCAGGTCATCGCCTACGGGCTGGAAATCCTGCCCGCGCTGGGCTACCTGCACAGCCAGGGCCTGCTCTACTGCGACCTCAAGCCCGACAACGTCATCCAGACCAACGAGCAGCTCAAGCTGATCGACCTCGGCGCGGTCCGCCGGATCGACGACTACGAGAGCCCGCTGTTCTTCACCACCGGCTACAGCGCGCCGGAACTGCCGACGCAGGGCGCGTCCATCGCGTCGGACCTGTTCACCGTCGGGCGCACGCTGGCCGTGCTGAGCTTCGAGTTCACCGGCTACACCACCAAGTACAAGACGACCCTGCCGGGCCCGGACACCGTCCCGCTGTTCGCGCTGTTCGGGTCCTACTACCGGTTCCTGCGGCGCGCGACGCACGCCGACCCGGACCGGCGGTTCCTTTCCGCCGAGGAGATGGCCGACCAGCTCACCGGGGTGCTGCGCGAGATCATGGCGCTCGGCACCGGCAAGCCGCGGCCCGGCGCGTCGACGGTGTTCGGTCCGGAAAGCCGCACGTTCGGCGTGCACCTGGTGGTGCCCGAGGCCGGCGAGAGCGTGCCGCTGCCGGGCGCGGACGAGGTCGTCGCCGGCCTGCCGATCCCGCAGGTCGACACCGACGACCCGGCGGCGGGCGTGCTCGCCACCACCACCGCGCTCGACCCGCGGGGTGCCATCGAGGCACTGGCCGGCGCGCCCCGCGAGTCGATCGAGGTCCGGCTGCGGATCGTGCGGGCCCGGATCGAGCTGGGCGAGCTGGCCGAGGCTCAGCGGCAGCTGCAGGCGGCGCAGTACCTGGCGATCAAGAACGGCTTCCCGCACGACTGGCGGATCGACTGGTACCGCGGCCTGATCGAGCTGGCCGGCGGGCGCTCGCGCGTCGCGCACGTGGCGTTCGAAGCGGTGTACGACGACCTGCCGGGCGAGATCGCGCCGAAGCTCGCGCTCGGCGTCAGCGCCGAAGGCGTCGGAGACTACTTCGCCGCCGCGCGGTTCTACGAGCTGGTCTGGCGGACCGACCGGAACTACGTCAGCGCCGCCTTCGGCCTCGCCCGCGTGTACCTCGCGCAGGGCGCGCGGTCGAGCGCGGTCGAGGTCCTCGAGACCGTGCCGCCGTCGTCGACCCACTACGTCGACGCGCAGGTCGCCGCGATCAAGATCAAGACGACGGCGACCAAGGCCAACGGCCGCGAGACCCCGGTGACCGAGCACGACCTGCTCGACGCGTCGGCCCGGCTCGAACGGCTGCGCCTGGACGCCGAACGCCGGACGCGGCTCACCGCGGGCGTCCTCGAAGCCGCGCACGAGTGGCTCAGTCAGGGCAAGCCGACTCCCGGGGCACGCGTGCTGGGGTGTGCGCTGGAGGAGCGGGAGCTGCGGTTCGGCCTGGAACGCTGTTACCGGGCGCTGGCACGGCTGGCGGGCACGGTCGAAGAGCGCGTCGAGCTGGTCGACCGGGCCAACGCCATCCGCCCGCGCACGCTCACCTGATCAGGGGTTGATCTCCCAGTCGCGCTCGCCGCGCTGCTGCAGGTTCTTCTTGTGCTGCTCGGCGAGCTTCTCCAGCGCCTGGGGATCGCCGTGCGTGCTGAAGTGCTCGAAGCCGACGACGACGAACAGCGCGCGGGCGCTCACCGCGACCGGGCCGTCCTCGGCGTCGAGGTGGCCGTCGGCGCTGACGTAGATCTTCCGGCCCGCGATGCCGTCCAGGCGGGCCTCGATGAACAGCGTCGAGCCGACCGGAACCGGCCGCCGGAAGTCCGTCTCGAGCTTGCCGGTCACCGCCGGGCGGCGCATGAGGTTGCCGACCGCCGAGCCGAGCGCCTCGTCGAACGCGCAGGCCAGCAGCCCGCCGTGGGCGAGGCCCGGCGCGCCCTGGTGGGCGGCGGTGACGGTGAACCGTGAGTGCACGACCTGGCCCTCGCCGACCGTCGAGCGCAGGTGCAGCCCGGCGTCGGCCTCGTCGCCGCAGCCGAAGCACTCGGCGAAGTGCACGCCGAGCTCAGTGCCCGGCGACGGCGCCTTCGGGTGCGGGACCGCCGGCTCCACCGGCACCGGGGGCCACGGCTGAGAAACACGACTCATGCGCTGACGTTAACCGGCCGGTAGGCACCGGTCGCGCCCGGGCTGCGAGGTATGTCCATCGCGCACTTCTCTCGGTAGCCGGAAAGTTCCCGACCGTAGACAATTTCCGGCTCAGACTGCCGACCTGCGGAAGCCGGTTAAGACTGGGCCGATGAGCTCGAACGGCCCGATGGGCACTGCACGGAGGAGGTCGTCGCCGGCATGAGCGAAGCAGCTACGACGGGCAAACCGTCAGTGGACGAGAGAACCGTCAAGCGCGCCGTCTGGGCGTCGGCCATGGGCAACGCCACCGAGTGGTACGACTACGGCGTCTTCACCTCGGGCGCGATCGCGGCCAGCATCGGGACGCTGTTCTTCCCCGGCGAAGGCAACGCCGTCCTCAAGTCGCTGGCGCTGCTGGCGGTCGGGTTCATCGTGCGCCCGTTCGGCGGGGCGTTCTTCGGCCCGCTCGGCGACAAGATCGGCCGCAAGCGGGTGCTCGCCATCACGATCCTGCTGATGTCCGGCTGCACGTTCCTGGTCGGTGTCCTGCCGACGTATTCGGGCGGGTACAGCATGGGCATCGCGGCGCCGATCGCGATCCTGCTGCTGCGGATCATCCAGGGCTTCTCCACCGGTGGCGAGTACGGCGGAGCGGCGACGTTCATCGCCGAGTACTCGCCGACGAAGCGCCGTGGCTTCTTCGGCAGCTTTCTCGAACTCGGCACGCTGGCCGGGTACGTCCTCGGCAACCTCGTGGTGCTGTCGGTGACGCTTTCGCTGTCGCCCGAACAGGTCGACGCCTGGGGCTGGCGGATCCCGTTCTTCGTCGCGCTGCCGCTCGGCCTGATCGGGCTCTACCTGCGGAACAAGCTCGAGGACACCCCCGAGTTCCGCCGGCTGGAAGCGAAGGGCGAGGCACCGCAGAAGGCGCCGCTCAAGGAGATCTTCGTCCGCAACTGGCGGATGATCCTCAACCTGATCGGCATCGTCCTGCTGCTGAACGTCGCGGACTACCTGCTGCTGACCACGATGCCGACGTACTTCACGGACACGCTGAAGATCAACGACAACACCTCGACGTTGATCATCATCGCGGTCGAGGTCATCCAGATGGCGATCATCCTGCCGCTGGGGGCGCTGTCCGACCGGATCGGCCGCAAGCCGCTGCTGCTCACCGCCGCCATCGGGTTCCTGGTGCTGAGCTGGCCGTGTCTCAAGCTGATGCAGTCCGGCAGCATCCTGTGGCTGTTCGTCGGGTTCCTGATCGTGGCGATCCTGCTGGTGTTCATCCTCGCCGTGATCGGCTCGACGTTCCCGGCGATGTTCCCGACGCGCGTGCGCTACGGCTCGTTCGCGATCGGCTACAACATCTCGACGTCGCTGTTCGGCGGTACCGCCGGCGTCGTCGTGACCGCGCTGATCAAGAGCACCGGCAACGAGGACTGGCCGGCGTACTACCTGATGGCGGCGGCGCTGATCGCGATCATCCCGATCATCCGCATCCCGGAGACGGCGCAGGTGCCGATGGAGCAGATCGACACCGAGGGCTCCGGGGGCAAACCCCTCACCGGCGCGTCCGCTCGGCGCTGAGCGGTCCGGAAAGCCGTGTGCCCCGCCCGGATCACCGGGCGGGGCACACGTGCGTCCGGGTCAGTTCGCCTCGTCGCGAGGAGTGAAGCGCTTGCGGGACCAAGCGGCGAGCGCGCCCGCGGCCACGACGGCAATTCCGGTTTCGACGATCAGTGCGGCGAGCACCATGTGCTTCCTCCTCGGGGTCTCGGGCCGGCGGCGAAGCGTCCGGCTGAGCAGGTGTCCGGCGTCCGAGCGGAACGCCACCGGACATATCGCCACAACCTGCGCCGGTATTTCGCCGGAAACCCACCGCGCGCGGTGATCTGCGCCACCGCTAGCGGGACGTGACCACCGTCGGTACGTCGCGAGCGGTGGTTTCGCCGGACCGGGAAGGTATGGACGTGGTCGTCGGCGGACGCTGCGGCCGCGCCGCGGAGGGCGTCGTGGTCCGTTGCGCCCGCGGCGGGGTCCGCTCCGGCTCGACGGCAGGCGGCGCGACCGCCGTCGGCGTCCCCACGTCCGTGGGCGGGGACGTGGCCGCGGGCGAGGACGAGGTGGGGGCGACCGTGGACAGCCCGGGGCCGGCCGGTTCCAGCGGTTCCGGCGGGCCTGCCCGGTGACCGGCCAGGAAACCGGCCACCGCCAGGACGACCGCCGTCGCGGCCGACGTGCCGGCGACGGCGAACCGCTTGCGTCGTCGCCGGACCCGGCCGCCGCGCTCGATCACGTCGGCGGCTTCGAGGCGCATCGGCGGCTGCGGGCCGCCTGCCACGCCGGTCAGGAACGCGCGGACGTCGTCTTCGGGGTCCATGTTCGTCACCTCCTCTCCGTGGTCGCGCTGAAGGTCAGCGCGCCGTAGTGCGGGCCGAGCCGCTTGCGCAGCGTGGCCAGGCCGCGGGAGGCCTGGCTCTTCACCGTGCCGGTGCTGCAGCCGAGCGCCTGCGCCGTCTCCTCGACGCTCAGGTCCTCGAAGTACCGCAGCACCAGCACGGCGCGCTGCTTGGGGGCCAGGACGGCCAGTGCCTGCCGGACCAGCATGTCCTGGTCGCTCGTGGCGTCCTCCGCCGGGAGTTCCGGCGGGGCGTCGGTGAGCCGCTCCCGTTTCCACCTGCTGCGCCGGTGCTCGGCGAGGAACGTGCGCAGGACGACCTTGCGCGCGTAGGCGTCCAGCGCATCGTGCCGCGACAGCCTCGGCCAGGCGAGGTAGAGCTTGAGCAGCGCGGCCTGCGTGAGGTCCTCGGCCTGGTGCCAGTCTCCGCAGAGCAGGAAGGCCGTGGACCGCAGGCTGTGCGCGCGCTCGCCGAAGTACCGGGCGAACTCGCCGTCCCACGGCGAGCCCGGCCCGGTCGACGGACGGGAGCGGGAGATCACCTGGTTACCGGGTCTCCCGCACGGCCGGCAGGTGCAGGTCGCCGGTCGGCCCGGCCGGGACCGCCCGCGGCACGCGCGGAGCCTGCACCGCACGCGGAGCACGCGTCGTGTCGCGCGGGGCGGGGGCGGCCACCGGCGGCCGCTGGTCCGGCCGGACGGTCGTCGCGGTCGGCTCCGCCGGGCGGACGGTCGTCACGGTCGGCGGGGCCGGCTGCGCCTCCGAAGCCAGCGCGATGCCACCGGTCAGGGCGCCACCGGCGAGCACGAGCGCGCCGAGGGTCAGGGCGATGCGGATACGCAAGACAGCTCCTCATTCTCGCGGCGCGGCCGGGAATCGCCGCGCCTCTGCCCTTACTCATGCGGCGGGTGATCATCGGGGTTGCATCGGATTTCCGCGGAAAACACGAACGGCCGGGAAGCCCGCGAGGGACTTCCCGGCCGCCCGGTCTTCGGTGCAGGTCCTCAGCCGGCGAGGGCCGACAGCTTCTGCCAGCTCGCCCAGTCGTACGTCCAGTCGCTGTAGTCGCCGTCCTTGGCGGTCAGGGTCTGCGTGCTGCCGGTGATCTCGACCGGGTCGCCGACGAGCGCGCCGTCGAAGTACTCCTTGGCCCGCGCGGGCGAGAGGTTCAGGCAGCCGTGGGAGATGTTCTTCTTGCCCTGTGCCCAGACCGACGCCGCGAGACCGTGGATGAACTCGCCGTTGTTGGAGATGCGGACCGCCCACGGCACGTTGACGTCCGTGTAGTTGTAGCGCGGGTTGCTCATCGAGTAGGTCGGGTGCTTCGACATGACGACGTGCACGCCGCTGTGGGTGACGCGGCCCGGGTCGGAGTCGAGGCCGTAGCTGACCGGGTAGTCGGCGATCTGCTGGCCGTCGCGGATCACCTGCATCGTGTGCTGCGTGGTGTTGCCCTTGACGATCTGCGAGCGGCCGATGCTGAAGCTGGCCGACAGGTCCTGCTTGCCGTACACGCCGTCGCCGATCTTGACGCCGTAGATCTTGGCGTTGACCTTCACCTGCGTGCCCGGCTTGTAGTACTCCTTCGGCCGCCAGTGCACCGAGGTGTCGTCGCTCGTCCAGCCCCAGGAACCCTCGGTCTTCGGCGTGGTCTCGACCGACAGCGCCTTCTCGACCGACGCCTTGTCGGTGACGCGGCTCGGGAAGGTCACCGCGATCGGCATCGCGATGCCGTACGTCTGGCCGTCCCCGACGTTCAGGCTGGCCGCCATCTGGCGCTTCGGCTTCACCGTGGTGAACGAGCCGCCGATGGGCACGTTCTTGCCGTCGGAGCCCTGCGCCTGGCCCGACCACGTGTAGGTCTTGCCGTAGCCGAGCTGCTCGGTGGTGCTCCAGCTCTTCTTGTCCGCCGACGTCTGGCCCTGGACCTGCTTGCCGTCCGGGTTGGTCAGCGTGACCGACACGATCGTGCCGTCCGCGACCTGGACGCCGACCGGCTCGCCCGGCGGGACGTCCTGGGCGCCTGCGGCAGGCGAGACCGTCAGCTTCGCGGGCTGCGGGGTGGCCGGTGCCGACGTCGGGCCGCCCCCCGAGGTCCCGCTCGCCGAGACCGTCGGCTCGCTGCTGCACGCCCCCAGCGTGAGCACGGCGACCAAGCCCAGAGCCACAGCCGCGCCCCGGCGCCGCGTGGAAATCCTCACCGTCACACCCATTCCCCTTTGCCCCTTTTGGTGCTTCCCCTCTCCGAGACGCCCCGTGGACCTTCGACGTTGAGCAACTATCGAGTGACTAACGTCACACCATGTCGCCGGCGCTTTCACGGAGGGGGCACGGCCGACTCCGAGCCGTATCCGGTGATCACGGTGTCGACGTGCTGCGCAAGACTAGCCCCCGGGTACGACAGAACCGGGCCCGGAGCCCTACGACGTTCCGGTGACCTTGGTGCGCAGAGCCGGTTTTCGCCTCGATCACGGGGTTCAACTTTGGCCAGATCCCGGTAGTCTGCTCTCAGGCCGTCGTTTTGCGTGTTCGTGGCTTCACACTCGCGGAACTTCTGACGCGAGCCATGGAGCCGACGCGCTCTTGACTCGTCTCGTTGGAACCGCCCGGGACGGTCGGGGTGCCGCTTCGGTGGCATTCGAAGCGGATCTGTGTAACGAGGAGTACAGCGGTGGCGCAAGGCACTGTGAAGTGGTTCAACGCGGAGAAGGGCTTCGGCTTCATCGCGCAGGACGGCGGCGAAGGCGACGTGTTCGTGCACTACTCGGAGATCGAGGGCCGCGGCTTCCGCACCCTCGAGGAGAACCAGCGGGTGGAGTTCGAGGTCGGCCAGGGTCAGAAGGGCCCGCAGGCCCAGAAGGTCCGCGCGATCTGAGACAGGCCCTGCGTAACCCAAAGGCCTGAGTAGAGGGGCCCCCGGCATCAGCCGGGGGCCCCTTCTCATGAAGCGAGAAGAAAGCGGGTCAGCGCCGCCCGCCGACCGGCGCATCGAAGGCGTCGGCAGGGAAGTGGAACTCGTCGGTGAGGTCGGAGACCTCGCCGGCGGCATCCTCGGCGGCCTGAACCTGCCGCTGGTCCTGCAGCGAGGAGGCCTGCCCCTCCCAGTTGAGCCGCTCCAGGATCCACTCCTGGGCAAGGGCCTGAGGCGAGATCTGCCGGGCGGCGGCAATGTCCTTGAGCTGCTGGCTGGCCACCAGGCTCATCCGCAGCTGATAGACCTGAGCCTCACCGAACCGCTTGCCGGACCCGGTGCTTTCGAGATCGTTTTCGGGCGCCAGCGCAGCCAGATAGGACGTCAGCTCGGTGTCCTCGACAACATCATCGGCAGGCTTGGCAGCACCACCACGATGACGCCCCGAAGAAGCGGCTTTGAGGTTCGTCCGGCTGCTGAGGCGACCAAGGGAGGGAAGAGGCACGAGGCCACGATAACGGTTAGGTCTCGCCACACAAACCACTGTGAGCCACAACACGCCCCCAACATTCCCCATTCAGCCCAGCAACCACCCATTCAGCCCAACCACAAACAAACGCAACGCAACACCCCCCTAACACACCGAGTCGATCACAACAGCAACCTCAACGAGCACGCGACCACAAAGTGAGGCAAGGGCGCCCAGCGCCCGAAGCCGCCAGCGACATCTCAACGGGCGGGACGGACCAAGACCGAGCTGGAAGCTGCGACGAAGGCACCGTGGGGGGTCCGGGGGGCTCGGCCCCCCGGGCAATACGCCGAAATGAATGGGCCGTAGCGAAGGGCGAAGCCCGAGCAGGCCCAGAAATGGAGGACCCCCGCGCCAGGGGGAGGAACGCGGGGGTCGGAGGGGATCTCCACAGGCGCTGACCGGGGGTGTGTCAGCACTTCGATTGTTGCACGAGTTGGTGGGTTGGGCGAGTGGAGAGCGGGAAATTTCCTCGTCCGGTGTCCCTTCGGACCTGGGGTGACGTTCGTTCGGGTGGCGTTCTTCTCCGTGGTTGCCGATTGCGCTGCGTTGAGCGGAGCGTGGTGTGAGGTTCACTCTCCGGGGGGCTGTGTGTGGCGGCCGGTGCTGGTTAGCCTCGCGGCCAAGCTGTTGTGAGCCGTATGGAGGGGCTATGAGCGGGTCTGTTGAAGTGCGGCAGTTCCTCCTTCGGTACGAAGGTGCCGATGGGGGGAGTGCTCCGTTTGCCGGGGCGTTGCCGGCGCAGCGAAGCGGGGCTGCCGATGCGCAGCGGGTGTCGGATGATCAGGTCCGGCGGGCGCGGCTGGCGGTGGCGCATGGGGCGTTGGGGGTCGAGGACTGTGTTCAGTTGCTGGAGATGCTGGGCCTGAATCTGGACGAGGACGGTCAGGCGCCGGTTCAGCGGTGAGGCCGGTGGGTCCGGCGGCCGGGTGGGGCCGCCGGGCTTTTCCGGTGATGTTCTTGCTGGTCGTGCGGGTTTCCCGGAAGTAATTGACGAGCCGTGGACCGGTGGTTGACGCGGGTTTTGTAACAGTGTTACGGTCGTGGTGTCGAAAGGGGACCGACATGACGACTGTCGAAGACGTGGCGGGGCTGGCGAACCGGATCCGGCCGGTGGTGCAGGTGCTGGGCGGCCGGTTCATGACGTCGCCGGAGCTGGCCGAGGTCGAGGCGGAGGCCGGGCTGCCGCCGCGTTCGCTGTACGTGCGGGGGCGCTCCGCGGTGCTCGGTGACGTCCCGCCGAAGGTGGCGGCGGAGCTGTTCGGCATCTTCCCGCACCGGCTGTTCGACTTCGTCCTGCCGTCGGCGACCGCGGCCCTCGACGCGCCCTCGGCCGTTCGCGCCTACGCGGAGTCATCGGCTCGGTGGTCGCGCGTCAACCTTTCGGCCGTACCGGAGCCCGGCCGTCTGGCCGACCTGCTCTTCCGCGTGGTCGACGCCGCGGACGCCAGCGGACTGGCGTTGTTCGCCGGCTGGAAGTACGCCGAGCGGCCCACAGGGGACGTCGAGCGCCTCGGCTTCGCGCTGATGGTCTTCCGCGAGCTTCGCGGCGGCCTGCACTTCGCGGCACTGCGGGCGCTGGGCCTGTCGGTGCCGGAGGCGGTGGTCGCGGACCCGGAGGGCGGCCGCGCGCGCCTGCTGCGCACGGCGTGGCCGGAGGACGCGGCGGACGAGCTGATCGCGGCGGCGGAGCGCAAGCCGGACCTGCGCGACCGGTGGCGCCGGGCCGAGTCGCTCACCGACGAGCGGATCGGCGAACTGCTGGCGTCGGCGCTGTCGGAGGACGAGCGCGCCGAACTCGATCGCCGCCTGGCGGATCTGGCGACGTTTGCGCAGGTCCCGGCCTCGCCGGGCGCTTAAGGAACCCCCCGTGTAAACCGGTGGAGGCGTGCCCTATGCTTGTAATCGCTCCCAGGGGGACCTGAGAGCGCGGTCCGAAAACCGGCCGGGCTCCCATCGTTCAGCGGCCTAGGACTCCGCCCTTTCAAGGCGGCAACGCGGGTTCGAATCCCGTTGGGAGTACGCAGTACAGTAGTAAAACGCAAGGCCCTGTGGCGCAGTTGGTTAGCGCGTCGCCCTGTCACGGCGAAGGTCGCGGGTTCGAGTCCCGTCAGGGTCGCAAGATCGTTCGGCTCCTAGCCGGCGTTCCCGGCCAGGTAGCTCAGTTGGTACGAGCGTCCGCCTGAAAAGCGGAAGGTCGCCGGTTCGACCCCGGCCCTGGCCACACCACCTACCTGTGAACCAAGCCTCCAGCCTTCGGGTTGGAGGCTTGATTCGTCTCCAGGGGGTTGTGATGCAGGTGACGATCGCCGACTACGACCCGGCGTGGCCGCGGATGGCGGCCGAGGCGATCGCGGAACTGGCCGGCGCCCTTCCGGACGTCTTCGTGGCCATCGAGCACATCGGCTCGACCGCGGTACCGGGCCTGGCCGCGAAGCCGGTGATCGACCTCATGGCCGCGGTCGAGGACCTCGAAGCCGCCGAGCGGCGCGAGGACGTCCTCGCCGGACTCGGTTTCGCCCGGCACCACAACGGGATGACCGATCGCCTGCTGTACGTCCGCCGTCGCGGCGGGGTCCGCACGCACATCCTGCACGTCGTCACGCTCGCGAGCTGGCCGACGCGCAACCAGCGGATCCTGCGCGACCACCTGCGCCGCCATCCCGGCGACGCCGCCCGCTACGCCCGGCTCAAGCGGGCCGTCGTCGCGGCCGGGGTCGGTCCAGGGCAGTACGCGTCGGCCAAGACGGAGCTGGTCCAGGAACTGACCGACCGGGCTCGCCGGGGCCGGGGCCTGCCGCCGGTTCCGGTCTGGGAGAAGGGAAATGTCGGGGGTGCCGGGCATGCTGCCCGGGTGACCCGAAACATCTGGGACGCCGAGGCGGCCACCTTCGACGAGCAGCCCGACCACGGCCTGCGGGATCCGCACGTCCGCGCGGCCTGGGCGGATCTCCTCCTGCCACTGCTGCCGCCCGCGCCGGCGGCCGTGGCCGATCTCGGGTGCGGGACCGGCAGCCTCTCGCTCCTGCTCGCCGAGGCGGGGTACGACGTCTGCGGCGTCGATCTCTCGGAACGGATGCTCGACGAGGCCCGCCGGAAGACCGCCGCCTTCGGGGCCGAGCTGCGGCAGGGCGATGCTGCCGATCCGCCGTGTGCCGACCACGCCTACGACGTCGTCCTCGTGCGGCACGTGCTGTGGGCCCTGCCCGATCCGGCCGCCGCCGTCGGGCGGTGGGTCCGGTTGCTCGCGCCCGGGGGACGGCTCGTTCTCGTCGAGGGCAGGTGGTCCACCGGGGCCGGGCTCACCGCCGCCGAATGCGTGGACGTCGTGCGGGCCCACCGGAAGGAGGCGGCCGTCCGGCAGCTGACCGATCCCGCCCTGTGGGGTGCCGAGATCGACGACGAGCGGTACGTCGTCGTCAGCCGGAGCTGACTGGGCCGGACGAGTGAACCGCGGGCTCCCGTGTCCGGAGGGGAGATCCCGCTCCGACCCACCGGCGAAAGGCACCCACCCACGCCGGGAGGCGACATGCGTTACCTGCTCACCCTCCACATGAAACCGGCCCTCTGGGCCACCCTCACCGACGACCAGAAGAACGCCGTCTTCGAAGGGCACGGCGAGTTCATCGAGCTCGTCACCGAGACCGGGGAAATGGTCGAGACCAAGGCACTCGCCGAACCCGCCGCCACCCGGACCGTCCGGGTGCAGGACGGCGTCACGCACGTCAGGGACGGCGCCTTCGTCGAGGCCGACGCCTTCCTCTGCGGCTACTACGTCGTCGACGTCGAATCCGAGGAACGCGCTGTCGAGCTGGCCGCGAAGATCCCCGACGCCCAGTACACCGCCGTCGAAGTGCGGCAGGTCGTCCACGAAGCTTGACCTCCATCAAGGTCGAGGGTGCACGCTGGGGCGCATGACCGATGAATGGGGCATCGACGCCGTCGATCTCGACGCCTATCTCGCGCGGGTCGGCCTGACCGCCAAGCCGCCGTCCGCGGAAGCCCTGCAGGAACTCATGCGTGCCCACGTCGGCGCCATTCCCTTCGAGAACGTCGACGTCGTTCTCGGGCAGCACCAAGGGATTTCGCTCGACGTCGTGAGCGCCAAGCTCGTCGGACGGCGGCGGGGCGGCTACTGCTACGAAATGAGTGGCCTCTTCGCCGCCGTTCTCGAACGGCTCGGGTACACCGTGCACCGGCTGGCCGCGCGTGTGCAGCCGCGGCGGCCCGGGCCCTACACCCACATGACGCTCGTCGTCGACGTCGACGGGCAGTCCTTCCTCGCCGACGTCGGGTTCGGCGCCGGGATCATCGACCCCATGCCGCTCGTCGACGGCCAGGAAGTCGACCAGGCCGGGTGGCCGCACCGCCTCCGGCACGTCGATGGCTGGTGGGTGCTGCAGAAGGGCGACGAGGACATCCTCGAGTTCCGCCTCAACGGCATGCACCCCATCGACTACGAGGTTTTCCACCACTACACCTCGACCCACCCGAAATCGCCGTTCACCGGGCGGCTGGTGATCATGCGGGTCGAGCCGGGCGTCAGCCGCAAGCTGCTCGGGCGGGAGCTCGTCGTCGAAAAACCCGACGGCAGCAGCGAAACCACCACCGTCGCGCCCGGGGAACTCGACGCCGTCCTCAAGGATCTCGGGATCGAACTCACCCCGGACGAGCTCGCGCGGCTCGAAACCGTTTACTGACCGAACAGTTCGGCCGCCGGCACCGGGCGGCCCAGGTGGTATCCCTGCGCCTGGTCGCAGCCCAGCGACCGGAGCAGGTCCACCTGCTCGGCGGATTCGACGCCCTCGGCGATCACCGTCAGGTCCACCGCGTGTGCCATCGCGATGATGCTCGTGACGATCGCCGCCGCGTCGCGGGACTCCGCGATGCCCGTGATGAACGAACGGTCGATCTTCAACGTGTCCAACGTCAGCCGGCGCAGCTGCGCGAGCGACGAATAACCCGTGCCGAAGTCGTCGATTGCCAGCAGCACGCCCAGCGAACGCAGGGACGTCAGCACTTCCGCGGCCGCTTGCTGGTCACGCATCAACGCGCTTTCGGTGACCTCCAGACACAGCGCCGCGGGCGGCAGCCCGGTGTTCGCCAGCGCGTCCTCGACCGCGGGCACCAGATGCGGGTCGTCGAGCTGGCGCGCCGAGAGGTTGACCTTCAGCGTCAGGTCCAGGCCCTGCCCGGTGCGCCGCGCGGCCAGCTCGCGGGTCGTCGCGCGCAGCATCTCCTTGCCGATCACGTTGATCAGGTCGCTTTCCTCGGCGAGCGGGATGAACTCCGACGGCGAAATCGCGCCGTGCCGGGGATGGGTCCACCGCAGCAACGCCTCGACGGCGACCATCTCGCCGCTGCGCAGGTCCACGACCGGCTGGTACGCGGGCCAGAGCTGACCGTCGTGGACCGCGTCGCGCAGGTCCTGCTCCATCCGCAGCCGCCGCTGCATCCGCTCGCGCAGGCCGACGTCGAAGAAGTGGTGACGGCCCCGGCCGAGGGTCTTCGCCTGGTACATCGCCACGTCCGCGTCGCGCAGCAGGTCTTCGGCGCTGCGGCAGTCGTCGCGGCCGACGAGCACGACGCCGATGCTCGCGTCGAGGTGCAGCTGCCTGCCGAGGACGCCGATCGGCTCGGCCAGCGCGGCCCGCAGGTGCTCGGCCAGCGCGCGGACCTCGGCGGGATCGGTGACTTCGGCGGTGACCACGACGAACTCGTCGCCGCCGAGCCTGCCCACCAGGTCGTCGCGGCCGGAGCTGCGGCGCAGGCGCTCGCCGACGATCCGCAGTACCTGGTCGCCGACCGAGTGCCCGAGCGAGTCGTTGATGACCTTGAACTTGTCCAGGTCGAGGAACAGCACGGTGACCGCGCCGCGCTCGCGGACGTCGAGCCTGCCCAGCACCAGGGTCCGGTTCGCCAGGCGGGTGAGCGGGTCGTGGGTGGCGTCGTGGGCCAGCCGCGCGCTGATCGCGCGGGTCTCGGTGATGTCGGTGAACGACGTGACCACGGCCATCGCCGCCGGATCGTCCGGGTTGAGCAGCCGGGAGGTCAGCGACACCCAGACGTCGCGGCCGTCCGGACGGCGCAGGCGGACCACCAGGCCGTTGTGGGTGACGCCGTTGCGCCGCGTCTGCACCGACGGCATCTCGTCCGGCGGGATCCACTGGCCGGACTCGGTGAACAACGTCAGCGTGTGGCTCGGGACGCCGAGCAGGTCGGCCTCGGCGACGCCGAGGATCCGGCACGCCGCCGGGTTCGCCGCCTCGATGAGCCCGGTCGGGCCCATCACCAGCACGCCTTCGTCGAGTGCCGCGACGACCGTGCGGTAGTTCTGCTCGGCGCGTCGCCGCGCGGTTTCGTCCGCGCAGACGAGCACCCAGCCGTCGTTCATTTCAGCTGCCGAGACGCGGACCGCGAGGGGCGCGCCGTCGCGCCGCCGGTGCACGGCTTCGGCGACCCCGCCGGCGCGCCGGATGGCAGGCAGGTCCAGCGGCGCGCCGACCAGCTCGCTCGCCCGCCGTCCGACGGCTTCGGCCGCGGTCCAGCCGTACACCGCCTCCGCGGCCGGGTTCCAGCTGGTCACGACGCCTTCGCCGGTCGTGGCGATCAGCGCGTCGCTGACGTGGGACACCAGCGCGGCCTGGTAGCGCAGTGCGTCGGCGGCGGCCTTCTTCGCCGTGATGTCGCGCATGACGACCTGGTAGGCGCCTGCGTGGGCCAGGCGCACCAGCACGGTCTCGACGGCGACCTTGCTCCCGTCCACCCGGGACATCAACGCCTCGACGGGCTCGCTCGCCTCTCCCGGCTTGGTGAGCTGAGCGAGTCTTTCGATCACCGCGGCGCGGGAGTCCTCGGCGACGAAGTCGGTGAACCGGCGGCCGACGACCTCGTCCGCCGAGCGCGCGGCCAGCGTTTCCAGCGCCGCGCGGTTGGCGTAGGTGAGCACGCCGTTCTCGTGGACGCAGATCGCATCCGGACTCAGCTCGACCAGCTCGGCGAGCGAGTCAGGCTCCATGGGCGTCCGTCCCCCGGTGCAGTCGGCGTGTGGCTCGTCGATTACACCACCGACTCCGGCCCGTGCCTACCCGCCGGAATCCGGGTCCGGCCTGCGGATGCTTGCCCGCAGCCACGGTCCGCAGAACAGCAGCCCGAAGTGCGCGGCGCACGCGTGGCCGAGCAGGGTGACGATCGCGTCGAGGCTCGCCGGGTCGTCGCTCGCCCAGATCACCGCGATGAACGCCTCCATCGCGGCCAGCGCGAAGAGCCGGGCCCGGCCGCGCAGCAGGAACACCAGTGCCCCGGCCGTGGCGAAGAAGCCGTAGCTGACGCCGATGTCGAGCCAGTGCCCGGCCGAGCCCGGCAGGACGTGCGCGCGGATCAGCGCCATCACCGGCAGCTCGGTGGCGAGGGTGGCCAGCACGTGGCCGGAGAAGAACACGAGCGCGGTGCGGCGGGCGCCGAACCGGCGTTCCAGCGGGGCGACAGCGAGCGTGAAGATCACCGCGTACGCGACCCAGCTCGCGTCGGAGAGCCAGAACGCGCTGGTCAGCAGCGACGTCAGCGGCCGTCGCCAGAGATTGTGGGCGTCGGTGCTCGACAACTGCAGCAGCCGGCTGGTCACCGCGGGGTCGGCGAATTCGAGCAGGAGCGTGGTGCCGAGCAGGATGATCAGATAGCCGAAGGTGAACGGCGTCGTCTTGGGATTCGGGACGAACCGGAGCGCCGCACGGAGGCCGGGCCACCGCGGGAGGGTGAGCGCGGGCGCCGGCCGTCCGGCTTTCAGCAGCATGGCGTCAGGTTCGACGATCATGCTGGGAGTATCACGAAAGTCCGCTGTGAATCCGCTGTGACTGTCACTGAGCGTCAGAATTCACGAAAGTTTGCCAAGTTCTCACCCATTCGGGTGGCCGGTTTGGTAAGAATACGGCCACGATGTCGGCCGAAAGGCCTCTCGGGAAGGTCTGCCGGGTGAACGACGAGGTATCGGTCGCCGAGCTGCTCGTACGCGAGGGCTGGGGCGAACGTGCTGAACCGGGCCAGTCGCGGTGGCGGGTGGTCGCGGTGATGCTCGCCGTCGTCGTGGGCTGCGGGGCCGCCGCGGTGCTGGTCGCGTTCAGCAGCGGCAAGGTGCGCCAGGACGCCGCCCCGGTCGACCAGATCCAGGTCATCCCCTTCCCGCAGCGCACGACCGGCCTCGGCGGCGCCGGCCAGGCCACCGACTCGCCGCCCGACGGCGGGATCGGCGGCGGCACCGGCGGCGACGTCGTCCCCGGCCACACCGAGCACCGCGGCACGGTCACCGAGGTGCCGGGCAGCACGCGGCCCACGGAGACCGGCGTCGGCGGCGACACCGGCACGGGCACCGGCGCCGCGACGCCGACGACCACGCCGACCGGCGGCGCCTCCGGCACGTCGGTCACCCCCACCGGGACGACGACTCCGCCTGCCGGTCACTCGCCGGCGCCGACGCCGCCGGAGCAGCCCCGGCCCTCGTGTGTCCTGCTGATCATCTGCTGGTGATCAGGACAGCCGCTCCGCGACGTCGCTGAAGTCCGCCGTGTTCCAGCGCTCCGGGCGCATCGCGATCGCGATGTTGTTTCCGTGCGCTTCGTCCATCGCGTCGGTGTACGCCTCGCTGATGCCCGGCGGCAGGTAGCGGGCGGCGACCGCGTGCCGTTCCGCCTTGGTCATCGGCCAGGTCTTCACCACCGGGCCCTCGACCGAGACGTACTTGTAGAGGCCGTCCTGCTGCTGCACGCACAGCGAGAACCGGCCGGCCGCCTCGATCAGCCGGGTCTTGCGCAGGCCGGGCGACGTCATCACGAGGACGTCGCCGCCCGGCTCGTAGCGGTACCAGATCGGCGTGGTCAGCGGGGCGCGGCCGGGTTCGGCGGCGACGCTCAGCACGCCGACGCGCGGTTCGGCGAGGAACGCTTCGCGCTCTTCCGTGGTCATCTTCCGGGCCATCGACAGCTCCTTAAGGCAATCAGGCTGGCCTTAAGGCTACCACTAAAGCAATCAGATTTGCTTTAATGGTCGAAGCCGGCCGCTCGCACCATCGCCCGGTACACGTCGGTGTTGTCGAGCGTCCGCCCGAGCGCGGCCGATCCGGGCCCGCTCGCCGTGACCGGGGTGGCGACGCCGGTGTGGTCGCCGGTCGTCCAGTCCGCGGTGAACTCCAGCTGCGAGCCCGGCATCGGGAACGGCCCGTCCTCGTTGCCTTCGTTCGGGCCGTCGGCGTTCTCGACCGTCAGCCCGCCGGTCTCGTGGTCGCCGCCGACGACGACCAGCGTGTCCGGGTGCGTCCGGGCGAACCGCAGCACCTCGGCGACGGCCGCGTCGAGTGCCCGGCCCGCCTCGATCACGGCGTGCGCGTTGTTCTCGTGCGACAGGCCGTCGATGCCCTCCTCTTCGAGGAAGAGGAAGAACCCGCGCGGGTTGGCCGACAGCGTGTCCAGTGCCTTCTTCGTCATCTGGACCAGCGGGACGCTCGGCGCGTAGCGGCCGACGCCGTCGGGGCCGTAGTCGACCATGTCCTCGTTGGCGAACAGCCCGAGGATCCGCGGCGCCCGCGTCTGCCGCAGCTCCTCGGCGTTGCGGACGTAGGTGTAGCCGCTGCGCTGCGCCTGGGTGACGAGGTTGCCGTGCGTGCCGCGGCTTTCCTCGCCGGGCTTGTCCGGCCACGCGCCGGGCTCGCCCTTCGGGAACCACCAGTCCTCGCCGCCGCCGAGCAGGACGTCCGGACGGCTGTCGGTGACGTACTGGCGGGCGATGTCGCTCTGCAGGTCCCGGCTCGGCACGTGGCTGGCGAACGCGGCCGGCGACGCGCCGGTGACCTGCGCGGTGGTGACCAGGCCGGTGGACTTGCCCGCGCGTTTCGCCTGCTCCAGCACGGTCCGCAGCGGACGGCCCGCCGGGTCGACGCCGACCGCGCCGTTGCGGGTCTTGTGCCCGGTCGCGAGTGCGGTGGCCGCGGCGGCGGAGTCGGTGACGACCTCGCCGGGATCGGCGGGATCGGTGTGCACGAGCCCGGCGACCGGCATGGTGTTCATCGCCAGGTCGCCGCGCCGCCCGGTGGTCGCGAGCCGGATCAGCTCCCGCTGGCCGGGACCCATCCCGTCGCCCTGGATGTAGATGATGTTCCGCGCCGTCGTCACGGTCGCGGGTCCGGCCGCCGCCACCCCGCCGCCGACGAAGACCAGCGCCGCCACCAGCATGCCTGTCCGCCGCATAGTGCCCTCCCGATGATTAGTTAGTAAACTTTCCTAACATAGGACGGCGGGAAGCGCGAGACCCACGTCATGACGTCCGGTCACCCTGCGGCAGCGCGACTCTAGGATGGCCGGATGACCCGACCCGGCGGCCGCAGCGCGCGTGTGCGAGACGCGGTGCACGAAGCCGTCATCGAGCTGCTGGCCGCGGGGGAGATCGACGCGGCCATCCCGAAGATCGCCGAGCGGGCCGGGGTGAACCCGACCAGCATCTACCGGCGCTGGGGCAACCGCGACAACCTGCTGCTCGACGCCGCCGTGACGCGGCTGCGCACGACGTCGCCGATCCCGGACACCGGCTCGCTGCGTGGCGATCTGGCCGGCTGGGCCGAAGGCGTCGAACGCTCGATGCGCGATCCGCACGGCCAGATCCTGCTGCGCGCGCTCGTCGCGACCATGGCCCCGGAACGGGAGCCGATCGAGTACCTCCGGGCGCGCGGCGACGACCTCCAGAAGACGATCGACGCCGCCGCGGCGCGCGGCGAGGCCGTTCCGTCGGTCGACGACGTCCTCGACTTCGTCCTGGCCCCGCTCTACCTGCGCGTGCTCTTCCGGCGCCCGGTCGAGCCGGGCACCGGGGCCCGGCTCGTCGAACGGCTGCTCAGGGCGCTTTGAGCAGGTCCGGCTCGCGGCGGCGGCCGAGGTGGTTGAACAGCAGGTTCAGCGTGAACGCCAGGAACGCCGTGACCGTGATCGGGCTGCCGCCGATGGTCTGCAGCCAGGCCGGGAAGTGCTTGAAGAAGTCCGGCACGAACGCCGGGAGCAGGCCGACGCCGAGCGCGACCGCGACGACGAACGTGTTGTGGTTGCCGGAGAACTCGACCTTGCGGAGGTTCTGCACGCCGACCGCGGCGACCATCGCGAACATCACCACCGCGACCCCGCCGACCACCGGCTCCGGGATCGCCGCGATGAACGCGCCGATCTTCGGGACCAGGCCCATCAGCGCGAGTATCCCGCCGGTCACCGCGACGACCCAGCGGCTGCGCACGCCGGTCATCTGCACCAGGCCGACGTTCTGCGCGAACGCCGTGTCGGGGAAGGAGTTCATCACGCCGCCGAGCACCGCGGACACGCCGTCGGTGGCCAGGCCGCGGGCGAGGTCCGCGTCGGTCGGCGGCCGCCCGGTGATCTCGCCGACCGCGATCAGGTCGGCCGTCGACTCGGTGAACGTCACCAGCATGACCACGCACATCGACAGCACCGCCGCGACCGGGAACGTCGGCGCGCCGAAGTGGAACGGCGACGCGAGCCCGAACCAGCCCGCCGCACCGATGGCGTCCCAGTGCACCAGGCCCATCGGGATCGCCACGACCAGGCCGATGACCAGCGCCAGCAGCGGCCCGATCTGGTTGGCGAACCCGCGCAGCACCCGCGTGAAGAGCACGACCAGCGCGATCACGCCGAACGCCAGCGCGATGTGCGACGGCGCCGCGTAGTCCGGCGCGCTCGCGTCGTGGCCGGCGATCATCGCCGCGCCGGGGCCGACCAGCGAGACGCCGATGACCAGCAGCAGCGTCCCGGAAACCAGCGGCGGGAAGAAGCGGATCATCTTGGCGAACGGCTTCGCGATGAGCAGCCCGAAGACGCCGGAGGCGAGCATCGCGCCGTAGACCGCGGGCAGGCCGTACTGCGAGGCGATGAGGATCATCGGGTTGACGACGCTGAACGTCGCACCCGCCACCACCGGCAGCCGGATGCCGAGGATCCGGCCGATGCCGACCGCCTGTATCAGCGTCGCGATGCCCGCGACCAGCAGGTCCGCGTTGACCAGCAGCCCGATCGTCGCCGGGTCCAGCTTGAGCGCGCTGCCGACGATCAGCGGCACCGCGACCGAACCCGCGTACATGATCGACATGTGCTGCAGGCCCAGCAGGGTCAGCCGTCCCGCGGGCAGGCCCTCGTCGACCGGGTGTTTCGTCATGCGCAAGCCCCTTCCAGCCGGGGACAGCCAACGCGGTGCGCGTGACGGTAGCAAGTCCCGGCCGTGATGATCTCGTTTCGGGGGGGCGGCGGAACGGACGCGGATGTGTGACCATCGGTGCATGACTTCGGGCGGCATTTCCCAGGTGGGCCCGCCGTTTCGCGCCGATCACGTCGGGAGCCTGCTGCGGCCCCCGGTGCTGCGCGACGCGCGACGGCGGCACGAGAACGGCGAGATCGGCGCGGAGCAGCTCCGCGCGGTCGAGGACGACGCGATCCGCGACGTGATCAAGATGCAGCGGGCGGCCGGGCTCAGCTCGGCGACCGACGGCGAGTTCCGGCGCGGCTCCTGGCACATGGACTTCATCTACTCGCTCGGCGGCATCTCGAAGAGCGACCAGCGGCTGCACGTCAAGTTCCACAACCTCGCGGGCGACCTCGAGTTCAGCCCGCCGGGCCTGCAGGTCGACGGCAGGGTCCGGCTCGACGAGCCGATCTTCGCCGACCACTTCCGGTTCCTGCAGTCCCATGTGGACCCCGGCGTGACGCCGAAGCTGACCATCCCGTCGCCGAGCATGGTCTACTACCGCGGCGGCCGGGCGGCGGTCAGCGAGAGCGTCTACCCGGACCTCGAGGAGTTCTTCGCCGACCTCAGCGCGGCTTACAAGCAGCAGGTCACGGCGATGTACGACCTCGGCTGCCGGTACCTGCAGCTCGACGACACCAGCCTCGCGTACTTGAACGACCCGGCGCAGCGGGAGCTGGTGGCGCGGATGGGCGGCGACCCGGACACCCAGCACCTGCGCAACATCGCGACGATGAACGCGGCACTCGACGGCCGTCCCGAGGGCCTCACGGTGACGACCCACCTGTGCCGCGGCAACTTCCGGTCCTCGTGGGCGGCGGAAGGCAGCTACGAGTTCGTCGCCGAAGCGCTGTTCGGCGAGCTGGCCGTCGACGGGTTCTTCCTGGAGTACGACGACGAACGCTCCGGCGGCTTCGAGCCGCTGCGGTTCGTGCCGAAGGACAAGAAGGTCGTCCTCGGCCTGGTCACGACCAAGCGGCCGGAGCTGGAGGACCCGGACGTCCTGGTGCGGCGGATCGAGGAGGCGTCGCGGTACGTCGACATCGACCGGCTCTGCCTGTCGCCGCAGTGCGGGTTCTCCTCGACCGAGGAGGGCAACGACCTGACCGCGGACGACCAGCTGCGGAAGCTGGAACTGATCGTGGCGACCGCCGACCGCGTCTGGGGCAGCCACTGATGATCACCTGCGTCGTCGACTACGTCATCGACCCGGCGAAGCTCGCCGACTTCGAACGCTTCGCCGCCGCCTGGATGCGGCTGGTGCAGCGCGAAGGCGGCATCCACCACGGCTACTTCCTGCCCGCGGAGGGCGCGAGCGACGAAGCCCGTGCGCTGTTCAGCTTCGAGAGTCTCGCGGCCTACGAGCGCTACCGAGAGCTGTTCGGCGTCGACCCGGACTTCATCGAGGCCGACAAGATCCGCGACGAGAGCGGGTGCGTGGTGCGGTACCGGCGGACGTTCATGCGCCCGCTGCTCCCGGACGACGAAGAGGGGTGAGACACCGCGCGCAGCGGCCGCCGTCGGTCGTGGACCGCGTCCTCGATCTGCTGGGCGCCTTCACGGCCGACCGGCCGCGGCTCACGCTCTCCGAGCTGAGCCGCCGCGCCGGGCTGCCGCTGTCGACCACCCACCGGCTGGCCAAGGAGCTGACCCGGCGTGGCGCGCTGATGCGCGACGAAACCGGCGGCTACCGCGTCGGGCTGTGGCTGTGGGAGGTCGCGTCGCTCGCGCCGCACGGCGCCGAGCTGCGGGAGAGCGCGATGCCGTTCCTCGAAGACCTCTACGAGGCCACGCACCAGAACGTGCAGCTCGCGGTGCTCGACGGCCCGGAGGTCGTCTTCGTCGAGCGGATCTCCGGCCGCGGCGCGGTCAACGTCCTCACGCGCGTCGGCGGCAGGCTGCCCGCGCACGCCACCGGCGTCGGCCAGGTGCTGCTCGCGCACGCGCCACCCGAGGTCCAGGACGCAGTGCTGGCCGGGCCGCTCAAGACGTTCACCCCGAAGACCATCGGCTCGCCGGAGCGGCTGCGGCGGGTGCTGGCGGACGTCCGCCGCGACGGCTACGCGATCAGCGACGGCCAGGTCGAGCTGATCGCGCTGTCGGTCGCGGCGCCGGTGTACGACAGCACCGACCAGGTCGCGGCGGCGATCTCGGTGGTCGTCCCGGCCGCGGGAACCGACCCGTGGACGCTGGTCCCGGCGGTGCGCGCCGCGGCACGCGGGATCTCGCGGGTGCTCGGGGCGCCGCGGGCACTGCGGTCCAGCGGCGGCTCCTCGACGAGTTGAGCCGCTTGTGGTCGGATGACAGGCATGGGTGCACAGAACACGGTGCTCGTCGTCGGGTCGGGGCAGAGCGGGTTCCAGGCGGTGGCGTCGCTGCGGACGTTGGGGTTCGACGGCCGGGTCGTGCTGATCGGCGACGAGCCGGGCGTGCCGTACCAGCGGCCGCCGCTGTCGAAGGCCTACCTGGCCGGGACCGCCGGGCTGCAGCAGCTGCACCTGCGTGACGAGGACTTCTACGCCGAGAAGGACATCGAGCTCGTCGCCGGCCGGGTCGCGGAGATCGACCGCGCGGCGTCGAAGGTCCGTCTCGAAGACGGCACCGAGCAGGGCTACGACCACCTGATCCTCGCCACGGGAGCGCGCAACCGGACGCTTCCGGTACCCGGCGCGGACCTGCCGGGCGTGCTGACCCTGCGCACGCGCGACGACGCCGACCGGCTGCGCGAGTCCCTGGCCGGCGCGGAAAACGTCGTCGTGATCGGTGGCGGGTTCATCGGGCTGGAGTTCGCCGCGCACGCCGGACGGCCGGTGACGATCATCGAAGCCCAGGACCGGCTGCTCAACCGCGTCGCGACGCCGGAGATCTCCGCCTACTTCGCCGAGCTGCACCGCAACGCCGGGCACACGGTGCTGCTCGGCCAGGGCGTCACGGCGCTGCACGGCGACGAGCGGGTGCGCGAGGTCGAGCTGTCCGACGGGACGCGGCTGCCCGCGGACCTCGTCGTCGTCGCCGTCGGGGTGGTGCCCGAGACCGCGCTCGCCGAAGCCGCCGGCCTGTCCGTCGACAACGGCGTGGTCGTCGACGCGCACCTGCGCACGGCCGACCCGAAGATCTTCGCCATCGGCGACTGCGCGAACTTCCCCTGCATGTGGGCCGACGCGCTGATCCGGCTGGAGTCGGTGCAGAACGCCGTCGACCAGGCCCGCAGCGTGGCCTCGACGATCACCGGCACGACCGCTCCCTACGAAAGCGTGCCGTGGTTCTGGACCGACCAGTCGGGTACGAAGCTGCAGATCGCCGGGATCCTCGCGAACCCCGACCGCACGGTGGTCGTGGGCGAGCCTGCCACCGGGAAGTTCTCCGTGCTGTCGTTCCGCGACGACGTGCTCATCGCGGTCGAGTCGGTGAACCGCCCGGCCGACCACATCGCCGCCCGGCGCCTGCTCACCGCCGACCCGTGGCCGCCGTATGCCGAACTCGAGAACAGCGCCTTCGACCTCAAGGCCTATCTCAAGGCGCGGGTGGCGTGATGCGGACCCAGGTCGCGGTGATCGGCGCGGGCCCGGCCGGGCTGCTGCTGTCGTTCCTGCTCCACGAGGCCGGGATCGACTGCGTGGTCCTGGAAGCACGCGACCGCGAGTACGTCCGCCAGCGCGTCCGGGCCGGGGTGTGCGAGCAGCCGACCGTCGAGCTGCTGACGTCGCTGGGTCTCGGCGAGCGGCTGGCCGCCGAGGGCATGCCGCACGAGGGCCTGTCGCTGCGGTTCGACCGCGCCGACCACCGGATCGCGCTCACCGAGCTGACCGGCAAGACGATCACCGTCTACGGGCAGCAGGAGATCGTCAAGGACCTCATCGACGCGCACGAGGCCCGTGGATATCCGATCTCCTTCGAGGTTTCCGACGTTTCGCTGTCCGATGTGGACACCGAACGTCCGGTCGTGCGCTACCGCGACGCCGCGGGTGCCGAGCAGCGCATCGAGTGCGACGCCGTGGCGGGCTGCGACGGCTTCCACGGCGTCTCACGTCCGTCCATTTCGGACAACCTGACGGTGTACGAGCGCGAGTACCCGTTCGCCTGGCTGGGTGTCCTGGCGCGGACGCCGCCGTCGCACCACGAGCTGATCTACGTCCACCACGAGCGCGGGTTCGCGCTGCACAGCATGCGGACCCCGGAGATCACCCGGCTCTACCTGCAGGTCGATCCCCACGACGACCTGGCGCACTGGTCCGACGACCGGATCTGGGCCGAGCTGACCGCGCGCCTGGAGGTCGAGGGTGACTTCACGTTGCGCGAAGGGCCGATCCTCGACAAGGGCATCACGCCGATGCGCAGCTTCGTCGCCGAGCCGCTGCGGCACGGACGGCTGTTCCTGGCGGGCGACGCCGCGCACATCGTGCCGCCGACCGGAGCGAAGGGCATGAACCTCGCGATCGCCGACGTCCGGGTGCTGTCCCGGGCCCTGGAAGCGCTGCTGCGCGGCGACGAATCCCTGGCGGCGGCGTACTCGGACACCTGCCTGCGGCGGGTGTGGCGCGCGGAGCACTTCTCGTGGTTCATGACGACGATGCTGCACATCGACCCGCATGCGGACGGCTTCGCGCGGCAGCTGCAGCTGTCCCAGCTGCGCTACACGACGTCGTCCCGGGCGGCGGCGACCAGCCTCGCCGAGAACTACGTGGGCCTGCCGTTCGCGCAGTGATCGTCAACTCAAGGTTGACGTCCACGCGGGCGTCAACCTACAGTTGACGGCATGACCCTCCCGACCAACATCAAGCTCGACGACCTCATCAACGCCATCAAGAGCAACAACGAGAAGGACGCCCTCGCCCAGCTGACCGACGCGGTCTACGTGGGTCAGCACCTCGGCGAGGTCGCCGACCACCTGATCGGCCACTTCGTCGACCAGGCCCGGCGGTCCGGGGCGTCGTGGACCGAGATCGGCGCCAGCATGGGCGTCACGAAACAGGCCGCGCAGAAGCGGTTCGTGCCGAAGGTCGACCCCGGCGGCGACCCGGCAGGCACCATCGAACGGCTCTACGGCCGCTACACCGACCGGGCCCGGCACGTGATCGTCGAGGCGCAGAAGGCGGCCGTCGAGCACGCCAGCCCGGAGATCGACACGGTGCACATCGTGCTGGGCCTGCTGACCGAGCCCGCGGCACTGGCGGCGGGCGCGATCCTGGCACAGGGCGTCCAGCTCGACGCCGTCCGCGAAGCCGCCGAAGCCCGCCTGCCCGAGCCCGCCGATCCGGCGCCGAACCCGGTGCCGTTCTCCGCGGCCGCGAAGAAGACCCTCGAACTGACCATGCGCGAGGGCCTGCGGCTGGGCCACAACTACATCGGGACCGAGCATCTGCTCCTGGCCCTGCTGGAACAGGGCGAAGGGACCGGCTTCGAGGTCCTCGACGGCCTGGGCGTCAAGAAGGACAAGGCCGAGGCGAAGATCCTGGAGGTGCTGGCGGAGATCCTCGCCGCCCGCGGCCAGTGACCCTGCTCGGGCTGCTCATCCTGGCGTTCGTCCTCGTGACCCTGCTCTGACCGGGAAGAACCAGGGGGTCTTCCCGTGC
Source organism: Amycolatopsis melonis (assembly GCF_040064235.1). Classification (NCBI taxonomy): domain Bacteria; kingdom Bacillati; phylum Actinomycetota; class Actinomycetes; order Pseudonocardiales; family Pseudonocardiaceae; genus Amycolatopsis; species Amycolatopsis melonis. The sequence goes on from NZ_JBDZYD010000007.1 coordinate 453,607, forward strand.
GGGGCGGCGAAAGCCGTGAATGGCCCATTCACGGAACCCAAGTCCGTGAATGGGCCATTCACGGAACCTCAGGCGGAGGTTTCCGGGCGGCCGTCGGCGGCCCAGGCCGTGTGGAACGAGCCTTCGCGGTCCACCCGGCGGTAGGTGTGGGCGCCGAAGAAGTCCCGCTGGCCCTGGACCAGCGCCGCCGGGAGGCGGTCGGCGCGGAGGCCGTCGTAGTACGCCAGTGCCGTCGAGAAGCCCGGCGTCGGGATGCCGAGGCGGACGGCCGTGGAGATCACCGAGCGCCACGAGTCCTGCGCGTCCTCGACCGCCTTGCGGAAGCCGCCCGACGTCAGCAGCGTCGGCAGTTCCGGCTCGTCGGCGTAGGCCGCGGTGATGTCGTTGAGGAACTTCGCGCGGATGATGCAGCCGCCACGCCAGATCGAGGCGACCTTGCCGAGGTCGATGTCCCAGCCGTACTCGGTCGCGCCCGCCTGGATCTGGTTGAAGCCCTGCGCGTACGCGACCACCTTCGACGCGTACAGCGCCTGCTCGACGTCGTCGGCGAAGCGCTCCAGCGCCGAACCGGACAGCGGCGCCGCCGAAGGACCGCCGAGCCCGCGGGCCGCCGCACGCAGCGACTTCGAGCCGGACAGCGAACGCGCGAAGACGGCTTCGGCGATGCCCGAGATCGGCACACCCAGGTCGAGGCCGATCTGCACGGTCCAGCGGCCGGTGCCCTTCTGCTCGGCCGCGTCCTCGACGACGTCGACGAACGGCTTGCCCGACGAGGAGTCGACGTGCGCCAGCACCTCGGCGGTGATCTCGATCAGGTAGGAGTCGAGCCGCCCGGTGTTCCACGTGCGGAAGACGTCGGCGATCTCGGAGGGGGAGTAGCCACCCGCGTGCCGCAGCAGGTCGAACGACTCCGCGATCAGCTGCATGTCGGCGTACTCGATGCCGTTGTGCACCATCTTGACGAAGTGGCCGGCGCCGTCCGCGCCGATGTGGGTGCAGCACGGCTCGCCGTCGACCTTGGCCGAGATGTCCTCGAACAGCGGGCCGAGCGACTCGTAGGACTCCTTCGAGCCACCGGGCATGATGCTCGGCCCGTGCAGCGCGCCCTCCTCGCCGCCGGAGACGCCGCTGCCGACGAAGTGCAGCCCACGCTCGCGCAGCGCCTTCTCGCGGCGGCGCGTGTCGGCGAAGTGCGCGTTGCCCGCGTCGATGATCACGTCGCCCTCTTCGAGCAGCGGCGCGAACTCCTCGATGACGGCGTCCGTCGGGGCGCCCGCCTTGACCATGATCACGACCTGCCGGGGCCGCTCCAGCGCGTCGACGAACTCCTGCGCGGAGTACGCCGGGATGAAGTCGCCCTCGTCGCCGAACTGCTCCACCAGCGCGCGGGTCCGCTCCTCGGACCGGTTGTGCAGGGCCACCGTGTGGCCGTGCCGGGCCAGGTTGCGGGCCAGGTTGCGGCCCATGACCGCCAGGCCGGTGACCCCGATGCTCGCCTTCTTGCTCATCCGCATCCTTCCGAAGACTCTCTCGATTCAGACCCTAGTCCGATCGAGCCACTAAGGAAGGCCACGCGGGTACGGCTCACTCAGTTCACGAGAAGCAGCGGATCGGGCCGCCGTTGAGCGCGAGCATGTCGGTGATCGGCTTCACCAGGTCGAGCGTCCCGCCCCACTCGAGGCCGTCCAGCTCGGCGTACGCCCGGTGCAGGTTGCCTGCCAGGCGCTCCTGCTCGGTCAGCTCCGCGAACTCGCCGAGGTCGGTCTCCTTCGCCAGCTCCAGCGGTGACAGCCCGGCGGCCTTCCCGCGCTCGGCCGTCTGCTGGACGAAGGCCAGGTATCGGTCCACTTTGTCCACGATGTCGAGTCCGCACGGCCCGCCGTGCCCGGGCAGGATCACCTCCGGCGACAGCTCCCGGATCACGTCCAAGGCCTGGCGCCAGCCGGCCACCGACCCCATCAGCGCGAACGGGCTGCCGCCGTGGAACACCAGGTCGCCCGAGTAGAGCACCCGCGGCCCGGGCAGCCAGACGAGCACGTCGTTCGTCGTGTGCGCCGCGTGGCCCGGGTGGATCAGCTGGATCTCGACGTCGCCGGCGTACAGCGTCAGCCGGTCGTCGAACACGATCTCCGGCGGCCGCGACCGCAGCTCGCCCCAGTCGCTGCCGACGAAGATGCCCTCGTAGGTCTGGATGCCCTCGGCGGCCAGCAGCTCGCGCGTCTTGCGATGGCCGACGACGGCCGCGCCCGTCACCAGGTAGTTGCCGTTGGTGTGGTCCCCGTGGTGGTGGGTGTTCACCAGGGTCGTCACCGGGCTGCCGGTGGTCGCTTCGACGGCCGCGAGCAGCGCACGCGTGCGGCGTTCGGTCGAGCAGGTGTCGATCAGCACGGTGTGGTCGCCGGCATCGACGAACCCGCAGTTGTTGATGTACCAGGAGCCGTCGGGCTGCACGTAGCCGTGGACCTGGTCGGCGAGGAAAGTTACGGAAGCCGCGGCGGGCGAACGGTCGGGCACCGCCCCACTATGCCCGAGCTGCGGCTCCGCCGGTTGGCGGAATAATTCGGAATTTCACTGGTCCAGGCGAGTGACAACGCAGGTGACTGGCAATCTGCGGCGTTTCCTGGAACGCTGCCCGATGTCATCATCGAGATCCGCAAGGTGAAGCACTAACCTGGGTGGGTTCGATAGTTCGCGTGCGACGGCGGCCGGTGGCCGTCGTCGCTGGGTAGTGGTCCGGGAGAGCAGGGCGATGGCCAGCACCGTCACCTCGCGCCGGAAGCAGCTCGGAAACGAGCTCCGGCATGCCCGCACCGCGGCGCGGATGACACAGCAGCAGGTCGCCGAGGTCCTCGGCTGCACCCAGGGCAAGGTCAACAAGATCGAGTCCGGTGCCGTCGGGGTGAAGCTCGGGGATGTGCGATCGATGCTGAACGCGTTCGGGATCAACGGCGAAGAAGCCGACACGCTGATGAACCTCGCGCGCGCCGCCGCCGGGCAGCGTGGCCACTGGTCGGGCTACCGCTCGGTGGTGCCGCACTGGTTCCGCACCTTCACCGACCTCGAACCCGCGGCCGCGGAGATCCTCACCTGGCACGGCGAGCGCATCCCCGGCCCGCTGCAGTCCGAGCACTACATGCTCAAGCAGTTCACCGAGGCAGGCGCCACGGACGTGACGTCGCTGGTGCGCAACCGGCTCGACCGCAAGGCCGTGTTCGAGCAGCAGCAGCCGCCCTACTACCGGTTCATCATCAGCGAAGGCGCGCTGCGCCGGGCGCCCGGCGGGTTCGCGCCCGCGGTGATGCTCGACCAGGTCGAGCACCTGCTCTCGCTGGAGAAGTACCAGCGGGTCTACGTGCACGTCCTGCCGTTCGGCGCGCGGCTGGCCGCGGTGCCCAACGACTTCACGATCATGCGGTTCCCCGACCGCACCCGGGACTTCGTCTACATCGAGCACTCCGCGGGCGGGCTGTACCTCGACGACGTCAAGGACTTCAACATCTTCGTCGACTCGTGGGACAGGCTGCGCGGGGCGGCGCTGGAGCGGCAGGAGACCCGGCAGTTCCTCAAGGAGCTGGCGGAGAGTTACCGCGCCCAGATGCAGCAGATCCAATAGGGCGAACGGCGGCAGTGACATACGGGGCTCCGCCCCGGCCGGGGGCTCCGCCACCCGGACCCCCGAAAGAAGTGTTTGTCCCAGGTAGCGGACAACCTTCGGTAGAGTGGCCGGGTTGTGCTCGAATCCCCGGAGGGGACATCGTGGACCCCGGCTTCCTGCCCGAGGACGTCGATCTCGACCGGCCGAACGTCGCGCGGATCTACGACTGGTTCCTCGGCGGCACCGCGAACTGGGCCGTCGACCGGCAGTTCGGCGACCAGGCCGTGCAGGCGTTCCCGCTCGTGAAGGCACTGGCCCGCGGCAACCGCGCCTTTCTCGGCCGGGCCGTGCGCTACTGCCTCGCCCAGGGCATCACGCAGTTCCTCGACCTCGGCTCCGGCATCCCGACGGCGGGCAACGTGCACGAGGTGGCCGACGACCACGCCGACGACACCCGCTGCGTGTACGTCGACAACGATCCCGTCGCCGTCGCGCACGGGCGGATGCTGCTCGACGAGTCGGGTGATCCCGCGCGGCACGCCGTGCTCCACGCCGACCTGCGCGACGCCCGTGACGTCTGGGAAGCGGCGCTGGCCACCGGCGTGCTCGACCCCGACCGGCCGATCTGCCTGCTGACCGTGGCCGTGCTGCACTTCCTGCCGGACGTCACCGGCGTCCGCGAAGCCGTCCGCGACTACCGGACGCTGCTGCCGCCCGGCTCGGCCTACGTGCTCTCGCACGCGACCGAGTCCGGCGTCGGAGGCGAAGAGCTGGCGCAGATCCGGCGGCTGGTCGCGCTGTCGGAGCGGGCCAGTTCCCCTGCGGTGTCCCGATCCCTCGGCGAGATCGCCGCGTTCTTCGGTAACTTCGACGTGGTCGAGCCGGGAATCGTGCCTGTGGGACAGTGGCGCCCCGAGCCCGGCGCCGCCACGGTCCCCCTCGCGAGCGTGGTCGGCGGTGTCGGCCGCAAGCCTGGAGGACCCATCACATGACGACGCAGGACCCCGAAGCGCCGGAAGGCGTCGACCTCGAACGGCCGAACGCGGCCCGCATCTACGACTGGTTCCTCGGCGGAACCGCGAACTGGGCCATCGACCGGCAGTTCGGCGAGCAGGCCGTCAAGACGTTCCCGATGATCAAGACCGTCGCCCGCGCCGGCCGCGACTTCCTCGGCCGCGGCGTCCGGTACCTGGCGCGCAACGGCATCGACCAGTTCCTCGACCTCGGCTCCGGCGTCCCGACCGTCGGGAACGTCCACGAGGTCGCCGCGTCGGTCAACCCGGACGCGCGGTGCGTGTACGTCGACAACGAGCCCGTCGCGGTGGCCCACTCCCAGATCCTGCTGGAGCGCGAAGGCGTCGCGGGCAGGCACGCGGTGCTGCACGGCGACCTGCGCGACCCGGCCGACATCTGGAAGCGCGCGCTCGACACCGGCGTCCTCGACCCGAACCGCCCGATCGGCCTGATCATGGTCGGCGTCCTGTACTTCCTCGGCCGGGACGAGCCGGTGGCCGGGACCATCCGCAAGTACCTGTCGCTGCTCCCGTCGGGCTCGTACTTCCTGTCCTCGCACCTGACCAGCGACGGCTTGGAGGACATGGCCGACTCCGAAAGCCGCGAGTCGATCATGAAGCAGTACGACCGGTCGAGCACCCCGATCCACCTGCGCACGCGGGCGGAGTTCACGGCGTTCTTCGACGGGCTGGAGCTGGTCGAGCCGGGCATCGTGTTCCTCCCGGAGTGGCACCCGGAGGAGATGGAGTCGAAGGCGACGAAGAAGCTCGCGAACGACCCGGCGTTCGTCGGCCACCTGTGCGGCCTGGGCCGCAAACCGTGACGGCCGCCTACGACGAGGTCGCCGAGCTGTACGCGGAGTTCGTCCGCCCGATCTGGGACGGCGACCCGCTGGACCGGGCGGCGTGGACGGCGTTCGCGGACCTGGTGCGCGGCCGCGGCCCGGTCGCCGACCTGGGCTGCGGGCCGGGCCACCTGACCGCGCACCTGCGTTCGCTGGGCCTCGACGCGTTCGGTGTCGACGTCTCCCCGGCGATGATCGCGCTCGCCCGCGAGGCGGAGCCCGGGCTGCGGTTCGAGGTCGGTTCGATGGCCGCGCTGGACCTCCCCGACGCGTCCCTCGCCGGGATCCTGACGTGGTACTCGGTCATCCACGCGCCACCGGCGGAACTGCCTGGCTACTTCGCCGAGTTCGCCCGGACGCTGGCGCCCGGCGGGGTGCTGCTGCTCGGCTGCTTCGAGTCCGGGACAGATCCGGTGACGCCGTTCGACCACAAGGTCACGACGGCGTACGCGTGGCCGCTGGACGAGCTGGCTGCGCTGGGTGCCGCCGCGGGATTGGCCGAGGTGGGGCGGATGTACCGCGAAGCTGTCGAGGGGGAGCGTCCCCTCCGTCAGGGACGGCTGTTCCTGCGGAAGCCGTGACATGCGAGAGCCCCGGTTCCCGCGGGGAACCGGGGCTCTGCGTGGTGGTACGGCAGTCAGGCTTTCAGGCGCGCGAGCCGATGCGGCCGCGCAGCAGGGGAGTCAGGTCGATGGACGTCTCCAGCGGGCGGGTGGTCCGGACCCCGTCGGAGTACCGGCGCACCGGCAGGTCCTGGTCGGCCGCCCACGTCGTGGTCTTGCGCAGGGGCGCCTGGATCAGGCTGAAACCGAAGCGGTTCCGCAGCTCGTTGCCGATTCCGCGGCGGCCACGGTGCTCTTCGTCCTCACGGCGGAACAGCGAGTTCAACCGGACGGCCATCGTCTACACCCCCAGCTCTCGTCGCGGTGGCCGGGCGGCTTCGCCGCCGGTCAGTCCGAGACAGGGTTCGCACGGCATGCCAGCCCCGGGGGCCGGCCATTCGAGTTCCCGGCGGGCCTCACCCACGACCAGCGTGCCCGGTGGCGCACTGTCCTCGACGATCACGCTGTTCCTCCCCCATGAGGTTCCGCGGCGGCTTGGGTGGGTCCGGCTTCGGCGCTGCTCGACGTCACTGCTGCGGCGTCTGCTGTTCGGCGTGGATCTCCGACCGCCTGTCGCGCACAGGGAGTCGTTCACCGACACCAGCGCCCCGGCCGATGCGATTAATCCTACTCCTGGAATAATCTTCATGTCGAGGCCGGAGCTAGTTGATCACCCGCTTGGCCCTGCGCACTGGGCCATTGAGACACTGAGTAGCCGGGAGCGGGTGCTTTCGACCCGGTCGCGGCGGCACCCCTTATCGATCCTCGGAGGTACGACCCATGGCGGATTATCCGTCGTTCGCGGATTACGATCCGAACACGGCCGTGTCCCTGTTCGAAGAGGCCGCCTGGGAGAAGTCGTTCGCCAGTGAGCCCAACGGCGGCAGCTGCGTCGAGGTCAACCTGGGCCGCGAGGGGATGATCGGGGTCCGGGACACCAAGCTCGCGACCAGCCCTGTCTTCGTGTTCGACACCGCCGAGTGGGAAGCGTTCCTGATCGCCGTCAAGGCCGGGCAGTTCGACCTGCCCGCCTGACCCTGCACCCCCGCGTCCGAGAATGCGTCCGGCAGAGATGCCGAAGGCCCCCTTCCCCGTCCTCATGCGGTGAAGGAGGCCTTGGCGGCGCCCTGAGTACGTCCGGCACCCCGATGTGAGGCGAATCTCACCCGATTGCCGGAAGCTCCCCGCCTCGCAACCGGCCGCGGGTCCGGCGCCAGGCCACCACGACCAGCACCACGAGCCCGATCAGCGGCAGCGTGCTGATCGCCCAGCTCACCCCCATCGGCGGCCCCGGCTGCTCCAGCACCGGCAGCGCGCGCAGCTCGCCGGTGCCGGACCCGGCCGGGCCGTTGACGGTGAAGCGGAGCGTCCACTCGCCCGGCCGCGGCAGCGAGCGGACGTCCAGGCCCCACACCTCGCGTTTGCGCGGGTGCCGCACGAGCGGCTGGGGCCGCCGCTGCGCACCCTCCGGGCCGAGCATCGACAGCGTCCCGGACTTGCCCTCGATCCCGCCGTCGGGGATGAAGGTGAAGTCCAGCGACTGCATGGCCTTCAGCGGCCAGGTGCTGAACCCGACGGTCAGCCCGTACGGCCCGGCCTGCACCCGCTCGGTGTGCACGATGTTCACCGGCTCGTAGGCATTCGCCGGTGCCGCGGTGGCGAACAACAGCCCGGCAACAGCGGCCAGGGCAAGCACAATCCGTCGTACGGGGGTTCCGGGTGGCGGAGCCCCCGGCCGGGGCGGAGCCCCGAACGACACCGTCTTACGCATCAGCGGTTTCCCCCTTCTTCGCGGGTGCCAGCAGGCAGAGCATCCCGCCGAACCGCCACCCGGCGAACCCGCCGAGCAGCCCGAACGCCGCGCTGAGCACCGCGGTCGTCGCCAGGTACCAGGACGGCGGCAGGTGCGCGCCGGTGTAGAGCAGGAAACGCTGCACCGGCAGGCTTAGCCCGAGCAGCAGCCCGGCGATGCCGCCGGCGACCACCGACACCCGGCCCGCGCGCCACCCGCGGCGGCGTCCGGCGAGGTACACCAGCTCCATCAGCCCGGCCACCGGCAGCAGCGCCATCGGTGCCAGCGACGGCATGGCCGGCACCCCGGAAATCGCGTCCCGCAGCGGCAGGCCGACCAGGTCGGCGTAGGCCGTCGCCGCCCACGGCGAGAACCACCAGAACACCGCCTGCACGGCCGCGACCAGCGCCGCCGTGCCGAGCGCCCCGCCCGGGCGGCGGAGGAACCCGGCGCCGACCGCGACCAGCAGCACCGCCGCCATCGACGTCCCGATCGCGACGGCGTCGGCGTAGTCGTCCGGCACCTGCTGCAGCCCGAGCGCCAGCACCGGCGCGAAGGTCAGCAGCACGGTCAGCGACGCCAGCGTGCCGAGCCGTCCCCAGCGGTGCTCGCGGGCCGCGGCGAACACCGCGGTGGTGCCGATCAGCGACACCGTGATCGACAGCAGCAGCCCGATGTGCGGCGGCGAGTCGATGACCGCGTCGAAGCCGTAGAGCCCGTGCCACCACTGGTCCCACAGCCCGTACAGCAGGAACGTCGCCGCGCCGACGCCGGAGACGAGGTAGCCGAGCGGCGCGGCGAACGTCCGGCCGAACACGTTGACCACGCGCCCGCCGACCCGTGGGTCGACCGGCCGTCCCGCGCGCCGCGCCGCCGTCGTCAGCAGCACGACGGCCAGGCTCGCCAGGCCGACGACCGCGCTCCCGGCGTACAGGAACAGGTGCGGCAGCGTGAAGAACGTGTCCGGCCCGACGTCGTCGTGCCACTGGATGTCCCAGGTGAGCCCGACCAGCGAGAGCAGTGACCCGCCGAGCACGACGTTCGCCGGCAGCAGCCCCGTGCTCGCCTGTTTCGTCACCGACGTGGTGCGCACGCCGGATGCGGTGAGATCCATTCCCCCTCCTTCATTTGACCAGCAACGGAAAGACGACCTGCGCGGGCCCGCCGGGACCGCGCAGCGAGACGGTGATCTCCCACTGCCCGGCCATCGGCAGCCCGACGCCGGTGGCCCGGAAGCGGCCGGGCCCGTCCGGCCCGGCGGGCACCGGCGCGAGCGCGTGTCCCATCTGCGCCATGACCGGCGCGACCGTGACGGCTTCGGGGGCGGGGCCGGTCACCGCCAGCGCGAACGTGTTGCCGCCGATGCGCGGCCGGTCCGCGGAGAACTGGACCGTGTACGGCCCGGAAACCGCTTGCTGCGTGGTGGGTTTCGCGTCGCCGCCGCCCCAGAGCAGCCAGGCGGCACCGGCCGCGACGACCAGGGCGACGACGGCGATCAGCACGGTCGGGCGTTTCATCGGCCGGCTCCGGCCGGCGGGACGTCCACGACGGCGGGGACGGTCAGCACGTGGTAGCCGCGCTCGGCCTGCAGCCAGATCCGGTACCGGCCGGGCTCGGCGAAGGTGTAGGTGAAGCTGACGTCCGGGCCGTACGCGGCGACGGTCTCGTCGGGACGGCCGGCCTGTCCCGCGACCGGCGGGATCATCGCGTGGACGTGTGCCCAGGTGGGGGCCTTCGCGGCGCCTTCCCCGGCGGGCCCGGTGAACGGCCCGGCGATGATGAGGTGGCCGAGCATGCCCAGCCACGGCTGGAGGTCCTGGGCGGGGAACCGCGCGGTGATCGTCGTCGGCGTGCCCGGGCTGATCGTGAGGTCGACCGGCGTGCCGTCGACGGTCCGCGGTCCGGGGCCGGGCGGTTCGGGCGCGGGCGCGGCGGTGCCCTGGAGGTCCACACTGGACCGGACGAGCTGCACTCCGCCGCCGCGCCGGGCGAGTTCCGCGGCGACGGCGTACGTGCCCGCTTCCGGATCGGCGAGGGTGACGCGGTAGTCGCCGGGGCCGACGCGCACCGGATGCAGGTGGCTCAGCCGTCCCGACGGCGAGACGAGCACCAGGTGCACCAAGGCGTTGTCGTGGACGAGCAGGTCGTCGGCCGGACGGCCGGTGGCGCCGTCGGTGAGGCCGAGCCGCACCTGGCCGCGTACCGCTTGGACGGTCATGTTCACCGGCGGCCGCGAGTAGTCCACAGTGGACAACGGCGCGTTCGCGTACGGGTCGGTGACGTTGTCGAACGTCGGATCCAGCACGCTGCCCGGCGCGGGCAGCGGGGGAGTGCTCGCCGACAGCAGCGCGCCGGTGACCGCGACGGCGATCGCGGCGATCGCGCCACCCGCCGGGACCAGGGCGAAGGCGGTCCGCTTCGCGCGGAGGCCGACGGCCAGCGCGAGCAGCAGGAACACGCCTGCGGCGACGAACCCGCCGTAGGTGGCCTTCTCCCACGGCGGGACGACCCGCGCGGGCACGACGAACGGGATCGTCGCGGCAGGCCCGGTGCCGTCGCTCAGGGAAAGCTCCCACGGCCCCGGCTTCCCGACCTGCAGATTCCCCGCGTAGACACCCGGCGCGGCGCCGAGCACGACATCGGCACGCGACGTCACGACGCCGTCGGCCGCGACGGCCAGGTGCAGCGTGCCCGGCGCGGTTCCCAGGTGCGTCACGACGTCGACCCGCAGCGGCGACGGCGTCGTGTCGACCCGGCGGATGATCACGGTCAGCTCGCGCGCGCCGAGCGTCTGCGCGACCTGGACGTCGGTGCCGCTCGGCGCGCCGTCGGCGTACGCGGTGCCGCCACCGGCCGCGATCCCCAGCACGGCCAGCAGCACCAGCAACGCCATTCTCGGTTTTGTCCCCATCGTGCTCCGAAACTAGCCGGTGCGGCCGGTGGCGGGCGTCACGGCGACGAGGGAATTCCGGTCCCCAGCGCGGGGGACCGGCGGCCCCGGGTGAGTCAGGGACGCAGGAACTCCCGCAGGCGGGCGACGACTTCGTCCGGCTGTTCCTCGGGCAGGAAGTGACCGCAGTCGGCGAGCGCGCCGCCGGTGACGTCGTCGGCGTACTCCTGCCAGATCTCCAGCGTCGGCAGCGTGCCGAGCAGGCCGTTCGCGCCCCACAACGCCAGCAGCGGCTGGGTGACGCGCTTGCCGGCGGCGAAGTCGGCGTCGTCGAGACCGGCGTCGTCGGGGAAGGAGGCACGGTAGTCGTCGAAACCGGCCCTGAGCGCCCCGGGCTGGGAGAAGGCGCGGACGTACTCGGCCTGCGCGTCGGCGTCGAGGGCGTGGCGCTGGTAGGTCCAGCGCTCGAAGAAGTAGCCGAGGTAGGCGGCGATGTTCTGGCCTGCGAGGAGTTCCGGCAGGTCCGGCTGCAGGTGGAAGAGCCAGTGCCAGTACCCCTTGGCGATGCCGGTGTCGAGGCGCTGCCACATCGCGCGGGTCGGGGCGATGTCGAGCACGGCGAGGCGGTCGACCTGGTCGGGACGGTCGAGGGCCCACCGGTGGGCGACCCGTCCGCCGCGGTCGTGCCCCACGACGGCGGTGCGGGCGAACCCGAGGTGCTCGGCGAGCGCGGCGACGTCGGCGGCCATCGTGCGCTTGTCGTAGCCGGTCCTGGGCTTGTCGGTGCGGCCGTAGCCACGCAGGTCGGGGGCGATCACGGTGTGCGTCTCGGCCAGCGGCGCGAGGACCTTGCGCCAGCAGTGCGACGTCTGCGGCCAGCCGTGCAGCAGGAACAGCGGCGGGCCGTCCCCGGCGCGGAGGTAGTGCATGCGGAGGCCGTTCACCGTCGCCGTGTTTTCTAACCGGTTCATGGGGTTGGACGGTAGCGCTGCTTCTAACTCTCTTCAAGGGTTAGGCTGGGGGCATGGAGTGGGTCTTCGACGGCGGACGGCCGTGCCTCGACCTGGTCAACACCATGCGCAACCGGCACGAGGACGGCGTCGAGCTGCTGACCGGGCCGGAAGCGCTGGCCGAGTGGCTGTCCCTGGCGGGCTTCACGACGGGCCCGGTGCCGGTGACGGCGGGCAACGTGCTCGCGGCGAAGGCGCTGCGGGAGGCGATCGACCGGGTGCTCCTCCCGCACGGGGAGCCGTCGGAAATGGACGTCGAGCTGGTCAACAACGCGGCAGCGGCGGCCCCGGCACCCCCGCCGCGCCTGGTGCTGGCGGACGGCGTGCTGCGACGCGAGGTCCCGGCCCCGAAGGACCCGGTCGCGGCGGCGTTCGCGGCACTGGCGGCGGACGCGATCGACCTCGCGACCAGCGACGCGGCGGTGCGGATCTGCGCCGCGGACGACTGCGGGCTGCGGTTCTGTGACGCCTCGCCGCGACGGAACCGGCAGTGGTGCTCGATGGCGCGGTGCGGCAACCGGGCGAAGGCCCGCGCCCACTACGCCCGCACGCTCAGCCGCGACTGAGTCACCCTGGCCAAAGCCTCTGAAGGCCACCATCAGGGCATTAGATGCTGTGAAGGCCACCATCAGGGCGTTGGATGCTGTGAAGGTGGCCTTCAGAGGCTTGGTGTGGCACCGGGGCCGTTTCCGCGCACCAGGAGCCGGTAGGCGCGGGGGTGCGCGCGGAACCACACGTTGAGCTTCCCGAGCCACCGCATGGGTCCCGTCCGCAGCCCGGCCGGGATCGGCGTCGTGACCAGCCGCACCAGTCGGGCGAACCGCTCGAAGCGCCGCTGGTCCTCGGCTGTCCACTGTAGACCGATTCGCTCCCGGAACTCCGGTGGCAGGGTGGCCCGGATCAGGAACAGCTGTCCTTGCCGCCACGAATCCGGCAGAAACGGAACAGGCTTGCGCGCCGTCCGGATCGTCTCGAAGAGCTGCTCGATCGCCGGGGTTCCGGTGAAGCCCGCCACCATCGAGTCGTAGTACCGCTCGAACGCCGCCCAGTCCGGCGGCAGGTCGCGTTCGCGCACGCCCAGCATCCGCCCGACGTCGCACATCTGCGCGTAGTACTCCGCAAGCTCCGAAGTGGACAGTGGACGGCCGAAAAACCGTTGCACGTCAACCGGAGCCTTGACCAGTGTCGCGTGCACCCAGGCGTACGCCGCCGGGTCCAGTGCGCTGTAACGGCGTCCGTCCGCCACGCCGGTGAACGACCGGTGCAGGGCACGCAACCGCTCGGCCTCCACACGCGCGCCGGCGGGGCCGCCGTAGACGTAGATCGACAGTGACGCCACCGTCCGCATCAGCCGCGTCCACGGGTCGGCGGTGTAGTCCGAGTGCTCGAGCACCCCGGCCGCGACGACCGGGTGCGCCACCTGCAGCACCAGCACCTGCTCGGCCAGGAGCGCGTCGCGGAAGTCGCCGAAGTACTTCCACGCCGCCGTGCCGCGGACGATCGGCGGGGCCATCAGGCTCCGCGCAGCAGCATCATCAACGGCTCGGCCACCGGCGTTTCCGTCTCGCCCGTGGCGAGGCGGCGCAGCTGGAGCCCGGCGATCAGCGCGACCACCGGCCCCGCCAGCCGGTGCGGCTCCGGCACGCCCAGCGCTTCGAGGATCGTCACGGCCAGCTCGTCGTACGCCGCGAAGCAGCGCGAAGAAGCTTCGTGCAGCTCGGGGTCCCGCGCGGCTTGGAGGTACAGCTCGTGCGCGCCCAGCTCGTCGGTGCCGAAGGGCAGCTGCGCGATCACGTGCTCCACCACCGACGCCGCCTGCTCGACGCTCAGGCCGTCCGCGCGGTAGCCGTCGGCGATCGCGCCGAGCTTCGCCGTCTCCTCCTCGGCGAACAGCAGCATCGCTTCGCGCAGCAACGCCGTCTGGCTCGGGAAGTGGTAGGTGAGCGTGCCGAGCGAGACACCCGCCGCGGCGACGATCCGCCGGTTCGTCAACCCGCCGACGCCGTGTTCGCCGACGACCGTCAGCGCGCCGCGCAGGATGGCTTCCCGGGTGCTCACCAGCTTGCCGCGGGCTGCCGATCCGGCCAACGTTCGACCTCTTCCAGTTGCGCGGCAAGGGAAATCAGCCGCTCTTCCGCGTGCGACGGGCCGAGCAGCTGCGCGCCGAGCGGCAGCCCGTCGTCCGTCAGCCCGGCCGGCACGTTGATCCCCGGCCAGCCCAGCACGTTCCACGGCCAAGCGTACGGGCAGGCGGCGATCATGGCCTGGTCGGTGGCCCAGCCGGACAGCCCGTCGAACGCGCCGACCGGCGGCGGCGGGGTCGCGGTGGTCGGCGTCAGCAGGACGTCGACGCGGCCGAACACCGAGCCGATCCGCCGTTGCAGCCCCGGTTCGAGGGCCCGCGCGAGCCGCAGTGCGGGCCCGGCCAGCAGCCGCCCGTGCCCGGCGTTGCTGCGCGTGCGCGGGTCGAGCCCGGCGCGGTCGGGCACCCGCAACGTCCAGTCGCGGACGCCGGTGAGCGAACGCGGCAGGAACGTCAGCCCGATCAGCCCGTAGTCCGGTTCGGCTTCGACGATCTCGTGGCCCAGCCCGGCGAGCGACTCCGCCAGCCGCCGCACGGCCCGCTCGACGACCGGGTCGAGCCGCGTCCGGGTGGCGGTGAACGGAATCCGCGTCGACAGCCCGATCCGCAGCTTCCCGGGTTCGCGCGTGGCGGCGGCCTGGAACGTGCGGCCGGTGGCGGCGGTGACGTCGAGCAGCAGGGCCGCGTCACCGACCGTGCGGGCCAGCGGGCCGAGCACGGTCAGGCCGTGGAACAGCTCGCCGCCGTCCGGGATCCGGCCGCGCTGGGGCTTGATGCCGACGAGCCCGGTCCACGCGGCGGGGATGCGCACCGAGCCGGCGCCGTCGGACCCGAGCGCGGCCGCGACGGCCCCCGACGCCACCGCGGCCGCGCTCCCGCCCGAAGAACCCCCGGGGGTGTGGCCGGGGTGCCACGGATTGCGCGTGGCGCCGAAGGCGGGGCCCTCGGTGAACGGCCACTGCCCCAGCTCGGGGGTGTTCGTCTTGCCGATGATCACCGCACCGGCCTGCCGCAGCAGCGCCACGGCCGGCGCGTCGGCCGTGGCGGCCGGGAACTCGCCGGAGCAGCCGAAGGCCGTCGGCAGCCCGGTGAGGTCGACGTCGTCCTTGATCGCGACGGGCACCCCGAGCAGCGGCGCACGGTCCCCGGCTTTCAGCCGCCGGTCCGCGTCGGCGGCTTCGGCGAGCGCCTCGTCGTCGCGCAGGCAGCGGAAGGCGTTGAGCGTGGGCTGGCTCGTGTGCGCACGCCGGAGCGCGGCGGCGACCAGCTCGACGGCGGTGACCTCGCCCGCGGCGAGCTGGGCGGCCTGCGCGGCGAGGCCGGGGAAGTCGAGGCGCGTAGCGGTCATGGCGGCCCCCGGAGGTTCTCGTTCGTTCGAACGAACGTTACCGGAAGACGGCGGCTCCGGCCACTCCCTTAAGGTGGGGCCATGCCGAGCCTGGAGGGCCGATGACGTTCGACTTCGCCGGATTCCCCGACGCCGCCCTCGCCGCGATCCCGCGGGCCGACCTCGGCGGCTGGCCGACCCCGCTGCACGCGGCACCCCGGCTCGGCGAAGCACTCGGCCTGCCGAACCTCCTGCTCAAGCGCGACGACGTCCACCCGCTCGGCGCGGGCGGCAACAAGCTCCGCAAGCTGGAGTACCACCTCGGTGCCGCCCGGGAGGCGGGCGCGGACACCGTGATCACCTTCGGTGCGCTCCAGACCAACCACGGCCGCCAGACCGCCGCCGCGTGCGCGAAGCTCGGCCTGCGCTGCGAACTCGTGCTCACCGCGAAGGTCCCGCGCACCGGCGAGGCGTACGAACGCTCCGGCAACATCACGCTCGACAAGCTCTTCGGCGCGACCGTCCACGTCTGCGCCGACGCCGAGGAGACCGGCCGCACCTACGACCGCCTGGCCGCCGAAGCCGCCGCCGACGGCCGGAAGGTCGCCACGATCCCGGTCGGCGGCTCCAACGCCCTCGGCGCCCTCGGGTACGTGCGCGCCACCCACGAGCTGGCGAAACAGCTCGCGGACCGCGGTATCGAGCGGGCCCACCTGGTCGTCCCGCACGCCAGCGGCGGCACGGCGGCCGGGGTGGTGCTGGCCGCCGGGCTGCTCGGCGGCCTGGGCGTCGGCATCGCCTGTGTCAGCCACCCGCTCGACGAGGCCACCGAAAACCTGCGCGAACTCACCGCAGGCGCGGCCGGGCTGCTCGGCGTCGCACCGCCGTCGTTCGACCACGTCCGGATGGGCGACTCCACGCTCGGCCCCGGCTACGGCATCCCGACCGACGCGGTCTGGGCCGCGCTACGCCTCTTCGGCAGCACCGAAGGCGTCGTGCTCGATCCGGTCTACACCGGCAAGGTGGCCGCCGCGCTGATCGAAGGGGCGGGACGCTTCGCCCCGGACGACCACGTGGTGTTCCTGCACACCGGCGGCATGCCCGGCCTGTACGGCTACGCGCCCGAACTGGCGGCCGCCTTCGAAGGCTGACTCCAGCCGGGCCGCCAGCCACAGCAGGGTCAGCAGCAGGACGACGTCGGCGAGCAGCAGCAGCCGCTGCATGACGCCGATCGGGAACGCGTCGGAGATCGCGCGGAACGGCTCGATCCCGGCCTCGCTCAGCCGCACGAAGACGAAGCTCACGGCGAACAACGCGAACGCCGCGGCGGTGAGCCGGATCGTGCGGACCAGCGCGACGCGTTCAGGACGGCCCTTCAGCGGCTCCAGCAGCGAGATCGCCGCGCCGGGCAGGCTGCAGAACGCGACCAGGCAGGCGTAGAGGTGGATTTCGCCGCTCACCGGGTCCGGCGCCGCCGGGTAGCTCGCGGGGAAGATCGCGGCCGCGGCCAGCCCGAGCGCCCACAGCGCGAGCAGCAGCCGGGTCGTCCGGGACAGCGGCACGCCGGCGGCGTGCAACGCACCCAGCACCGCCAGCGAGCCGATGGCCAGCGAGAGCACGCTCGCGGCGAGCATCCCTTCGCCGCGGTCGGTCACCGTGTAGCTCGACAGCGTGTCGTACACCGGGTTGTGCGAGCTGACCACGTGCAGCACCACGGCGGTGAACAGCCCCCAGCCGATCGCGCCCAGCGCGACGAGCCGCCACGGTCTCGTGCGTTTCCCCGCTTCCGTCCCCATGCTCTCCAGGCTTCCGGAGAACCGCACGGCCGTGATCAGGGAAGACCCTGAAAATCACCCGGAGGCGAAGTCGGCGAGGACCAGGGCCTGGTCGTCGTGCCGCTTCGGCCGCGGCCAGCGCTCGCCGTCCGGGTCCTGCTTCTCCGCCGTGCGGACGGCGTCCAGTACCGCGTCCGGCCCGTCGGCGCGGGCGATCGCCAGCACCTCCGGCCAGCCGAACAGCCCGTACTGGTCGACGCCGATGGAGACGCCGTCGCTGGCCAGCAGCACCGCGTCGACCTCGGCCCGCGGCCAGCTGCGCCGGACTGCGTGCGCGGCGGCGCCAGGGTCGGCTTCGGCGACCCAGAATCCGTCGTGGGCGTTGCGACGGCGCCGGACGTCGGCGCCGGTCTGGAGCAGCCCGCGCCGCCGCAGCCGGGCGAGCCGGTCGTCCGAGACGACGTCGACGCCGAAGCGGCCGAAGCCGACGACCGGGCTGTCGGCCAGCACGAGCGCGTCGACACGGTCGTCGAGCCATCGCACGGCCGCGACCGTGCTCGACGGCGACTGCTGCGGCTGCAGGTCGTTCCGGGCCGTGACCTCGGCGATCGCCCCGGTCAGGGCCTCGGCCAGGTCGGCTTCGGGTGCCGCGCGGAGGTCGTCGGCGAGGCGCCGGGCCAGGCGTTCGGCGTACCAGCCGCCCGGGGGCAGCGCGGGATCCGACGAAGTGGCGCCGTCGAGGACCAGCACCGCGTTGTCCAGCACGACGACGTGGTCCTCGGTGGGGCGTGGGTGGCCGTCGGCGCCCACCCCGGCCCGTTCGGCGATCGCGATCTCGGGCATCACCCGACTGTACGTCGTGTCAACTCAGGTTGACATCGCCCCGATGTCAACGTAGGTTGACACTCATGACGGAAGCGACAGACCTGGCCGCCCGGGCCGGCGACCGCGATCCCCGGGTGGGACTGCGTGCGGTCGCCGCGCTCCGGCGGCTGCTGGAACAACTGGAGGCCGTGCAGGTCCGCAGTGCGCGGGTGCACGGGTGGTCGTGGCAGGAAATCGCCGCCGAGCTGGGGGTCAGCCGGCAGGCCGTGCACAAGAAGTACGGGAGGCACTGATGTTCGAGCGATTCACGGCCGACGCGCGGATGGCCGTCGTCGAAGCCCAGATCGTGGCGCGCGAGTCCGGCTCACCGGAGATCGGGCCCGCCCACCTGCTGGCCGGGCTGGTCAAGACCGGCGTCGGGCTGCTGGCCGACCTGGGCGTCTCGAGCGACGACATCGCCGCCGAGCTGGCACGGACGCGCCGCCGCGGCGGGGTCAGCGACGCCGACGCCGAAGCTCTCACCGAGTTCGGCATCGACGTCGAGCAGATCGTCGAACGCGTCGAGCAGACCCACGGCGAGGGCGCCCTCGCCGGACGGCTCGGCCGGACCAGGCGCGGGCACATCCCGTTCACCGCGCCGGCGAAGAAGACGCTGGAGCTGAGCCTGAAGGAAGCCGCCCGCATGGGCGACAAGCACCTGGGGCAGGAGCACATCCTGCTGGCACTGGCCCAGCAGAGCGGCACCGACGACGTCCTTGCCAGGCGCGGCGCCGACTACCTGACGCTGCGCCGGGCTGTGCAGCAGCGGAAGGCGGGTTAGCGGTCTGTGTCGCGCCAGGTGGTCAGCGGGAGCAGGGCCTGGGTGAGCGGGCCGATCGCGAGGGCGTAGAGCACCGTGCCGAATCCGACGGTGCCGCCGAGGGCGAATCCCGCGACGACCACGGTGACCTCGATGCCGGTGCGCACCAGCCGGACCGACCGGCCGGTGCGGGCCGCGAGCCCGGTCATCAGGCCGTCGCGGGCGCCCGGGCCCAGCCGGGCCCCGACGTACGTCGCCGTCGCGACGCCGTTCAGCAGCACTCCGCCGGCGAGGAAGGCGATCTGCCAGGCGAGGTCGTGCTGGTCCGGGACGACCGCGCGGACGAGGTCGACGGTCACCGAGATGACCAGGACGTTCGCCACGGTGCCGATCCCGGGCCGCTGCCGCAGCGGAATCCACAGCAGGAGCACCGCGACGGAGATGAGGCCGGTGACCGTGCCGAAGCTGAGTCCGGTGTGCTTCATGACGCCTTCGGCCAGCACACCCCAGGGTTCGAGGCCCAGGCGCGCCCGGGTGAGCAGGGCGACGCTGGCGCCGTAGAGAGCGAGGCCGGACAGGAGCTGGACACTGCGCCGGGCGGGGTCGCGGGAGATCCGGACGGGCCGGAGATCGATCTGAGCCACACGGGCACTATCCGTCGGAACTGGACTGGTAAACCATAGCCAATTGCGGGATATTGGCCTGATGGAATCCCCGATCCCGCTGGGTGGACGCATCTCCGGGCCACGATTGGCCGTTATGCTGGGCTCGTGGCGGCGAGGTGGCTCCCGGCAGGGCGCGGCCGACCTGGCCGCGGCCATCGAGCTGCAGGTGCTGGACGGCCAGCTCCCGCTCGGCACCCGGCTGCCTTCCGAGCGCGAACTGGCCGACGCGCTCGGCGCGAGCCGGACGCTCATCGGCGCCGCGCTGGACCGGCTGCGGGAGAGCGGGTTCGTCGCGAGCCGCCGCGGTTCCGGGTCGTGGATCGCCGCGCCCGGCCGTCGCCGCCGGGACCCGCTCGGCCCGGCGAGCCGCGAGCTGATCGACTTCACGCACGCGTCGTCACCGGCCCCACCCGGCATGATCGCCGCCTTCGACGCGGCCCGTGCCGGGCTCGCCGGCCACCTCGCCGACCACGGCTACCAGGAACGCGGCCTGCTCGCGCTGCGGGAGCGGATCGCGCGGCGCTACACCGAACGCGGGCTGCCGACCACGCCCGCGGAGATCATGGTCACCAACGGCGCGCACCACGCGTTCGTGCTGGTCCTGCGGATGCTCGCGGGCCCCGGCGACCGCGTGCTGGTCGAGCAGCCGACGTACCCGAACGCCCTGGAGGCGATCCGCGCCGCGCACGCGATCCCGGTGCCGGTGGCGCTCGACCCGGCAGGCGGGCGCGGCTGGGACATCGCGGGCATCGACGCGGCGCTGCGCCAGGCGTCGCCGCGGTTCGCCTACCTCGTCGTCGACTTCCAGAACCCGACCGGGCTGCGCCTGGACACCGAAGGCCGCGAACGGCTCGGCGCGGTGCTCGCCCGTGCCCGCACCCCGGTCGTCGTCGACGAGACGCTGGCCGAGCTGGACCTGGAAGGCGACCCGCTCGACGGGCCGCCGCCGCTGGCCGCGTTCGGCGGCGGACTGGCGATCTGCGTCGGCTCGGCGTCGAAGACGCACTGGGGCGGCCTGCGGATCGGCTGGATCCGCGCGTCGGAGGACCTGCTCGGCCGTCTGGTTTCCGCGCGCTACGCCGTGGACCTGGGGACGCCGGTGTTCGAGCAGCTCGTGTTCACCGAGCTGCTCGGCGACGACGGCTGGGCGGCGCTGGCCCGCCGCCGCGAGGACCTGCGCGGCTACCGCGACGCGCTGGCGGGCGCGGTGCAGTGGCACCTGCCGGACTGGACGTTCACGCTGCCGAAGGGCGGCTTGTCGTTGTGGTGCCGGATGCCGGAGCCGATGAGTTCCCGGCTGGCGGTGGCGGCCGCGGGCCACGGGGTCCAGGTGGCGCCGGGCTCCCGTTTCGGCGTCCACGGCGGCATGGAGCGCTGGATCCGGCTGCCGTACGCGCTGCCGCCCGAGCAGATCCACGAAGCGGTCCGCCGCCTGAGCGCGGCGGCGGCGTCGGTGCGCGGGACGCCGGAGTCGCTGAGCGCGCCCATTGCCTGAACCTGCCCGAAAACGAACCGGTGCGCTGGATGCGAGCCTGCTCCCAGGGATGGGCGGCGTTCTTGAGCATCCAGCGCACCGGTTCGGTGTGCCACACCCCCGCCTGCGGTACGTGACTCCGCTTGCGGGTGCCGCGGCTTCCCGGCACAGCCCCTCGACGTGCCGGGAAGCCGTCGGCTCAGGTGCGCTCTCGGTACTGCGAGTCCTCGCTCGGCGCGGTGAGCAAGGGCTCCCGGAGCACACCCGGTGTGGGTCCCGGCGTCGCGGG